>JAGCUP010000196.1 GCA_017962765.1 Muribaculaceae bacterium | reverse complement strand
GGGATCAACACCTGAAGTAGCTCAAGTGGGCTGGCTGACTCGCAAGTATCGGGTGAATACGGGCGAGGACGACATGAGGATTGTCCCGCTTTGTATGAAAATGGCCGGGCCGTTCGTTCAAACCATCTTGTCACCCATTACGTGCGACAACTGGAAACTGGAATCGAATTGCGTAAAATACGCAGGCTTTCACAAATTGGCCTATCTTCATCCTAATCAGTTCCAGCCCGACAAAAAAGTCGTAGAGCGGTATTTCTCTTCTGAAAGGCCTTATTTCTTGTTGCGTTTTGCCCAATCCTCGGCATCATCGGCAAAGAAGACGATGTGACCGGTAGCAGCACCAGGCGAAGCGGGAAGGCCCTTGGCAATAACCTTGGCATTCTTCACCGCACTCTTGTCGAACACGGGATGCAGAAGCTCGTCGAGTTTCTCGGGTTCCATGCGTTTGAGCACGGTCTTCTCGTCGATAACGCCCTCGCGCAAGAGGTCCATGGCGATTTTCACCATGGCAGCGCCGGTACGCTTGCCGTTACGGGTCTGGAGCAGCCACAGCTTGCCGTTCTCGATGGTGAACTCCATATCCTGCATGTCCTTGTAGTGGTCCTCAAGCCTTTGCTGGATGTCAACCAGCTGGGCGGCGCACTCGGGCATCGATTCCTCGAGTGAGGGATACTTGGCGGCACGCTCCTCTTCGCTAATGCCTTGCAGTTTTGCCCAACGGCGGCTGCCCTCGATCATAATTTGCTGCGGGGTGCGAACGCCGGCGACAACGTCTTCGCCCTGGGCGTTGATGAGGTACTCACCGTTGAAGAGGTTTTCGCCTGTGGCGGCGTCGCGCGAGAAGCACACGCCAGTGGCACTGTTGTTACCCATGTTGCCGTAAGCCATGGCCTGCACGTTGACTGCGGTGCCATACTCCTCAGGGATGCGGTTCATCTGACGGTAGAGGATGGCGCGCTCGTTATTCCAGCTGTCAAACACGGCGTAGATGGCGCCCCACAGCTGGTCCCAAGCATTAACAGGGAAATCCTTGCCAGTGCTCTTCTTCACGGCTTGCTTGAAGAGGACCACGAGTTTTTTGAGGTCTTCAACTTCAAGCTCGGTGTCAAGATTCACACCCTTCTCAGCCTTCACCTTCTCCATGATTTCCTCGAAGGGGTCGATGTCGGTCTTGTTCTGAGGCTTCATGCCCAGCACCACGTCACCGTACATCTGGACAAAGCGGCGGTAGCTGTCCCAAGCGAAACGCGGGTTGCCCGACTTAGCGGCGAGAGTCTCGACTACTTCGTCGTTAATACCCAGGTTGAGCACAGTGTCCATCATACCCGGCATCGAGACGGGAGCGCCCGAGCGCACCGACACGAGGAGCGGATTAGAGGGATCGTTGAATTTCTTCTCGGTAAGTTTTTCGATGTGGGCGATGGCCTTTTCGACGTCACCCTTGATGAGTTTCACAACCTCGCTGCGTCCCTGCTCATTATAGAGGGTGCAGACCTCAGTGGTAATTGTGAAGCCCGGGGGGACGGGCACTCCAATCAAGTTCATCTCGGCCAAGTTTGCGCCTTTACCGCCCAAGAGCAGTTTCATGTCGGCGCCGCCTTCAGCGTGACCGTTACCGAAAGTGTAAATTGCTTTCATACTTAAAGTGATGATTTTAAAATTTTTATGAATTATAATTAAATAAATTACGCGTCAACAGGGCACAAAACCCCATATTTTGTGCAAAATTAGTAAAAAAACTTCAATTTTCGTTCTTCCCCACAAAAAAACTTTTCCACATTTTCGTGAGGGACAATTGTCGGCGCTTGCGATTAGAGCTGTGCAAGGAGAGAGTCAACCTTGTCACGCAGCTTATCGGTCACCTTATGCCTGCCGTAGATTGAACGTCCAGAGGCCAACATCTTCAGATACTCGATGGTAAACTTACGGCAATCTATCATGATGAATTCACCCTCGCCCAACGGGACTGTGGTCATGGTACCCGATGTGAGCATGGTTTCCCTTACACGTTCCACATCGCGCATAATACCTTTGAATGGGGCGTGGCACGTTGTCTTGACTTTCAGCGGATTGCCGTCCCAGTCGATACAATCAACAACAAAACGTTGCTTGCTATAGACGCGCACAGGATGCGCATCGCCCACCATATCCTCGATGGCATGGATAAAGGTGACATTGTTGAGCGTCGCCCCAAAGAGCATAATGACCGCATTGTTCTTGAGGAGTTTATAATAGGGGCTATGAGCGCCGAAGGGCGTTTCGTCAAGATGGTGCTCGCCCGCATAATCTTTAGCGCGCGGTCCAAGCGCAACAACCGAATGGGTGGGATGAATGCTACGCACAGCACCTTCCCAATCGACGAATTTCTCGTTGACGGCACCCATGGCCACTGGCGCTGTCCTCACGTCGAACACATGGCCTTCCCTTAAATAGTCGAGGAAACGTCCCCTGTATGGCAATGCCGATACGATGAGCGTGTGACGGGATATATCCACCTTCTCAAGTATTGTTTTGGCAATAAAGTTGACGCCGCCCTGGATTTTGCCCACATTCATCATCGAAGTGTGAAGCATCACGTCAGTTTCTACTGGAATTTGTCCGAGCAGCTGGGCCACCTCGTCCTTGGTGACCTTAGTCCGACGAGCCACCTCGAGGGCATGGGCCACTTCGCGCTGCTGTGCTTTTTCCGAAATATAGGAACGAATAGGTTTTGGACTGTAGTACAGTGCCAGCTTTGCTATACGGGCTATAGAGGCATTCATTTCAACAAAGAGGATAAAGTGGTAAAGGAATCGTTATTTTTAGACACAAGGGCACAGAACTTTTTAAGCTCGGCTACCGAATGAGGTGTGGCCAACTTGGGATGGCCCAACACGCACATAACCTCATTCCCTGCTTTCTTTGCGCCCAAATAAGCTTTCTTGAGGAATTTAATTTTGTAGCCATCGATAGTTGCCATGCAGTCGGTGTAATGTAGCAGACGCTGGTAAATGCTGTCGGACGTGGTCTTGACACTCACACCGTCACCAAACAATTGCTGACTTTTCGACTTCAACAGGCGATTCAGCGCCAAACGCCAATGGAAGAACGGCGAAACGCGGCACATCGTAATAGGCACCTCTACGAAACGGCCATCGTCTTGCGGTACATTGATGTCGGCGTCGAAGCGATATGGGCCATATTTCGGAGACTCCACATAATCGTAGCTCTGCTGTGGTGACTCATAGCGTGTGCCCGGGCATACCGAAGCATCGAGCACAACGCCATTTTGCGCAAATAATTTCGTGAGCAACGAAGTGGGCTGGGTTGAGAAACCGCCAGCACGATAGCACGTGGTGGAAACGTCAATGATGCCGTCGAGTAACGATTTGGCCTCTGTAAAGACCGACAAGGCCTCTTGTTCGTCGAGGTCGCTCAACTTATAGTGATCGGAGTCCATAATCCACCGTTGGCCGTCGAATGTAGAATAGTGCCACTGGGGATGCACATGGAGTTGGATGTCGTGGCCTTTTTCTTTCAACTCGCGCAAATGGGATTGGATTTTCTCCAAATCGTTGGCTAGCGCTGGATAGTCGGCCGCATGATGCTTCAGTGCGCATAAATAAGTAGCATCGACAAAGATTGTGAACTTGGCGCCCACCGTGTCAACGCTCTCCATAAGTTTAGCCATGGGGGTAATCAGGCATCTGTCCACTGTGCCTGTCCTCTCTCCAAGAAAAAGTTCGTAATCAAGAGTTAAACAAACATCCATCAGTTAATTTCTAATTTATAAAAAAACATTGATGTTTTTGAAAGTGCAAAGTTACGAAAAAAACGGACTTACATCCTACTGTTCGACGAAAAAACGCAACTGCTCCTTAATAACACTAAGAAGTACACACAAAGGGAAACACGTCCACCAATCGTTATCCGAAAGCAGAAAGGGCGGCGGGACGGCCGGAGTCGAGAAGGGCCGGGACGTGGGCATCGCTGTTGACAACAATTGTGAGACCAGCGTCGCTGAGGCGTTGCCACAGGCGCTGGGCGGGGAAAAAGCGTTTTTCTGTCTCGCACATCTTCGTGTTGATTTCCACGGCATATCGCTTGGCTACTATAGCCTCCAAAAGCATGTCAACCTGATGTCGATACCACGGCTCGTCCTCAATGCCCGGGCGATAGTGCGAAGCGTTGCGCCCTATCTTGTCAAAGTGGCCCACAATGTCGAATCCACCTTCCTCAATCATCTTTAAGTATTGATTAAAGAATGAACACACAACACCCTCTATATCATTATGAAAGTATTCTTCCATCTTTACAATAAAACTCTCGGGCTTACCGTCCACATCAATATAGGTGTCAGGGTCATCGAACGAGGGAATGAAATGCACTGAACCGATAGTGTAGTCTAGCGGCAACGAGGCAAAATACGGATGGGCGGGTCCCCAGCCATCGAGGTAATCAATCTCCATGCCAGCATAAATGGCAATGCGGTCGCCAAAGTGTTCTCGCAACCTCGCTATTTCTTGAAAATAGGCCTCAACCTGCCCATGCTCCATGTTGCAAGGACTGTGGAACGGGATGGGCGAATGAGGGGTGAAACCCAGATGGCGGTAACCTGCCTTGATGGCAGCCTCAACAAACTCCTCCATGGTCGCACGGCCGTCGCAAAACTGGGTGTGGGTATGCAGGTTGTAACCCGTACCTTGCGACACAATCAAGCCGAAGTCCACCATTTCCTTTAAAGCATTTTCTCGAGTTGCTCGAGGGTAAGTTCACGGTAGATAGCCTTCCCCGACGGCGTATAGCGGTTCTCGGGGAGGGCAAAGAGGTCGTTGATTAACTTGTTCATCTCGTCGTGCGTGAGCACGCGGCCACGCGAGATAGCGGCACGCGAGGCGACAGTCATCAGCACGCGCTGGTCGAGCTTATCCTTGAGGGAGTCGCCACCCTGCGAGAAATCATCGACGACGCTCAGCAACAGGTCGTTGGCCTCTACACCTTGTAAGCCGGCAGGCACTGCGTTAACTGCCCAGTCGCCACCGCCTAGCTGTGACAAGCTAAAGCCTATACTCTCAAGCTGCGGCTTCACCTCACAAAGTATAGCGTTTTGCGCGGGCGTGAGTCGCAAAACCTCGGGGAAAAGAACGCTTTGTGAGGTCACATTAGCCGACTGTGCCTGCGCACGATAAGCGTTATATAGGATTGTCGCATGGGCACGATGCTGGTCTATAAGCAGCATACCGGCGTTGGTGGCTGCCACAACAAAGCGTTTGTCTATTTGGAAACAATCGTGCTCGGCAGTGGTCTCGATTGCCGACAGCTCTTTCGCCTCCTCGTCGGGCACGAGGCTATCTGCATTGTTGAGCGCGTCGGCACGCGACTTCTCGAAGTCGCGGTAGAGGGCCTCCCAGTCGGTCATGGGGACGGGGCGCTTGGCGTGGTGTTCTCCCCCACTCCCACCGCCATGGCGCTCTGTGGGTTGGTTAAAGGGGTTGTAGTTAGGGTCGAGGGCCACTGGGGGCGCCTCGGTAGGCTTGTTATCGCCGTTCATCGCTGGAATGATGGGCGCTCCCACGTTGTCGAAATCAATTGAGGGCACCGCGCCGTAGCGTCCCAGCGCTTCTCTCACGGCGGCAGCAACGATTTGCCAGATGGGCACCTCGTTCTCAAACTTAATCTCGGTCTTTGTGGGGTGTATGTTCACGTCGATAGTCTCGGGATCTACGGTAAAATCGAGGAAATAGAGCGGTTGGGCATCGGGTGCGATGAGGTTCTCGTAGCATGTAGTCACCGCCTTGCTGAAATAGGGGTGCCGCATATAGCGCCCGTTAACGAATAGGAACTGCAAGGCCCCACGACGGCGCGCGTTCTCCGGGCGCGACACGAAGCCATTGATTTTCACCAGCGAGGTGTCGACTGCGAGTGGTACTAGCTGCTGGTCGAGGTTGTTGCCGAAGAGCGCTACGATGCGCTGCTTGAACGAACCGGCCAGAAGATGGTACATGTTCTTGTCATTGTGGGTTAGCTTGAACTCCACATTGTAGTTTACAAGGGCGAGTTTTTCAAATTCCTTGATGATGTTGCTCAGCTCCACTTGGTTGCTCTTGAGGAACTTGCGGCGAGCAGGCACATTAAAGAACAAATCTTTCACCATGAAATTAGCGCCCACGGGACACACGTATGGCTCCTGGCTCTCGCACTGCGAAGCATTGATGAGCAAACGTGTGCCCAACTGCTCACCGCGAAGGCACGTGCGCAGTTCCACGTGGGAGATGGCAGCAATCGAGGCAAGTGCCTCGCCACGGAAGCCCATGGTGTGAAGCGTGAACAGGTCGGCGGCCTCACGGATTTTCGATGTGCTGTGACGCTCGAAAGCCAGTCGGGCATCGGTGGGCGACATGCCCTGCCCATCGTCGATGACCTGAATAAGAGTGCGTCCTGCGTCACGTAGCACTATGTGGATGTGGGTAGCTCCGGCATCGACTGCGTTCTCCACCAGTTCCTTGATGACCGAAGCGGGCCGTTGGATTACCTCGCCGGCTGCAATTTGGTTGGCGACCGAATCGGGCAGTAATTTAATCACATCGCTAATCGCATTATCTCCTTTCTCATTTGGCCGACGTGGAGCGGCGGCGCCCCACCACCGGCGCATCAATAGTACTGGGGTCGATTGTGGTGTCGAAGATGTCGTCTGGGCCCTGCGGACGCAGGTCGCCGTACCACTTGAAGCCCGACAGGTAGAGGCCGCTGGGTTTGAGCAAGAACAGCGGTGTGACAGTTCCGCTCACGTTGGGCCACATCTTAATTTTGTCCACCTCCTGTTTCTCTTTGAGGTCGATGTTAAGGTGACTGCTCTCGGCTGCCACCTGCTTGTTGATGGTGGAGTCCTGCTCCTCGGGATAGAAAATCACCCTCACGTTGCCATCCACCTCGAGGCGGCGCAGCTCCTTATCCTCGAAGAAAGCCATCATCTTCTTGCCGCTCAACTGATTGTAGTAATGTTCACCCAATTCCTCGGCAAGCATACCTCCGGCCGGCAACATAGCCCAGTCGGCGGTGCTATCGTTAAAGTGGACGTTAATTTCGTCGCCCACCACCTGGTGATTCTCGTTCCACACCACAGCGTGACGGTACATATTCATGATTGAATCACGCTGCGACATAGCGGCCGAATCGCATAGTCCCTGCACGTCGCTGCGGTAGTAGCGCACGTCGTGTTGCGCCGTGACCACCCTGATTGAGTCCTCATCAAGGAAAGTGCGCAGCGTGTCGGCATGCACGTGCAGCGTCTCCTCCTCGAGGTTGCCATACTCATTTTTGATGGTCTGTGTAATACGGGCGCGGGCTCGTTTCGTCACGAAAGAATAGTGGGTGCGTTCATTGTGGTAGCCGTAGTCACCGTCAAGTATGGTTTTGTTCTTGTAATCGTTAATGATGATGTTGCCACGGGCCTCACCGTATCCCTCACGACGGTCGTAGAAGAGCGTATCGCCCACCATGTCGCGGTCGTCACTCGTCTCGATGAGCGAGCGATTGTAGAGCGTGCCGTTGTCGGCACTGGTGTTGTAATAGCCGCTATTGGTGCGTATGTGGTTGCGGTCGCGCCCCTTACTGTAGATATCGGTCTCGTCGATGATGGTGGCAATGTGGGTACGCGTATTGTAGAGCAAGCTACGTGTCGAGAGTTCGAACTTGGGGTTGTTGAGGGTGACAAAGTTATCGAAAGTGGCATCGTCTGTGCGCGTGTTGTAGCTGCACTCCTCGCTCTCAAGCACATTGCCCTTGCTATCTACAATTTTGCCACCATTGTAGTAATAGCCCATATTGGCGGCCATGTCATAGTCAAGGCTGTCGGTGGTGAGCGTCATGTTGCGATTGCGCAACACCACGTTGCGGCGCATTTCAGCCACCTCGCGGTCGGCATAGTAGTGAAGGACTTCGCAGGTGCCCTCCTCACCCCCGCCCCGCGTCATGCGCACGTGTCCGAAGGCGTCGAGCGAGCTCGATTCGGGGTGAAAATAGGCGCTATCGCAATACATGAACATGCCTGCACGACTGAACCTCACGTTGCCACGAAGCACCTGATAATCGGCGCTGCGCGCCTCGTCAAACACCATCTCATCGGCGTTCTCTATAAACACCTTATTGCGCTCGCTGCGATTCGCACTGGGAATCTGGGGCTGGATGCGTGCAAAACGGGCGGGTGTGGAGCCAGGACGTGCCGCCACGGCCTCCTGAGGCGGCTCCTCACCGCCTGTGACATCGGGTGGTGCGGCCATCGAGGCAGTCACCATTGCTGCAATCACGACGAGCGACACCCACGCCCTTAGCGACGGGTGCCGTTCGTTATCGTTATGCTTCAAGTGCTCCACCTTATTTTATTTTCCCTTGTTCTCGTTTTTCTTGAGCCAATCGTACTTGAAGTCGCAGTTGCGCCAACCTTCCTCAATATAGACGTAGGTGTTACGCTGTTTCTCCTTGACCCAGTTCTCGATAATTTCGTTTTTCTTGTGGTTCTCGTACATGTCCTTAAGCGCCTGATAGTCGTCGCCCAGCGTGGCCTTGTGGCCATCGATGCGCTTCGATAGTTTCACCATGGCCACCTGCTGGCGGTTGGTGGCGCTGTTCATCATGATGAAGGGTTGAGACACCTCGCCCACCTGCATCTTGTCAACAACCTTGGCCACCTCGGGAGGCAGTTGCGACATCTCGAAGAGGGTGCTATGGGTCTCCTCGTTGAGCATCAGGCCGTTGTTGTTGCGCGAATCCTTGTCTTGCGACACGGCGAGGGCTGCTTGCTCAAAGGTACCCTTCTTCAGGTCGACGATATCGACGCGCAGCGAATCGAGGCGCTGCACGGCCGCCGTAAGGTCGCTCTCGCTCACCTTGGGCCGCAGCAGTATGTGTCGCGTGTTGACGCGGTCGCCACGCTTCTCGATAAGCTGTATGATGTGGAATCCGGCCTCGGTCTCAACGATTTTCGACACCTTCTTTGTGTCATTTAGGTTGAAGGCCGCTGCGGCATATTCGGGCAGCAGCTCGGCGCGTGCCTTGAAACCCACCTCGCCGCCGCTGGCCGATGAGCCATCCTCGCTGTAGAGGATAGCAAGGGTGGAGAACTCGCTCTCTCCCGTGGTCACGCGGTTGGCGTAGTCGCGCAGTCGCGCCTTCACCTCGTCAATGACCTGTTGCGGAATCATGGGATTGATGGTGATAATTTGCACCTCGACTTGCATGGGCACGAACGGAAGCGAATCGGCAGGGATAGAGTTGAAATACTTGCGCACCTCGGCAGGCGTCGCCTTCACGTTTTTAGTCAAGTTGCGCTGCACTTCCTGGATAGTATATTGGTTGCGAACCACCTCGGTGAGCTGTTCACGCAACTCGGGAAGCGGCTTGCGGAAATATTCTTCCAACTTTTCTTTCGAGCCCAGGTTGGCAATGTAATAGTTAATACGAGCCTCCACGCTCTGTTGCACCGAGCTATTGGGCACCTCGATGGTATCGATGCGCGCCTGGTGCAAGAACAGTTTATCAATGGCCATGCGCTCAGGAATCAGGCAATAGGGGTTACCAGGCAGCTCGGCACGCTCGTAGATGGCTTGCTGGTACTCCTCCTCAATCTCACTCTTGAAAATAGGCTGGTCACCGACCACCCAGGCCACTTCCTCGGCCACGTTGTTTTGCGCCATGGCAGCCAATGCGACCACCATTAAGGCGAAAGTGAACATATACTTCATTCGATACATAATTGATTTCGTGTTATTTGCGGAACAACCCGCCACAACAAAACGCAAATTTCCTCATTTTTCCTCACATGACAAAATCATTTTGTCTAAAAAATCTAAATTCCCCCTCAAAATGACAAAAAAGACACTCGACAAAGCGATTTGCCCAAAGTGGAGAGCATTGATAGACGCTTTTGGCACGTTTTTTGCTTTAAATGATACGGGTGGCGCCAACGGACGGCGGCGACCCAAGAGATTTTGACCATATTTTATCACACAATTATATTTAAGGTAAATGAAGAAAAAATATTATAACAGTTTTAATGACAAGCGGAGTGACAACTTGTGGCTCCGCGATACCATCACACCCGCGCCTCGGGCAGGAGCCGACTTCACCGGCGACGATGATGACGATGACCTGCTCGACGATGTGGGAGACGACGGCAAGGCACCCGACGACGGACACACACGCCGCGGCACACAGCGACGAAATGTCATGAAAAATGACAATGCGACACCCGCACTTGACAAGTATGGCAAGGACATCACGCGAGAAGCTGCCGAGTGCAAACTCGACCCCGTGGTTGGCCGTGAGCGCGAAATAGAGCGTTTGGCGCAAATCCTAAGTCGCCGCAAGAAGAACAACCCCGTGCTCATTGGCGAGCCTGGCGTGGGCAAATCGGCCATCGTCGAAGGCCTCGCGCTGCGCATCGTCGAGCGCAAGGTAGCACGCGTTCTTTTCGACAAGCGTATCATCTCGCTCGATATGGCTGCTGTAGTGGCCGGCACCAAATACCGCGGCCAGTTCGAGGAGCGCATCAAGGCGGTCATCGATGAGGTGTCGAAGCACAAGAACATCATCCTTTTTATCGACGAGATACACAACATCGTGGGAGCTGGCAACGCCAGCGGATCGATGGATGCCGCCAACCTGCTCAAGCCCGCCCTGGCGCGCGGCGAGGTGCAGTGCGTGGGAGCCACCACGCTTGACGAGTACCGCAAAAACATTGAAAAGGACGGTGCCCTCGAGCGCCGCTTCCAGAAGGTGCTCGTCGATGCCACCAACGCCCAAGAAACACTCGAAATCCTACACAACATCAAACATGTGTATGAGGAGCACCACGGCGTCAATTATACCGAAGCGGCACTCGAGGCCTGCGTAAGGCTCACCGACCGTTACATCAGCGACCGCAGCTTCCCCGACAAAGCCATCGACGCACTCGATGAGGCCGGTTCACGCGTGCATATTTCAAAGGTAACCGTTCCCAAGGAGATTGACGAACTCGAAAAATCCATTGCACAAGCACAGAACGACAAACTCAAGGCAGTGCAGGAGCAGAACTTCGAGAGCGCAGCCAACTACCGCGACCGCCAGGAGAAGCTCAAACTCGAGCTCGCCGACGCCAAGGAACGCTGGGAGAAATCGCTTGATACGCAGCGCGAAACGGTTGATGAGGCCGACATCGCCGAAGTCGTCGCCATGATGACCGGCGTGCCCGTGCAGCGCATTGCGCAAACCGAAGGCATCCGCCTGCTCGGAATGACCGACGAACTGAAAAAACTCATCATCGGGCAAGATGAAGCCATCGACAAGATTGCCAAAGCCATCAGGCGCAACCGTGTGGGCCTCAAAGACCCCAACCGCCCCATCGGTTCGTTTATGTTCCTCGGCCCCCCCGGCGTGGGCAAGACACTGCTGGCCAAGCGGCTCGCCGAGTTCCTAGTCAACTCGGCCGATGCCCTGATTCGCATCGACATGAGCGAATATATGGAGAAATTCTCGGTTTCGCGGCTCGTGGGAGCTCCTCCGGGATACGTGGGTTCCGAGGAAGGCGGACAGCTGACCGAGAAAGTGCGCCGTCGCCCCTACTCCGTCGTACTGCTCGACGAAATCGAGAAAGCGCATCCCGACGTGTTCAACATGATGCTGCAGGTCCTCGACGAAGGCCAACTCACCGATAGCCTCGGGCGCAAGGTGGATTTCAAGAACACCATCATCATCATGACCTCCAACCTCGGTACGCGCTAACTCAAGGACTTCGGTGCCGGTGTGGGCTTCAACACCAACGTCATCACCAAGGAGCGCAGCGACTCGGTGATACGCAAGGCATTGAACCGCTCGTTCTCGCCCGAGTTCCTCAACCGCGTGGACGACATCATCACCTTCTCGTCGCTCGACCACGACGCTATCCTCAAGATTATCGACGTGGAACTCAAATTGTTCTACGACCGCGTTGAGGAGCTGGGATTCAAATTGGTGATTACTCCCGAGGCCAAAGAGTTTGTGGCCAACAAGGGCTACGACCGCCAGTATGGTGCACGCCCCCTGAAGCGTGCTATCCAGACCCATATCGAGGACCCCATGTCAGAACTGCTGCTCAAGAATGAAAATCGTCACGACGGAACCATCGTCGTCGATGTGAAGGACGATGCCACCACGGTGCGGTTTACAGATGACAGTTTATAGATTACAGTATGGGCTTAGCCCGCTCTACTAAAAACTAACTAACAACTAAAATCCACAATATTATGTCAAAAGGTTCTATCGGGGTAACCACTAACAACATTTTCCCCGTTATCAAAAAATTTCTCTACAGCGACCACGAGATATTCCTGCGCGAACTCATCTCGAACGCTGTCGATGCCACCCAAAAGCTGAAGACACTGGCCACCGCTGGCGACTTCAAGGGCGACATTGAAAACCTGAAAGTCAACGTGTCGATTGATAAAGAGGCCGGCACGCTTACCGTGAGCGACAATGGCATCGGCATGACTGCCGACGATGTCGAAAAGTACATCAACCAAATCGCCTTCTCGGGCGCCGAGGAGTTCCTCAACAAGTACAAGGACAGCGCCAACGCCATCATCGGCCACTTTGGACTCGGTTTCTACTCTGCATTCATGGTGGCCAAGAAGGTGGAAATCCGCACGCGTTCCTATCAAGACGACGCTGCAGCCGTACGCTGGACTTGCGACGGCTCGCCAGAATATGAGATGGAAGAGTGCGACAAGGCCGAGCGCGGCACCGACGTCATCCTGTATATCGATGACGACGAGAAGGAGTTCCTCGAGACCTTGCGCATTGAGACTCTTTTGAGGAAGTATTGCCGTTTTCTGCCTGTGCCCATCATCTTTGGCAAGGAGCAGGAATGGAAAGACGGCAAAATGGTCGACACCGACCGCGACAAGGTCATCAACGACGTGGAGCCGCTGTGGGCACGCACCCCGAGCGAGCTCAAGGACGAGGACTACCTCAAGTTCTACCACGCCATCCAGCCCATGCAGGACGACCCGCTGTTTTGGATTCACCTCAACGTGGACTACCCCTTTACGCTTACCGGTATCCTCTACTTCCCGAAAATCAAGAACAACCTCGACATCCGCAAAGACCGCATCCAGCTCTACTGCAACCAGGTCTTCGTCACCGACAGCGTCGAGGGCGTGGTACCCGAGTTCTTGATGCTGTTGCAGGGCGTCATCGATTCACCCGACATCCCGCTCAACGTGTCGCGTTCCTATCTGCAGAGCGACCGCAACGTGAAAAAGATTTCGTCCTACATTACCAAGAAGGTGGCCCAGCGCCTCGAGGAGATTGCCAAGAACAGCCCCAAGGAGTTTGAGGAAAAATGGAATGATATTAAGATTTTCATCGAGTATGGCATGCTCAGCGACGAGAAGTTCTGCGACGCCGCCATGAAGTTCATGCTCTTGCAGGACGTCGAGGGCAAGTACTTCAACTACGATGACTACAAGAAACTAATCGAGGGCGAGCAAACCGACAAGGACGGCAACCTCATCTATCTCTACGCCACCGACAAGGAGACGCAATATCCCCACATCAAGGCGGCCACCGACAAGGGTTACAGCGTCCTGCTCATGGACGGACAACTCGATACGCCATTCGTGGGCATGCTGGAACAAAAGAACGAGAAGTCGCGTTTCGTGCGCGTCGATGCCGACGTCATCGACCGGCTCATCGTCAAGGAGAACACCACGCAGTCATCGTTCACCCACGACCAGGAGCAACTGGCCTCCTCGTTGTTCCAGTCGCAAATCCCCACTATCGAAAAATGTAACTTCATGGTCAACCTTGCGGCAATGAAAGCCGACGAGATGCCTGTCGTCATTACGCAAAGCGAATACATGCGACGCATGAAAGAAATGGCGAAGTTCCAACCCGGAATGAGCTTCTACGGAGAGTTTCCCGACACCTACAATCTCACGCTGAACACCGCGCATCCACTCATCACGAAACTCGTAGAGGACGCTCAAGCGGCACTCGGCGAACAAATCAAGGATTTCGACAACAAACTCGCGGCTGCCGATGCCGCCATCAAGGCCATCCGCAACCTCGACAAGGACGGCAAGGGCGTGCCTGAAGACAAGAAAGAGGCATTGAGTGAAAACGAGAAGCAAGCCGGCGAACTCCGCAAGGCTAAGGAAAGCGTCATCGCAGACTATGCCGCCGGCCAAGACAAGGTGAAACAACTTATCGACATCGCACTGCTGGGCCACGGCCTCCTTAAGGGCGAAGCCCTCTCACAATTCCTCGCCCGCTCAGTAAACCTACTATAGAGCTATGAGCTATAGAGCTTTGAGCAGTGAGCAGTGAGCTTTGAGCATAAGGAATAGCTCAATTAACAAGTCCCACAAGCGTGCTTCGGTTGTGGGACTTGATTTTTGCATGGTTTGCTTGCATAATATGCTCTCATTTTTTTGTATATTATAATGTGTTTTTATGGAAAAAGATGTATTTTTGCAAATTAAATTAATGAAAACGACTATGAATTTTTTGTTTTTTAATGCATTTGAGAGTAAAATTTGCAAGTGGAGTGCGTTGTTACTAACCGCTTTCTGTCTGACAACCTGTGGAGTAGATATGCCCAAGGAGACCGAATCGTCGTTTGAGACGATGACGGTCGAGAAGAAGGACATTGAGATTCCCATCAAGTTCAGCGCCAAGATGCGCGGACAAAGCGATGTGAACATCATGCCACAAGTGAGCGGACAGTTGATGAAAATCTACGTTACCGAAGGTCAACAGGTGAGCAGGGGCCAAACGCTTTTCACCATCGACTCGCGCAACGCCCAACACGAGCTGCAGTCGGCGCAGGCTAACCTGCAAGCCGCACAAGCCAACTTGCAGGCCGCGCAGGCGCAAGCCAACAGCGCCAAACTGGAGTATGAGAGCAACAAGAACCTCTACGAAAAGAAAATCGTGAGCAGCTACACGCTCGAAAACTCGCTCAACGCATACCGGCAGGCACAAGCCGCCGTGGCACAGGCACAAGCCGCCGTGAGCCAGGCGCAAGCCGCCGTGAGCCGCGCGCGAGTCAACCTGGGCTTCTGCACCATCACTTCGCCGGTGTCGGGTATTGTGGGTGAGATTAACGTCACCGCCGGCGACCAGGTTTCACCCATGACGCAGATGACCGTGGTGAGCGGCAACCAGCAGATGGAGGCCCTGTTCTCGGTCCCCGAGTCCATTCTGGAAGAGGGTGTTTCCTCGGGTGCCACCAAAAGCGACAAAGAACAATACATAGCCGAATTGCCCGAAGTGACTTTCGTGATGAAAAATGGTACCGAATATCCTCACAAGGGACGCATCACCAGCCTTACCGGCGTGGTCGATGCCGCTACTGGCTCACTCTCGTGTATTGCCACGTTCCCCAACCCCGACGGCCACTTGTACTCGGGCATCCAGGGCACCGTGTTGCTGCCCATGAACCGCGCCAACGTGATGGTGATACCACAGGCCGCCGTGGTGCGTTTGCAGGACAAGTCGCTGGTCTATAAGGTTAAGAGCGATAGCACCGCTACCGCAGTTACCGTAACGACGACCGAAGCGGGCAACGGACAGGATGTCATCGTTACCTCGGGCCTCAACGTGGGCGACCGCATCGTGACCGTGGGCGCCAACAACCTGCAGGAAGGCCAACGCGTCTTATTCCCCAAAGAAGCTAAAAAAGAAGATTAAACCATGAAGAATAATATCTTCATCAACAAATATGTGATGGCATGCGCAATAGCGATTGTCATCACGCTGGTGGGCGTCATCTGCATGAAGACGCTGCCCATCGAACAATATCCCAACATCGCGCCGCCCACAGTGCGCGTCTCGACATCCTACACCGGCGCCGATGCCAACACCATCATGAAGTCGGTCATCCAGCCGCTCGAGGAGAACATCAACGGCGTGCCCGGCATGACTTATATTACCAGCTCGGCCTCATCGTCGGGCGACGTGTCGATACAAGTCTATTTCGAGCAGGGAACCGACCCCGACTTGGCAGCCGTGAATGTGCAGAACCGCGTGAGCCGCGCCACTGCCCTACTGCCCTCTGAGGTAACCAAAGTGGGTGTGCAAGTGATGAAACAGCAGAGTAACATCCTGCATATCGGCGCATTGAAGAGCGTCGACGGCAAGTATGACGCCGACTTTATTGCCAACTATATCGACATCAACGTGCGTCCCCGACTCATGCGAATCACCGGTGTGGGCGACGTGATGTCGCTGGGTAACACCTACGCCCTGCGCATCTGGCTCAAGCCCGATGTAATGGCGCAGTATGGGCTGGAGCCTAACGACGTTTTCGCCGCCATCGGAGGCCAGAGTTTCGTGGCCGCCACTGGTTCGCTGGGCGAACAGAGCGAGAACGCTTACCAGTACTCGATGGAGTATAAGGGCACGTTGAAGACCGTCGAGGAGTTCAACGAAATTGTGCTGCGCACCAGCGACACCGGTCACCTGCTCCACCTGAGCGACGTAGCCGAAGTGGAGATTGGTGCCGTGAGCTATAGCTTCACATCGAACATCGATGGAAAGCCGGGAACCATGTACAT
>JAGCUP010000195.1 GCA_017962765.1 Muribaculaceae bacterium | reverse complement strand
ATTTTGGCATCTTGCTGCCACTGAAATCTTGCCATAGCCCGCTATGTCTTCGATTTCACTAACAGCAATCTGCTCAAACTAAACTCTGTTCTGACATGATTTCTAATGACCGATTCGGGATAAAAACTGTAGGGTGGATAGTGGAAAATGAAAACTTTTGATTGATGCTGCAGGGTCGTTATAGCCGCAATGGTTCGCCCGAGGAAATATCGCTGAGTGTTCAACGCGGAAAGCGTGTGGCACGACAAAAAGGGCCCGCCATGGGCACCGTTATGGGCGCGTGGCGGGTCCTATAATAATGGATGACGGGTGTTACTCGGTGGGCTCTTCTTCGTTGTCGAGAAGAATGTTGTAGAGCTTGGTGACATCGCTGCCGTTGACGATGCCGTCGCGGTTCACGTCGCCGGTCACGGGCTCGTCCCCGCTCCAGAAGATGACCTCGCCCAGGGTCTCGTCATCGTTTTTATCATAGATGACGGTGGCGATTTCGTCGCGGGTTTGTTTCGAGACGCCCCACACGTTGCCTTGTGCATAGACGGTGATGGGCGAGTTGTTGTAGAGGTCATAGAGGGCGCCGTCCACGCCGTTGTCGCGGAGCACGTTCAGTCCGGGGTTGTAGTCTTCGGCCTCGGGGTCGTCGATCTTACCCACGTTAACGACGGTGGTCTCGGCACCGATAATAGAGATGCCCCAGTAGCTTCCGGTGACGAGGTTGCCTTTAATGAAAGCGTTGGCATATCCCTTGCTGTCGGTAATATTGATGCCGCTGCCGCCAGTCATGGGGTTGGAGTCCCAGTGGTTGTTAATGATGGCGTTGTCCTCGATGAAGACATGGCCCTTGCCGGTGAGGGTGATGCCGTAACGGTTGTCTTGGATGACGTTGTTGCGCACATAGATTTTGGCGTCACCTATGTCGCTGCCCAGCAGGTTGCTCACGGCGATGCCTCCGGCGAGGGTGTTCTCGGCTAGTCCCTTGACGAGGTTGTTCTCAATGATGACATCATAGTTGCCCACGCTCAGGTTGATGACGGGGCGGTTGCGCTTGTCGGTGGAGTTGTTCATGAAGGTGCAGTTGCTCACCACGATGCCCACGGGCGTGTTGGAGCCGTTGCCGATGGCCGACACCTTGGCGCCGGTGAAGGTGCAGTGGTCGATGATGTTGCCGTCGCCACGGGCGTTAAAGCTGATGGCCTGCTGCGAGTTCTTGCCGTTGAACTGGTCCATGGTGCAGTTGCGCATCTCGAGGTGGCCGGCTTCGGTACCGTTGCTGAAGGTGAAGCCCACATACTTAAAGTCGATGTTCTCGACCACGGCGTTGGCCGTCTCACCCTTGACCCAGAAGCCCTTGGCGGTGCCTTCCGAGCCTTCGGCAGCGGTGACGATGGCGCCTGTTTCGGGGTTGAGGAGCGCCTCGCCCATAACGACGAGCTGCGCGCTGCCGGCGAATTTGATGACTTCGCCGCCCACGAGTTGGAGCGAGTTGCCCTCGTTGATGGTAATCTGCGTCTTGCTCACGGTGAGGCCGCCATCGTCGAGGGTGACGGCTTCGCTTAACGTGGCATCAACGCTCACGACATACGCGCCGTCCACGAGGGTGACGCCCGAGTTCTCGATAGCCGCAAGGTCGGCGAAGGTGTAAACTTTGGCCTGCAGGGCTATTGCCGCTACGGCCAGGAGTGATAGGGTAACGATTTTTTTCATAAGCGGGAAAATGTTAAAGGGTTAAAGAATTCGGTACAAAGTTAGTGGTTTTCCATGGCATGCGCAATCTTTTCAATGCGAATTTCACGAATTAAGCGAATTGTGCGGGTTAAATTATTTGTTTTTAATATCTTGCACTGACTTATGGAGTGAAAAAGAATAGGGGGGCGGATTTTAAATTCTCGCCTTTGACGAAATTTCCGTTGATTTTGGGTATTGTGAAAATTGTGAAAATCATCGGAAAAAAGGCGGGAAATTTGCGTTTTTCGTCATTTATGGCGATATTTGCATGATTTTAAGACCTGAACGAATATTAAAAACTCATATCACGAATGAAAAAGTATCTAGTTTTAATGATGGCTATGGCAGTGGCATTAGCGGCTCAGGCCGAGGTGGAGTTCGTCAAGGACGGGCTCAAATATACGACGCTTGACGAGACGAGCGTGAAAGTGGGGAAAATCGACGACAAGCACCTTCCCAAGGGCAAGGTCAAGATTCCTGCGACGGTGAAGCACGACGGCAAGACCTTCACGGTGACCGCGCTTGATAGCTGGGGCTTCTTCGGCTGCAACAACATGACCGAGATTAAGCTTCCCAACACGTTGAAGAAAATCGACATTTGGGCGCTGTGCCGCTGCGAGAAACTGAAGGAAATCAATATCCCGGCCAGCGTGACCGAGATAGGCTATTCCGCCTTCGAGAACTGCGAGGCCATCACCACCCTCACGTTGCCCGACGGCATCACCGCGGTGCCCGAGCGCATGGCGCAGGAATGTAAGAACTTGAAAACAGTGAACCTGCCTTCGAGCATCACGCAAATAGGCCTCGGCGCTTTCGGGTCGTGCACGTCGTTGGAGAGCATCGTGCTTCCGCCTAACGTGAAGGTAATCAGGGGCTACGCTTTCTCGTCGTGCGATAACCTGAAGGACATCAAGCTGCCCGAGGGGCTGAAGACTATCGAGAACGACGCTTTCACCTGCTGCAAGTCGCTCCAGTCCATTGAGTTGCCCGAGGGGCTGACGAAGCTCGGCAACAGGGCTTTCAATGTTTGTACGGCGCTCGAGCAGGTGACGCTTCCCGCATCGCTCACCACCATCCTGGGCAATCCCTTCTCGTCGTGCTCGGCACTGAAGGAATACAAGATTGCCCCGGGGAGCGCTTCGTTCACGGTGAAGGACGGCATCATGTTCTCCAAGGACATGACCCAGCTCGTGGCGTGCCCCATGAATTTCCCTGTGGGCGACTATGTGGTTCCTGCCACGGTGACCGACATCAATTCTTTCGCATTCTATGACTGCAACGGACTTACCAGCGTCAAGATGACGAGCGTGAAAAACATTGGCGAGAGCTCATTTGCAGGATGCCGCCATCTGACCAGCGTGGACTTCGGCGACAAGTTGGAAACGATGGGCAAGGGCGCGTTTTACAGCAACGGACAGCTCACCGAAATCACGCTGCCCTCGTCGTTCAAGCACATGGAGCAGTGCAACTTCGACTTCAGTGGGCTGAAAAAAGTGTACATCGACGAGAAACTGCTGGAGAAAGAGGAGGACTTCAACAACCTGTCGTTCCAGTTCTGCGGCAGCGACCTGCGCTTCATCGTGCGTCTCCCTAACGGCGGCACCAAGACGTTGACCGTCGACGAAATCCCCGACATGAAGAAATACTTCCGCAACCGGTGATTGTGGATTATAGATTATAGTTTACAGATTATAACGGGGGTCCGAGTGCTGCGAGCGTGAGAGCGGTTTGTGAGGAATACCGCTACTTCGCCATGATAGGCACGCACTGCCTTTGCGAACTTGCAAAGCGCCACAAGGCGAAGCAAGCCGAGCAGGAGTAAAGCACCGCCCACAAAGCAAAAAGCCACTGAAGTGGCTTTTTCGTTGTAATGCTACTTCAGGCGCTTGCGGTACTCGCTGGGCGAGCAACCGAAAGTGCGCTTGACGTAACGGCTCAAGTAAGAGGGCGATGAAAAGTTCAGTTCGTCAGCTATGTCGATGAGCGGTTTTGAGCGGTCACTCAACTGGTGGGCGATTTCCTGGGCAGTGTAGCGATCAATCCAATGACTGGCATTGTGCCCGCTAATAGCCACACAGGCTTCGCTGAGGTATTTGGGGGTAATAAAAAGACGTGAGGCATAGTATTCCACGCTTCTTTCCTTTTTATAAAGACCCTCCTGCAGCAATGTCACAAACCGTTGAAGGATGCGCGACGCCTGACTCACCCCCTCGATGTTCTGGTGGGTCATTCGGGCGTGGATGTCGTAGAAGTCGAGAATCATCGTCTCCACCGCTCGGCGCATCACGTCGGCAAAGAAATTGTGGTAGGGCTGCTCCAACCGGCGGCGGATTTCCTCGAAGTTCAGAAGACAACGGTCAAGGTCGGCTTTTTGCATCGGCATCACGGGGTTCTGTGAAGTCGATAGCGCACCAATGATGTTGTAACTGCTTTGTGGGGTGTTGGCGTTGAGGAACTTCCACGAAATAAGTAAGGCCTTGATACGGAAATCGTCGGAGCAACGAACGTCGACGACAGGTTTGCCAGACGATTTTATGATGGCATCGCCGCCAATCACATTGAATAAAGTGTCGCCCACGGCAAAACGTGCAGCCCCGCTTAGGCACAGAATGTGAAGGCAGTATTCGGCATACTCCTCTCGGCAACATTCAGCGAAGTCTTCAGTGAAAACGAAGTCGCTCTGGCTTATCTCTTGTCTTTGCATGAGGCAAAATTAGGGCATTATTTCGTATTGGACAAGTAAAAACCGAAAAAAGTGAAAGTTCTGCCTCCTTTTGGGTTGTTTTTGTTTCTAAATTTCGCCATAATTTTGCAGTGTGATTTCAAAAACAAAAATTATAATTCAATGGAATTTACAGTAGTTGACCCCAGACTGACTTCGCCAGAAGAACTGGCTGAAGGTATTAGACAGGCTCAAACCCTGTTCAAACTTAATCATACAATGCCTTATACCGAGGAGTACAACAAACTCGTAGAACAGCTTTTCGGTGTTCAAATAGATGAAGAAAGCATGGTTATGCCACCGCTCAAAGGCGTCTGTTTCGACAGGGTGCACATAGGGAAAAATGTTATGATTATGTGCGATTGCCTTATGATGGCACGAGGAGGCATAACTATCGACGACGGAGCGATGATTGCCGCCAATGTTCAGCTTATTTCCAACAATCATGACCTGCACGACCGCAAACTCCTGCTGTGCAAACCCGTTCACATTGGGAAAAACGCATGGATTGGAGCAGGTGCTACTATTCTGCCAGGGGTCACCGTTGGCGAGAATGCCGTCGTTGCTGCCGGAGCCGTTGTGACCAAAGATGTTGCCCACAACACTATTGTCGGTGGCAATCCCGCAAAATTCATCAAGAATATATAAATAAAAATGAGGACAAAAATATGATTTTCAATCGAAACAACAAGAAGCAAGTAGTGGCACTGTTAGGTGCAGGAAGCATGGGAACAGCCATCGTTCGCCGCATCGCCGCCAGCAAAAAAATATTGCTGGGCGACATCAGCGAGAAAGCGTTGGAGCGTGTGTCAGCCGACTTTAAGCGCAGCGGTTATGACGTGGAAACTTGTGTGGTGAACGCTTTGGAGAAGAAGAGTGTGGTGGCCTTTGCGAAGAAAGCTGCGGATTTGGGTCCCGTAATGTACTTCATCGACACAGCAGGGGCATCTCCCAATCAGGCCAGTCCAGAACACATTGTCAATCTGGACATGGTGGGCACGGGCTACGCTGTGGATGCCTTCGGAGAGGTGATAGCTGAGGGGGGTGCAGGGCTCATCATTAGCAGTCAGGCTGCATATATGTACCCCATCCCAAATGAGGATGAGTTGCAAATAGTGAACGCCTCTACCGATGAACTGACAGATTTGCCCATCGTAAAGAACGTTGCTATGCAGAACTCAGGCTTCGCCTACATGATTGCCAAGCGCGTAAACCATTTGCAGGCTCAACGGGCAGCAGCCACCAGCTGGGGTGAACGCAGGGCTCGCATCAACACCATCTCGCCAGGCATCATTGTCACGCCGCTTGCCTATGACGAATTCAACGCCAACGGTGAGGGTTACCAAGCCATGATTGACGCCTCGGCTGCACGTCGTGTGGCATCAAGTGACGAGATTGCCGATGCTGCGGCGTTCTTGCTTGGCGAGCACGCCTCATTTATCACTGGTACTGATCTTCTCATTGATGGTGGTGTGATTGCTTCTATTCGTACAGGTCAGTTCAAGTTACAGGGTTAAAAACACAATAAGTATCAAAGACATGAAATTGAAATCAATTATCATCACCCTTTCTGCCTTGCTGACTGCAACGGGCTGCAGCGCGCAGAACAAACAAGATGTTAAATCATCAAATAATAAAACTATGAACAAATCAATCGTAATTTTCTTCTCCCACGCCGGCGACAATTACGCCGTGGGGAATATTGAAGTGGGCAACACGAAAATAGTTGCTGACTACATCAGCGAAATCATGGGTGCCGATCAGTTTGAAATCGTCACACACAAGTATGACGGGATGGCCTACAAGCCGCTCATTGAGCTAGCACAAGAAGAGGCCGACAATGGCGAGCTGCCTCCCTACGAAGGTGAGGCGCCCGATTTGTCGCAGTACGACATCGTCTTCATCGGCGGTCCCGTGTGGTGGGGCACCTATCCGCAGGTGATGTTCACGCTGTTCCGTGACATCAACCTAGATGGCAAGACGGTCATCCCGTTCACTACCCATGAAGGCAGTGGTCTGGCCAACTGTGTCAGCGACGTGAAAGCCGCGTTCCCTGGTGCCTCCGTCAAGGGCCAGTTCTCCATTTACGGCCATGAAGTGCGTACCGGCAGGGCAAAAGTTGAAAAATGGATCAATGGATTAAAATAAGTCTTGAGCAATGAAAGAAGTAATTTTGAACTATGGTGTTCGTATGCCGATTATAGGCTACGGTGT
>JAGCUP010000194.1 GCA_017962765.1 Muribaculaceae bacterium | reverse complement strand
TTATAGGGTAAGTGCAGTCCGTCTTTTGCATTTTCGTTGACTTTGAATCGAATTGGATATTTGCTCTTCATTGAACCGCGACTATTGAGAGTCCAACCAAAATCCACGTTATTGTCAAGGATTTCAAGCGCGTCGGTTGGCACATTCTCGTCGTAGGGCTCAATCCTTATCTTGATGTTTTGGGCTTGTCCCCAAAGACTGCGAACTGTCGGATAAATGCTTATTGTCTCGCCTGCATCGCAACGACCGTCACCGTCGCCCTCGCTGTCGTCAATTTCAAGGGCTGTCAGGACCAGTGCCACCTGTCGGTTGTTCTCGTCGTAGCTGGCTGCTTGGTTGGCATCGAACACGAGTGTGCCAGGCACTACTGCCATGGCTAAGTCTCCCATCAATCCGTAATCGCGGGCATAGTCATAACCTTTGACTTGAAGGATACGTGACACGGCGCCAGCCACCATCGGGGTTGCCATCGAAGTGCCACTAAGAAGGCGATAGGAGCCGTTTAGGTATGTGCTCAAGATACCCACGCCAGGGGCCATGACATCATAGTTCCACATGGCTTCGTCATTCCAAGTGATATCACTAGAAAAAGCCTTATCCATATTGTACTTTGAGAAAAATGGGCCGTCTGGATCATAGTTGCTGAAACTAGCCAAAGTGTTCAAAGAATTGGATGCCATCACACCTAAAACGATGTCGTAAGCGCCTGGGAATATGGGAGATGGTATCAGTGGGTTATAATAGTTAATATTACATCCGCTGTTACCTGCCGCACCCACCATAACAGTGTAATGTGTCAACGCTTTTGACAATGCTTGGTATTCTGCGGCTGAAGCAGAGCCGCCAAAACTCATACTCAGCACATTGGCTCCGCAAGCGATGGCATAGTCAATACCACGACAAATAGTTGCGATATCGCCAGTTCCATCGTCGTTCATAACCTTGATGGGCAAAATCAGCGCATCGGGGTTGGCACCGGTAATGCCGATATTGTTGTCACCTACGGCGGCAGCGATACCGGCGCAGTGGGTACCGTGGCCGTTGCGGTCCATGCCATTACCGATGATGGCTGTTCCTGCAATAAAGTCCCAGCCGTGCAGGTCATCGACAAAACCGTTGTTGTCGTCGTCTTCATAGTCGGCACCATCAGCCTCGCGCTCGTTGGTCCAAATATTGGCGGCAAGGTCGGGGTGATTGATGTCCACACCTGTGTCGAGAATGGCTATAACAGGTCGTGTCTCGTCGGTCTTTTCTTGTGCCCACAGTTGAGGCAGGTTGATAGCGCGCAATCCCCACTGCTGGGAATATAAGGGCTCGGAACGATAGGTCTGCGCTTCTCCCGTCGATTGGATAAAAGCGAGGTAGTTGGGTTCGGCATATTCCACTTCTTCGAGTTGACCAAGAGTTTCCACGACATCTTCTACCGAAAGGGTGTCGGATTCGAATGATAGGCAAAAGAGATTGTCAAGGTTAGGTTCGACAACGGTTTTTCCGTTGAGTGCCTTAGCGCGGCGCGGCGTGCCTGCCACTTTGCCGGTCAAGGGCATCAAGGGTTCGGCATCAGAGATGCCGAGTTCCGTCATCACTTGGTCAATGGCATTCACACTTGTGGTCTTGAACATGCCATTAACTTTCTTGATGTTTACTGGCGAAGCGTCTTTGAACTTGACGATAACCTGCCCGTCGCGGTAAGCGCGGGCGGCATGCTCGTCCACTTTATACACTTCGTCCTCATTGTCGTTGCTCACCATCGGCTGCGCAGTGAGGGGTAAGTATCCCCCTATCGCTACTATAGCGAGCAGACAGATTTTTGATAATAAATGTCGCATAGTTATTGAAGTTTATTGAGTTAATTTAAAAATTCGGGCTAATGGCCATTAAAACAATGTGGTTCATCCTATTATTCATTACGTCATGAAGTCCTGGATTACACATATTATGTTTTAGTCAATGGGGCTTGTTTTTTGCATTCGTTCTTAATTATCTGCAAATTTACAAGGTATTTTTGGATGCGTGTTTGTTCAAATTTGTTCAATTTGCGTGGTTTTGGTGTTTTCTTGAATTTTGTGGCGGCAGTTTTAGTCAAAATGCTTAACTTTGCACAAACGCAATTGTACACAAACACTGTGGTATGACCGAAAACAAGAATTATTTGAGTTTACTCATCACCGATGTCGAGGACCGAATTGGTCGCGGATTAATTACGCATAAAGATTTTGAATATCTACACGATGCGATTGAGTCGCAACTCAAGGAACAAATCAGCATGTCCACGCTGAAGCGTATATGGGGTTACACGAAATATACGTCAAGCCCTAGCGCAAGCGTGTTGTCGATACTTTGTCGGCTGGTGGGCTACCGTGACTGGAATTACTACCAAAGTAACCGAATAGATCCTGAGAACGTTCCGAGTGCGACAGTCTTGAGCGATAAAATAGATGTGGGGCACGACTTGACGGCCGGCGACCGGCTGAAGATTACATGGTCGCCCCAACGGGTGTGTGAGGTGATTTACCACGGCAACAATGAGTTTGAGGTGGTTGCATCGCAAAACACCGGCATCAAGGTTGGCGATTGGTTTAATTGCGCCCTCATTGTGGCCGGCGAGCCATTGTGGCTCAATAATTTGCGTCATCCGGGGAAACCTGCGGTGGCTTATGTGTGTGGCAAGCTGGGCGGCGTGAGTTATAGCCGCATTATCGAGTCGGCACAAAAAACAGAAGGACTATGAGCGACGACAACGAAATGATGGTGGAGAACCAGCGTGGAGCGTCGGGAATCGTCCCCGACGACTATCAGGGTATTGAGGCGCAGTTCACCCATGTCAGCGAACTGCCTTCGCTCGGCTACTGCCGGCTGGTGAAAGCGATGCGCCACGCCCGGTGGCACGTGTTGAAAGGACTGAAGGCTGAGCATGCAGGCGACGTGGCTTACGCGCAACGCCTACGTAAGGAGTTTGAGATAATGATGCGCCTGTCGCACCCGGGAATCGTTCAGACCTACGGCATTGAGCGCGGCAAGGCCGACGACGAGGTGGGCATGGACGTGTTTATCGTGACAGAGTGGGTCGATGGCGTTCCGCTCAATGAATGGCTGGCCACAGGGCCGAGCCTGAGCCTGCGCAAGAAGGTGGCGATGGAACTGCTCGAAGCGGTGAGCTATGTGCATCGCCAGGGCGTGGTGCACCGTGACTTGAAGCCTGAAAATATTATGGTTACCCGCAGCGGCGACAACGTGAAAATTATCGATTTTGGCCTCGCCGACAACGACGAGTTCGCGATTTTCAAGAATCCAGCCGGCACAAAGCGCTATGTGGCGCCCGAGCAACTGAACTCCACAATGGCCGACTCTCGTAATGACATATATAGCCTGGGCATTATCCTTCAGGACATGGGTTTGGGAAGGGAATATAAAAACGTGGTTAAAAGCTGCATGAAACCCATCAGCGACCGTTACCAAACGGTGGGCGAACTTGTGACGGCCATCGAAGCCGGCAAAAAACGTCGGCGCCTCATTCAAACGGCTTCGTTTGCAATAGGCCTTTCGCTGGTAGTCGCAGGCATTCTGTTGGGCCTGGGGTACTATGGCCGGCAGAAGCTCGAGAATCCGTCGGGGATTTTTCAGTTTAAATGGGGTGACAACTTTGTCTACACCAATTGGAATGGGGCAAGCACCAACTCCGTCTCGGTGCAATATGACGGAGAGGAAATGCGGCACCTTGTTGTGAAGAGTTCTGTGATTCGTGACCGCATTACGTGGAACGTGGAAGAATTGGGCTTCGGCTGTTTTCGCAATCTCTCAAAACTGGAGAGCTTGACGATTGAAGCCCCTATGTTCGGTATTCAAAAACACGCTTTTAAGGGCTGCACAAATCTCAAAGAGATATCAATGCCACATATTGGTATGCCGCCGGGAATAGGGAATGGTGGATGGCAAACGGTGATTGACTCGGTTTTCGAGCCTTATCATTACGAGCAAGTCACCCTCTATGTTCCTGATGTGGAGGCCATGCGTGCTGACACCTCGTGGTGCCGCTTTAAACACATCAAGCAATACAAAGAGCATTGAGATGTGAGCTAGGCGTGGAATTATGAATTATGCATTGCCCTTAACCTTTTCATTGTTTTTGTTGTCTGACTTTCCCTCTCTCGAAAATAATCTCATACAATAACGAACAATAAAGGACAATTATGTTCTTGTGAGGACTTGTGTTCTGCTGACTTGAAGACGCAGGCGACGTTTTTGGTTAAAAATATTTAATTTTTGGGTGATTTTGTGTTAAAGGTGGGATAAATGCTTAATTTTGCGAGTTGTGAGGCCGACTGTGGCCCGTGATGAAGCGGTTTCGGCGGTCTCGCTTGTGTTTCACCTTAAAGGACGAGAGATGAAAGTATTGAAATTTGGGGGCACATCGCTAGGCTCGGTCGAGGGCCTCAGCAACGTGAAGACCATCGTGGAGCAGCAGCGCGAGCCAGTGGTCATCGTGGTGTCGGCAATGAGCAAGATTACCAATAAGTTGGTTGAGTTGGCCCAGGCCGCCACCGAGGGCGACGAAGCGTGCTGCGACAAGTTGCTCGAGTCGGTATATCAACGCCATTACAAGATGATAGGGTGCGTACTCGACGACAAGCGCACGGCGCGTGCCGTGCGACGCGAGATAAGGCACATCGTGCACGACAAATTGCGTGCCGCCTGCCGGCGCCTTATCGATGGCGGACTCGATGCGAAAGAGGCCGAGAACGTGCGCAACCTCATCATCACCAGTGGTGAAATGATGTCGAGCATTATGGTGTCGGTGATGCTGCACGCCCGCCTCGAAGTCTCCACGTTCTTCATCAAGACGCATCCCACCCCCGAGGGTGACAGGGTGAGCGAGGAGCTCACCGCGGCGCTCATCGTGCAGCGGCTGCGCAACCGTCAGGAGCCCGTAATCATCGTCCAGGGTTTTGTGGCACAGGACGCCGACACACTCGCCACCACCACGCTGGGACGCGGCGGCAGCGACTATACGGCGGCCCTCATTGCCGCGGCCCTTGACGCCAAGAGCCTCGAGATATGGACCGACGTGGACGGCTTCATGACCGCCGACCCGCGCAAGAGCCGCCACGCTAAGGTAATTCCCAACATGACCTATGGGGAGGCGCAGGAGATGTGCGACGCGGGAGCCAAGGTCATCTATCCGCCCACAATTCGCCCCGTGGCCCTCAAGAACATTCCCGTGTGGGTGAAGAACACCTTCAACCCGATGGCGCGCGGCACGCGCATCGCCGACAAGCGTGACTCCAAGCTCGACGACGTGTCGCTCACCCTTGACGAACAAATCAAAAACGAAAAACAGTATAAGATACAATGGGACTAATAATAGGTATTGACCTTGGTGGCAGCACCACCAAGATTGTGGGCCTGAACGACGGCACCATCCTCTCTCCAATGTTCATCACGGCTGCCGACCCCATCACCTCACTGTTCGGGGCCTTCGGAAAGTATGTATATGACAACGGGTTCCAGCTCAGCGATATCGAACATGTGATGCTCACCGGTGTAGGCAGCTCGGGCGTGACGCAACCCATCTACGGCTTGCCCACCACCACGGCCGACGAGTTCCAGGCCGACGGACTGGGCGCGCGCTTCGACAGCGGCCTGACGCACCTCACGGTGGTGTCGATGGGTACCGGCACGACGCTGGTGCGCGTCGATGGCGACGAAATTCGTCACATTGGCGGACTCGGCATTGGTGGCGGCACGCTGCAGGGCCTCGCCCACCTGCTACTTAACACCACCAATTTCCACGAGATTGTCGAACTGGCTTCGAAAGGCGACATAGAACATATCAACCTGCAAATCAAAGACATTTGTAAGAACGACCTTGAGGGGCTGCCTTTGCACGCCACCGCTTCACTATTCGGAAAGGTGCGCCACTCCAATCCTTCGCAGGCCGACATCGCCAAGGGCCTCATCTGCATGGTGCTCGAAACCATCGGCAGCGGCGCCGTGCTCAGTAACCTCAACCGCAAGGCCGACGACTTCGTGCTCATCGGCAACATGACGCGCCTGCCCGAGTGCAAGGACGTCTTCCCCAAGATTGAGGAAATCTATGGCGTGCGCTTCCACATCCCGGCCCACGCCACCTTCTGCACCGCCCTCGGTGCCGCCCTGGCCTTTGATTCAATGCGTGAAGCATGAGGGTGGCTGGCCGAAGTGAAGTGACATGATGCTTTGTCTTCAGATAAATATGTGATAGAAAATCATAAATATAACAAAAAAAGTAAATATAGAAAATGAAAAAAGTTTACGCATTTCTGTTAATCATCCTCATGGCTGTCAATGCATGGGCTGCCGAAACCACTTATACCCATAGCTTTGCCGATGGCGACCTCACTCTTGCCGGGGGTGAGGTGACGCTGAGTGGCGTTGCGTGGAACACCACGGCCGCCACAGACCTCAAATGGGTGGAAGGAAAAGGCTTGCGCATTGGTATGAACATTAGTGAGTACACTTTCTCCACCACGGCATTCCCCGGGGTGGTGAAGCGTGTCATTGTCAATGGGAGAGTTGATAGCGGGTACCCCAACACCACCTTGCAGGTGAGCGTGGGCGGCACATCCTATATCGACCCATCGACAACGCAATACTTAAGTTACTACGACCCGCAAGACATCGTTTTGAATGGCTATAAGACAGGAGAGGTGGTTATACGTTTTAATTGTCAGATGTATTTCTACATCAATAGTATCACTGTGGTCTATGACGAAGAGGCCGACCCCAACGTAATACCTGGCCCCACCATCACCGCCGACGGGGTGGAACTTAGCAACTATGACACCGTGGAACGTGGTACCTCCGTGGTGATCACATTCCCCACCGGTGCGAAAGAATGTGGATATAGATATGGTAAGAACGTTATCGGTACGCCCCATACTACCGCCAACGCCGGTGACGTGATTACCATTTCGACCGATGACTATGAGAGTCAAGACTTGATATTTTTTGACTCCTATGCCAACTATGGGGCCGGATATGACAATGCAAATACCGAGAAAAATGTCTGCGTATATATCCATGACGCTAACAAGCTCTACGATGTGTACTACAATTACGATGATGAGCTTGGCACAGTGGAAGGACCACAGCAAGCGAAAGAAGGCGATGAGGTGACTTTCACGGTCACACCGGCTGAGGGGTATGAAGTGGGCTCGGTCGTCGTTTATAAAGATATCTTATTGAACACTACCGATGTGACCGACAATGGCGACGGCACTTACACATTCGTCATGCCCGCCTATCGGGCCGAGGTGGAGGTCACCTTTAAGGCCAAATCATCGACCGAGGGCGAACTGACCACGGTAACCTTCACCGCGGGCGTCGAGGTTGGCTCGCAAAAAAGCCAAGGCACTTACGAAGACGTGATCACAAAGGACGGCATCACCTTCACTGGCCACAGCACACCGCTTGGCAACACCGACAATTATCGTGTATATAAAGGCAAATCCATCGAGTTTAGCACCGAGCTGGGCGAAATCGTGCAGATTACCTTTACCAGTACTGCAAATAAAGGTGCAAATTACGGTCCCGACAATATTTCTCCAAGTGAGGGAACATATACCACGACCGCCCAGTCGAAGGTGGGCGAATGGGTGGGTAAAACCGCCGATGTGACCTTCACCGCAAGCAACCAGGCGCGTTTCACCAAGATTGATGTCACCGTGCGCCGTCCCCAGCAAGGCGTCGCAACACCCGTCATCAGTGGCGTCACGCCGTTTGCGGGTTCTACCGAGGTGACAATCACCGTTGCCACTGAGGGTGCTGCCATTTATTACACGCTTGACGGTAGCGACCCCACTGCCGGAAGTACACCCTACGAAGCGCCCTTCACACTCACCGAGACCACTACCGTCAAGGCAATCGCTATCCTTGACACCGTGCAGAGCGGCGTGGCGACCATGAATTTTGTGGCCATGCCCACTGTGGCGAATATCGCTGAGTTTCTTGAAACTAAACCATCAACCGCCGTGGTGTTCGCTAATCCAGTGACCGTGATTGCCCAAACCACAAGCAAGGAATACACCTTTGTCCAGGACGAAAGCAGTGATTGCGGTTTGTTGATTTATCGGAGTGGAGGTATCGGCCAGGCATACGACTCGGGCGATGTGATACCCGCCGGCTTCTCGGGTTCCTATTCTCTCTATAATAGCCAGCCCGAGCTTGTCAACGGCGACGGTTTCGTGGCCAGCACTTCTGTCGTTGAGCTAGTTCCCCTCGTGTTGACTCCGGCTCAAGTTACGGCTGATAATGTCTTCCGCTATGCCGTGATTAGCGGCGCTACGATTAGTGATGGTAACATCGTGGTGGGTGAGGAAAGCGTAAAGATTTACGACCGCTTTCAGTGGACCGCACCCGATGATCTCACCAAGGCTTACGACATTTATGGCGTGACTGGCATCTATGGTAGCACATTGCAGTTCATGCCGTTGAGCTACGAGGAGCACGAAACCCAATTGAAGGGTGATGTGAACGGTGATGGTGTGGTGAGCGGTGCCGACGTGACCTCACTTTACAACGTGCTGCTCGACGGGACCGAGGCCGGCGGCGATGCCGACGTCAACGGCGACGGCGTGGTAAGCGGCGCCGACGTGACCGCCCTCTACAACCTACTTCTTAATTAGGAATTAGGAATGAGGAATTAGGAACTGATTTAATTAGGAATTTAGTCAATTAGGAATTAATTCCCTGATTCGGGATAGAGAAGATAGCGACGGCGTTGCTCCTTGAAGCGGGCGACGTCGTCGCTCCATGTGGCTTTGATTTGGGCGGCGGTTTTGCCGTCCATTATCATTTGTTTGATGTCGCTGCGTCCCATGAGCTTGTCGAAGAAAGGGGTGAAAAACTTTTCGCCCATGTGCAGATTCTGGTAAGCATCAATGACATATTCCAGATTGATGCCTGCCGCAATGATTTCCTCATGGTTGAGGCCCGTGAGGTCCTTGCCGTGGCACTCTTTGCCCAATTGTGGCGGATTTTTCGCGCCCGGACGGCTCTCGGGTGTGAACGTGAAAGGCTGGTCGGTCATTTCGGGATGGCCATACACTTGGAACGGCCAATCGGTGCCGCGCCCCAGGCTCACCGATGTGCCCTCGAAGTAGCACAGCGACGGATAGAGGTAAATGGCCGTCATATTGGGCAGGTTGGGGGAGGGTGGCACGGGGAGCACATAGCGGCTCTCGTGGGTGTAGTTCTTGCACGTTACCACTTTCACGTCGAGCTTTTTGCCATCGAGCAGCCATCCTTCCCCCACAATCATGCGGGCCAGCTCACCCAGTGTGAGGCCATGCACGGTGGGGATGGGTAAGGCGCCCACTCCGCTCTTGAGCTTCATGTCGAGGATGGGGCCATCGACAGTCATGCCGTTGGGATTGGGCCGGTCGAGCACTACGAACTCCTTGTTGTACTGCACCGCCGCCTCCATGAGGTGGAGCATAGTCACATAATAGGTATAGAAACGGAGCCCCACATCCTGAATATCGACTACGATGACGTCGAAGCGCTGCATCGTCTCTTCGCTGGGACGCGGCGATTTGCCGTCGTAGAGTGAGGCGATTGGAATGCCCGTTTTCTCATCGATGCCGCTCGCCACGTGCTGTCCGGCGTCGGCATTGCCACGGAATCCGTGTTCGGGCGAGAAAATGGTGGTTACATTAATTCCTTTTGCGAGCATGAGGTCGAGCACATGCGAGCCGTCGGACGTAAGGCCCGAGTGGTTGCTCAGCAGCGCCACGCGCTTGCCTTTCAGTAGTGGTACATACACGTCGGGTTGGTCGGCGCCCACGATGATTTTCTCATCGCTTGTCGCAGAAGTGATAGATTGTTGTGTTTTCGCCGTGTCGCATCCGGCGGCACCGAGGGCGTTCATGCCGAGTGCCAGCAACAGGGCATAATGGGCAAGAGTTTTCATTGTGATGGAGTGGGGGTAAGAGGTTGTTTTACTGTTTGAATTGTGGTTCGTGGCGCAGTGTGTAGCGGTTGCGCAGCGCTTCGAACGAGGCGCCTCCGTCGCGCCGTAGCGCCTCGGTGTCGAGGAACGGGTCGTAGCTGGCGGCGATGTCGGCCAACGTGAGGCCATCGTCATCGGTGCCGGGTGGCACAAATGGTAGCCTGAGGTTCCAGCCGAAGTGGTGCTCTAGGGCGCGGACGGCTGCAGCCGTGGCCCGTTGTTTCCCTTCAAGGCTGTACCCTGCGATGTGTGGGGTGGCCACGAAGCATCGTTGCAGCAGGTCGCTGTTGATGCGCGGCTCGTTTTCCCAGCAGTCGAGTGCGAGGTCGCCGTTCCAGCTGTCCAGTGCCCGTTCGTCGAGTATACCGCCGCGTGCCGCATTTATTAGCAGCCGGCAACGTGTGGCACTCGCCAGGAAATCACTGTCGCATAAATGGAAAGTGCGATGCTTCCCTTCTCGTGTGAGCGGTGTGTGGAAGGTGATAATGTCGCTCTTTTCAAGCAGTTCGTTGAGGGCGCAAAAATCTGTTTCGTCCTCGCGCTCGGCGCGTGGAGGGTCGTTGCGCAGCACGCTCATGCCAGCGCGTTGGGCCCATCGCGCCACGATACTGCCCACGTGTCCCACGCCTACCACGCCCAACGTGAGGCTTGTCGGCGACAGATGCCGCTTGTCTAGCCAACGAGCAATGGTTGCCAGCGTCCACTGTGCCACTGCTGGTGCGTTGCAGCCAGGCGCGTTGGCCACTGCAATGCCATGGGCACGACAATAATCGAGGTCGATATGGTCGGTACCTATTGCCGCCGTGCAAATGAGTTCCACAGAACTTCCGTCGAGCAAGGTGGCATCGCAGCGCGTGCGGGTACGCACTATCAGGGCCCGTGCATCTTTCACCAAGGGGACGTCGATGTCGGCAGCCGCGGCATAGACCACGTCAGCCACCGGCTCCACTACTCCGGCAATGTATGGTATGTGCTTATCAATGACGATTTTCATGAGAACGTCTGCAGAGCATAGGAGGTGAGTGAGGCCACCATAAGCACCACGATGAGCAGGTAACGGCGTGACGAAGCGATGGTGGTGAACAAGTGGGCAACCTGGATGGCCAGGCACAAGTTGAGGATGGGCAAGTAGTCGATGATGTTGTTGAAATCAACGGCCATTGCTGCTACCGCCAGCACCGATAGCACGACGAAGAAAGCGTTATAGACGCGCGTCTGCAAGCGATAGTTGAGCACCGTCATCAGGTTGATAACCGTGAAAACGATGGTCACCACCGCCGTCACCACCGCAGTGAGGATGTCGATAGGCAGACTACTGAAGTCGCGCGCTGCCCAGATGGCCGCTACATTGGCATGCTGGTAAGCCAACGGGTCAATCAAGCGGAAGCCCACACCTATCCATAATGGTGTTACCAGCCCTAAAAGCATGGCCACGAAACCCTTGAAGCTCATGGCACGCACATAGAGGAATCCCACGAAAAACACGGGAATCAAAAAGATGAAAGCGAAGTGGAACAGCGTGCACAGCGAGAGCACCGCCATCACAAGGAAGATGCTGCGCTGTGAATTACCACGTTGCATGTATTGGCTGAAGAGAAGGAATACGCCGCCTACCAACAGCAATGCCATGAGAGTGCCTACCCCCAGACGTGCGCTCGATAGCGGACTTGCCAGCTCGAGCAACAGGAACATCGAGGAAAAAACGAAGGTGAAAGCGCGCACGAAATTGAACAGTTTGTTCAGCAGCACCAGCAATGCGGCAATGCCGCCCAGGCAGGCCAGGTTTACCGCAAGACTCACGCGCGGGTCTTCCACGAGGATGTCGGGGAATGCGAAATACAATCCCACGCCTTCTTCGGGCGACGAGAAGCGCCCCGTGAGCATCGCCACCCACGAACCGAGTGCCAATGCGATGCTCACAATCCATAGGAAGGCCCTTCCGTTGAAGAATTCGTTAAGCTTTTCCTCGTGCAACGCCATCTTAAACTAATAGTTTAGCATTTTGTTGCTATTGTGTTGAATAATTATAAGTTGCCAAAATTACATATTCATGCCGCCGTCCACTTGGATGACCTGGCCGGTGACATAGCTCGACAGGTCGCTGGCGAGGAAGGTGGCCACGTTGGCGATGTCTTCGACTGTGCCGCCGCGACGCAGCGGGATACGCTTAATCCACTCTTGGCGCACGTCGTCGGGAAGCGCCTTGGTCATGTCGGTATCGATGAAGCCCGGTGCAATGGCGTTGGCGCGGATGTTGCGGCTGCCCATTTCTTGACCTATGCTCTTGGCTAGGGCGATGAGGCCGGCCTTGCTGGCGGCGTAGTTGCTCTGCCCGGCGTTGCCGTGCACACCCACCACACTGGCCATGTTGATGATGGAACCACCACGCTGGCGCATCATGATGGGCACCAAGGCGTGGATGAAGTTGAACGCGCTCTTAAGGTTCACAGCGATGACGGCGTCCCACTGCTGCTCGCTCATGCGCAGCATGAGGCCATCCTTAGTGATGCCGGCGTTGTTGACGAGGATGTCGATGTGGCCGAACTCCTCTTTGATTTGAGCTACCACGGCCTCGGTCTCGGCAAAGTTGGCGGCATTGGAGGCGTAGCCCTTGACTTTGACGCCGAGCGCGGCGATTTCGTCCTCGGTAGCCTTGCCGTTCTCGTCGATGACGAGGTCGGTGAAAGCAATGTCGGCGCCCTCTTGGGCATACTTCAAGGCGATAGCCTTTCCAATTCCACGTGCGGCACCGGTGATGAGTGCCACTTTTCCTTCAAGAAGTTTCATTGTGTCGATAAGTTATTATTAGTGAATAAATTTGTTTCATTATGGGGTTGTTGTGGGGTGGGGGCGACTGCTGATGCCGTGCAGGATAAAGTCCTTGATGTAGGTGCGAAGCATGGAGCGCTCAATGCCCAGGTCGGCGAAGTTGTCGCGGATGTAGTGGATGTCGAGGCCCTCCAGGCTTAGCAGCATCACGCTCGCCGTGGGATGTGCGTGCTTGATGGCGAACAGGCCTTGCGCCACGCCTTCGGCGAGGATTTGCTCGAGGATGGCGGTCTCGTGCACGTGGTTAGCGCGACGCACGCGCTCCACGCGCTTGATGTCGTTGAAGAAGGCGGCTTTGAGGGTGCCGTTGCGTCCCACCACCTCTTTAACGGCCTCGAAACGCACGAAGATGAAGCGCATCAGTTTGTCTTCGGGAGGCAAGTCGGTTGCTGCCACCTCTTTCAGCCTGTCGATGATGATGTTAGCCTCTTGTCGCACCAGTGCGTTGAAGATATCGGTCTTGTTCTTGAAGTAGGTGTACACCGTGCGCCGACCATTGTCGCTGGCGGCGGCAATGTCGTTCATCGTCGTGTTCTCTACTCCCTTGCGGGCGAAGAGTTGTCGGGCCACGTCGAGCAAGCGTTCTCGTGTTTTGTTGACCATACTTCCTCCGGTTTCGACCAAACTGGGCGCAAAGTTACGAAATAAAATGCAAATGGGGAAAAATCGCGCTCCCTTTCCTCAAATGGTGCCGCGTGGGCAATTTTATGGAAGGTGTTACGTTATATATTATTAGTGGGAGCCTTTTTTGAGGCGGCCGCACCGCAAAACTATGATATGAAACGATTTGCTACTTTTTTGTTGTTAATGATAGCTGGGCTGACCACAGTGTTGGCCAGTGCTGACAACGTGAAAATTACCGGCACCGTGACCGACGAGGAGGGGATGCCGGTGGAATTTGCCACGGTGAGTATCGAAGGAACCATGGTGGGCGTGAACACCGACATGAAAGGTATGTACGAGCTGAGTGTGCCGCAGGCCGACACGCTCATGGTGGTCTTCAGCCACCTCGGTTATCACAAGGTGCGTCGCCAGCTCGTGAAACCCATGGGAACGGTGACGTTAAGTCCTAAGTTGTACAAGGAAACCATCGAACTGGGTGAGGTCACCGTAACCGAGTGGCGCAAACAGACCAACACGATGCAGAGCCTCGACGTGGACCTCACGCATACCATGCCCAGCGTGAATAACAGCATCGAGGCCGTGGTGGCCACACAGGCCGGCGTGACGAGTAAGAACGAGATGAGCAGCCAGTATATGGTGCGCGGTGGCACATACGATGAGAACAGCGTATATATTAACGGCATAGAGGTCTATCGTCCACAGCTCATCAGCAACGGTCAGCAGGAGGGTTTGAGTATCATTAACCCCGACATGGTCAAGAGCGTGCAGTTCTCAACGGGAGGCTTTAATGCTGAGTACAGCGACAAAATGTCGAGTGTGCTCGACATCACCTACAAAGAACCTGAGTCGTTTGAAGGCTCGCTCGCTGCCAGCCTCCAGGGTGGTTCGCTCGCCATAGGACAAAGCAGCGGCAAGTTCTCGCAGTTGCACGGTGTGCGCTACAAGCGCAACTCGTCGTTGCTGGGCTCGCTTGAATCGAAGGGCGAGTATGACCCACAATATCTCGATTACCAGACCCATATTGTGATTCATCCCAGCGAGAAATTCACAGCCTCGCTGCTTGGCAACGTATCGATAAATGACTACCGCTTCACGCCCAAGAACCGCGAAACGAGCTTCGGCACCTCGACGGCTGCCAAGTCGTTCCTCGTCTATTTCGACGGTAGCGAGAAAGACAAGTTCCAGACTTATTTCGGTGCTCTCACGCTTAACTATAAGCTAAACAAGGGCAACGACTTCTCGCTCCTTGGTAGCGCTTACCGCACCGACGAACTCGTGGCCTACGACATCCATGGCGAGTACTGGCTCGACGAGGCCGGAACCGGCGGCGAAGGTGGCGTGGGCGGCGAGCTGGGCGTGGGAAAATACCACGAGCATGCACGCAACCGACTGAAAATTAACGTGTATAGTCTCGCCTTTAAGGGCAATACTTCGCTCAACCATAACAACCTTTCTTATGGCGTGACCATGCGCCGAGAGAGCATCATGGACCGCTCGCGCGAGTGGCAGTGGCGCGATTCGGCCGGCTATTCGCTACCCCATATCCCCGAGGAGGTGAACGTCATTTACAGCCTCACGTCGAACAACAACACCAAATCGACGCGCTGGGCTGCCTTCGTGCAGGACACCTATAAACTTGAGGGCGAAAGCGGCAACTGGACGTTCAACGCCGGAGTGCGCCTGTCGCATTGGGATTTCAACAAAGAAACACTGGTGTCGCCGCGCGGCAGCATTGCTTTTGTGCCGGCGCGCAACACGCACTTCACGCTGCGCTTGGCCAGTGGTGTATATTACCAAGCTCCGTTCTACAAAGAATATCGTGTGGAGAAAATTGACGAGCAAGGCAATTCCTATATCGAGCTCAATAAGGACATCAAATCGCAGCGCAGTATTCATTTCATCGCGGGCGGCGACTTCTCGTTCACGGCACTCAACCGCCCGTTCAAGCTCACGAGCGAGCTTTACTACAAGCGATTGAGCAACATGATTCCCTACGAGGTTGACAACCTCAAACTCGTGTACAGTGGCTATAACACATCGAAAGGATACATCGCGGGCTTTGACGTGAAGCTCTTCGGGCAGTTTGTCGAAGGAACCGACTCGTGGCTGAGCTTTTCGCTGATGAAGACGCAGGAGGAACTTAATGGCGTGAAAGTGCCGCTCCCCACCGACCAGCGATATGCCGTGACTTTGTTCTTTACCGACTACTTCCCGGGCTATGACCGCATCAAGTTTAGCCTCAAGGGCGTTATTAGCGATGGCCTTCCCACAACGGCTCCGCGCATGACGCGCGACATGGCCTACTTCCGCCAGCCAGCCTACAAGCGCGTCGACATCGGTGCGAGCTTCCAACTCGTGGGTGGTGAGCATAAGCCCAAGAGTGGCTTCCTGAGCAAGTTTAAGAGCATCTGGATAGGCGTAGATGTGTTCAATCTGCTCGATATCAGCAACGTTAGCAGCTACTACTGGGTGACCGATGTCAACAATATGCAATATGCCGTCCCCAACTACCTCACGCGTCGCCAAATCAATGCCCGCTTGTCAATGACTTTTTAAAGCGAATTCGTCAAATAAAAAATTAACTATATGACAACAGAACATCTCGAGGCCCTGCGCCAACTCATGAAGAAAAAGAATGTGGATGCGGTAATTGTGCCAGGCACCGACCCCCACCACAGTGAATATGTAAGTGACCACTGGAAATTCCGCGATTGGCTCACCGGATTTACGGGCACCAATGGAACGGCCGTCGTAACCGCCCAAGATGCCGGGCTATGGACCGACAGCCGCTATTTCCTGCAAGCCGAGCAAGAGCTCGCTGGGAGCGGTTTCGAGCTGCACCGCGAGGCGATTCCAGGCGAGGCCACTATTGAGGAATGGCTGGCTGCCAACTTGGGAGAGGACGCCATGCTTGCTCTTGATGGCCGTTTGTTCTCCTTGCTCGATGTCAATCGCTACGAAAACTTCTGTGCCGAGAACGGATTCATGTTTGCCCCCGACTTCCCCATGGCCGACCTGTTGTGGCAAGACCGCCCGGCGCGTCCCATGAGCAAGGCCTTTGTGCACGACGAGGCCCTTGCCGGCGAAACCGTCGACGAGAAGGTGGAGCGCCTCGTTGAGAAAATTGAGGAGCAGGGTTGTGACAGTATGTTCATTGCCGCTCTCGACGAAATCGCCTGGCTTTACAACTTGCGCGGCAGCGACGTGGCGTGCACACCGGTAGCCATCGCTTTTGCCTACGTGAGTGACCGCGACCGCGTCCTCTTCATTGACGAAGAAAAACTCACCCCAGAGGTGAAGGCCCATCTGGATAAGTATAAAATACGTGTTCGTGAATATGACGACGTGGAGCGCTTTTTGACCCACCGCAATTCCGACAACATGATACTGCTCGACCCCAACACCGTGAGCGACGCCATGGGGCAGGCCTTGCTTTGCGGAAAGGTCTATGCCGCATCGCCCATCAACGCCTTGAAAGCCGTCAAGAACGAAACGCAAATCGAGGGATTCCGAAAAGCCCACGAGCGCGACGGAGTGGCCCTCGTGCGCCTTATGCGCTGGCTCGAGCAGGCCGTGCCCGGTGGCAATGTGACCGAACTCGACGTGGCTGCCCACGCCATTGAGGAGCGTTCTCGTGAGGAATATTATCGCGGAGATAGTTTCGAGATGATTGCCGGATACAAAGAGCACGGTGCCATTGTCCACTATAGCGCCACACCCGACAGCGCCGCTACGCTGGCGCCTGATGGCTTATTCCTCATTGATACCGGTGGACAATATCTCGACGGCACTACCGACATCACGCGCACCATCACCTTGGGTAACCCTACCGAACAGGAGCGCCACGATTATACCCTCGTCCTCAAGGGACACCTTGCGCTGGCACGTGCGCAGTTCCCCGTGGGCACTTGCGGTGTGCAGCTCGATGCGCTCGCCCGCATGCCGCTCTGGCTCGAGGGCCTGGGCTACGGCCATGGCACGGGTCACGGCGTGGGTCACTTCCTGGGTTGCCACGAAGGTCCTCACAGCATACGTACGAACCTCAACCCCGTGGCCTTGCGCCCCGGCATGGTCACGAGCGACGAACCCGGCCTGTATAAGGCTGGCGAATACGGCATCCGCATTGAGAACTTGCTTTTGGTGGTCGAAGGTGAGGAAAACGAGTTCGGTCACTTCCTGCGTTTCGAGAACCTCACTCTCTTCCCCTACGACAGCCGATTGATAGACCTGCGCATGCTTACTCCCGATGAGGTGGAACAGATTAACGCCTATCATCGTTTAGTTTACGAGCGCCTCTCGCCTGCGCTCACCGCCGAGGAGCAGGCTTGGCTCACCGACAAATGTCGTCCTTTGAGCGAGTAAAATAGGCACAAGAATAACGACTAAAAATTGAGGAAAATGGCCCACGGGTTGTTTTCTTCAATTTTTTTGCTTACATTTGCAGATTGAAAATAAATTTAATTAAAATAATTGTTCAATTTTTTAAACTTAAAAACTATGGGATTTAACTTAGGTGGAAACCAAAATGCCGGCGGCGGACTGCTGGGCGGCTTGGGAAAAATGGGCTGCGGCCTCGTGGGCTGTGGCGGTCTCTTGCTGATTGTGCTTATAATCGGTGGATGGATGATGAGCGCGTACAACGATATGATTCCCGCTCGCAATAATGTGGAAAAAGCATGGAGTGATGTCGAGTCGCAATATCAGCGTCGTGCCGACCTTATGAAACAGTTGGTGGCTACAGTGAAAGGCGTCAAGGATGCCGAAATTCAGGGATATACCCAGGTCATCGAGCAACGTGCCAATGCCACGAAGACTACGATTGACGCAAGCCAACTTAACGAAGAGCAACTGGCCGAATTCCAACGCAACCAAGACGAGCTGTCCTCGGCATTTAACAAACTGATGGTCTCGGTAGAGGCTTATCCCAACTTCCAGTTCCCCGAGAACTTCAGGGAATTGCAGGCGCAGATTGAGGGCACCGAGAACCGTATCAACAAAGCCCGTACCGACTTCAACGGAGTGGCCACGGAATACAACACGCTTATCGAGAAGTTCCCAAGGAATATTCTTGCGGGAATGTTCGGCTTCCAACGTAAGCCCACGTTCAAGGCTCAGGCCGGTGCCGACCAGGCTCCCGACATCAGTTTCGATTAACAATCTGTTAATTAAGATATTCAGGCCGTAATGAAACTTGACGATTTTCTCTCACTCGACGAGCAAAAGCGCATCGTGGAGGCTATCGCCGAGGCCGAGCGCATGACGAGCGGCGAAATCCGTGTGCACGTGACGCCCACGTGCGACGGCGACCCGCTTGAGCAAGCACGCGAGGTATTCGCGCAGCTCGAAATGTACAAGACGCGCCAGCGCAACGGCATACTGCTCTTCCTCGCCTTCGAATCGCGAAAGTTCGCCATCGTGGGCGACGAGGGTATCGATAACGTGGTTCCCGACGACTACTGGAACAGCGAGCGCGATACCCTCATGGGCTTCCTGAAGCGCGGCGAGGCAGCACGTGGCATCGAGGGCGTGATACGCAGCTTTGGCGAGAAACTCAAGGCCCATTTCCCCATCGAGGAGGATGATGTGGATGAGTTGAGCAACGAAATCAGCTACGCCGATTGAGACTTTTGCTCGTCGCCGCGATGAAGAAGCCGAAAGTGTATAGGGCAATAGCGTGTGTGGTGATGACCGCTTTTGTGGCCATTGCCATGCACGCCACGCTATTGCCGCCTCCTGAGCCCGACAGATTCGTTTACGACTATGTTGGCGTGATGGGCACCGACGCTGACCGCATCAACCGTGTGTTGGTGAACTTTTCGAAGCAGACTTCGAACCAAATTGCCGTCGTCATCGTCGATGAGTTGCAAGGCCTGGAACCCGCCGAGTTCGCCTATACTTTAGGAGACGAGTGGGGCGTGGGATCCAGTGGCCATGACAATGGCGTGGTCATTCTCATCAAACCCAAGACGGGCGACACGGCCAAGGGAAAGGGCCAGGTTTTCATCGCTACTGGTCGTGGTCTTGAGGGCGCAATTCCTGACATTTATTGCCACCGAATTGTGGAGCAGCAAATGATGCCGCGTCTCAAGGAAAATGACTATGACGGCGCTGTCAACATTGCTACTGTCACGCTGATGAATGCGGCAAAGGGAGAGTATGATGAGGCGCTAATGGACAATGACACACAAGGTGGCTCCGGCGATGCCGGCGACTTGTGGCTCGGTTTCATCATTCTCGGCCTTATCTTCGGTGGAATCTTCGTGTTTGCGTTGCTGGGCAACATACACCCGCGTAACCAGGCGTCGGCACTCGACAGCCGCACTATGAGCAGCCATGGTATTATTGACTGGAACGGCGTGTTCCGCGACATGGGAAGCATTACGATAAACCTGTTACTGCTGTTGCTTTCCAGCTCAGGTGGCTCAGGCCGCTCGGGAGGTTCTTCGGGCGGCTCGTCGGGCGGTGGCCATGGTTTCGGTGGCGGCAGCTTTGGTGGTGGCGGTGCCGGTGGCTCGTGGTAAATAACTCACAAAATAACAGAAATTTTGATGATGAAGAAAATCTTTTTATATCTGTGTGTTTCGCTAATGGCACTGTCGCTCGCAGCTTGTGACAACGAGCAGCAGGCTGGCGAGGACCGCGACGACGAAGTTTTTGAGGCCGAGGCCGACGGCGGTAAGGTGAGCGAGGATGTGCTCACGGTGGCCGATGACGATATCGTGCCGCCGCCAGCCGACCATTCACGCGTCGCCGACTATGCCGAAGTGCTGCGCGACAAGAAGGCTGTCGAGGCCGCCGTCGCGCGACTCGACGATGCCGGGGTGGTGGCTGTAGTGGTTACTGTCAGCTCACTGGCGGGCCGCACACCGGGTGATTATGCCACCGAGTTGGGCAACCGTTGGGGCGTGGGTGACAGCGAAAAAAACAATGGGCTGGTCATTCTAATCAAGCCCAAGACGGGCGATGCGCCTGAGGAAAAAGGACAGGTGTTCATCGCCACCGGTTTGGGAGCAGAGACGGGGCTCGACAATGATGCCTGCCAGCGGATAGTGAGTGAGGTGATGATACCTCTCTTTAAAGTTAATGACTACGATGGCGCGGCCATTGAGGCCCTCGGGGCTATCAAGGCTCACCTTATGGGCGGTGCCGCGACCCGGGCCGCATGATGCAAATAAACGCATGAACCGATGAAAAGATTGAATATAACAAAGATATTAGCGTTCCTGATGCTTGTCATGGCGTTGGGATACGCTCCCATGCCGGCTCTTGCCGAATCGGCTGACAATCAAGAGGGCAAGGTACTGCCCAAACCTTCAACCCCCACGCCGGTGGTTGATGAGGCGGGATTATTCTCGGCTGCTGTGAAAAGCCAGCTAATTGACTCTCTCAAGGCCCTGAGCAATTTCAACGGCTCGCAAGTGGTTGTGGTCACTGTCAACTCCCTCAACGGCCTCGATAAGTCTGAGTATGCCTACACCCTTGGCGACGAGTGGGGCATAGGCCAGCAGGGCATGGACAATGGTGTGGTCATTCTCATCAAACCCAAGACGGGCGACTCGTCCGAAGGTAAAGGACAAGTGTTCATCGCACCGGGTCGCGGTGCTGAGGGCGTGCTTCCCGACGCCTTTTGCAGCGAGTTGGTCAATGATGTGATGATTCCCAAGTTCAAGGAGAACGACTACGAGGGCGCAGTGCTTGAAGTGGTGAAAATCATCGCTCCCATGATGCGTGGCGAGTACTCGGTGGAGGACTACGAGAAGCTAAAGCACAAGGACGACGCGCTCTATGCGTGGCTCGGCTCATCGATGTGCTGTCTGTGGCCCTTCCTGCTCTTCTTCTGGTACTATTTCCTGCGTCGCACGTTTATTCCAAAACGGCGTTGGAACTCGAGCTCGAGTTGGTCGAGAAGTTATTATGACGACGACTACGGCAGCAGCCGTCACAGCAGCAGTAGCTGGTCGAGTAGTTCGAGCAGTTCGGGCGGTGGTTATAGCTATGGAGGAGGTAGCTTTGGCGGCGGTGGCGCCGGAGGCTCTTGGTAACATGATGCGGCTATGAGAATTGTCATTCAACGAGTGAAGAGAGCCAGCGTCACGATTGGCGGAGAGTTGCACAGCGCCATAGGCCAAGGCTTGATGGTGCTGGTGGGTGTAGCCCGCGACGACACCGAAGACGACGCGCGGTGGCTTGCAGCCAAGACTGTAGCGTTACGCATCTTTGACGACGACAAGGGCGTGATGAACATCAACGTGGTTGACGCTGGAGGAGAAGTGCTCGCCGTGAGCCAGTTTACTCTTCATGCAAGCACGCGCAAGGGGAACCGCCCCAGCTATATCTTTGCCGCTGGACATGAGCTTGCTGTACCGCTCTACGAACGCTATTGCAACGAGGTGGCGACTCTGTTGGGTCGCGAGGTGAAGACGGGTGTCTTTGGGGCCGACATGGCCGTGGACCTCGTCAACGACGGCCCCGTAACTATCGTAATTGATTCCCGCCTGCGCGAATGACCCTTACTACTCACAAATTAACACTTAACACTGACAATGACTTTTAGTGAGGCACAGCAACGCGTCGGCGAGTGGATAAAACGCTATGGCGTGAGGTATTTCAGTCCGCTCACCAACATGGCCATTCTCACCGAGGAGGTAGGGGAGGTGGCGCGCATCATGGCGCGTCGCTACGGTGAGCAAAGCGAGAAAGAGAGTGACCGTAACCGCGACCTTGGCGATGAGTTGGCCGACGTGATGTGGGTGCTGGTGTGCCTTGCCAACCAAACGGGTGTCGACCTCGATGAGGCTTTTGCCCGAAACATGGCAAAAAAAACAGAACGCGATGCTACGCGTCACCTTCAAAACGAGAAACTTACAACCAAAACATAAACAATTGTATAACTTAAAAATCGAAACGAAAAATGAGTGAACATTGCAACTGTGGCTGCGGCCACGACCACGAACAGATGAGCAAGTATCAGTTTGCTATTGAGCACAGTAAGGTGACTGTCGATGACGCCCTTGTGGCTGCCGAGGTGCAGAAAATCCTTGCCGAGCACGAGGCCGAGAACAACACGCCCGAGGTGGCCGAGTTCCTGATGAGCACCGTGGACCTTACCACACTCAGCACCGAGGACAGCGAGCGCAGCGTGGCTGCCTTCACCCAGAAGGTGAACGAGTATGCGCGCCAGTATCCCGACCGCAAGAACGTGGCTTCGGTGTGTGTATATAGCAACTTCGCACAGGTGGTGCGTGCCAACCTTGAGGAAAGTGATGTCAAGGTGGTGGTGTGCAGCGCCAGCTTCCCCGCTTCGCAGGCCCATCTCGAATCGAAGATTGCCGAGACGGCCTTGGCCATCGCCGATGGTGCCGACGAGGTTGACATCGTGCTCAACATAGGCTATTTTAACGACGGTGCATACGAGGAATTATGCGACGAAATCCACGAAATTAAGCACGCCTGCAAGGAGCACCACCTCAAGGTGATTCTCGAGACGGGACTGCTCAAGACTGCCGCAAAAATCAAGGCTGCTTCCATCCTGTCGATGTATGCCGGTGCCGACTTTATCAAGACTTCGACGGGCAAAATTTACCCTGGAGCATCACTTGAAGCTGCATACGTCATGTGCCAGTGCATCAAAGAGTTCTACGAGAAGCACAACATCATGGTTGGCTTCAAGGCCAGTGGCGGTATCCGCACTACCGAGGACGCTGTGAAGTACTACACTATCGTCAAGGAAGTGCTGGGCGAGAAGTGGATTACCAACGAGTATTTCCGCATTGGCGCTTCGAGCCTTGCCAATGCGCTCTTCCAGTCGTTCACCGGCGAGGATAAGAAGATGTTCTAAGTTTATCCACGCATTACGCCATAATGGCGGGCAGGTTCATCAATGGGCTTGCCCGCCGTGTTTTTTCATGTCGTCCTTAAATATCAAAAAAATGTTGTTAATTGCTAAAATGTCGTTATTGTTGCTTGTTTTTAAAATATTCTGTTTAAATTTGCAAATATTTAAACACTTATTAGCTAATAACACTCGATGAAACTTCAAGATCACGATTTTTTGCGTCGTTATCCTACTCCGTTTTATTGCTACGACTTGCCATTATTGCGCGACACGCTGCAAGTAATAAACAAAGAAATAGAGGGTTACCCCTTTGTAGTGCACTATGCTGTGAAGGCCAACGGAAATCCTGTGATACTGAACGAGGTGCGCAAGGCTGGACTGGGCGTGGACCTCGTGAGCGGCAACGAAATCAAGGCGGCACTGGCAGCCGGCTTCGAGCCTGGGCAGATGGCCTACGCCGGAGTGGGTAAGGCCGACTGGGAAATAGAGACAGGCCTTGAGAATGGCATAGGTTGCTTCAACGTGGAGAGCGAAGAGGAATTAGAAGTCATCAACGACATCGCCGCTCGAATGGGCCGCACGGCTCAAGTGGCTCTCAGGGTGAATCCTGATATCGATGCCCACACCCATAGCTATATCACCACGGGGACTGCTGCCAACAAGTTTGGCATTGGCCTGGCTTCGCTTGACGAGGTAGTGGACAAAGCATGGCACATGCCCAATGTCCACCTGCTGGGTCTGCATTTCCATTTGGGTTCCCAAATCACCGATATGGGGCCGTTCGAGTTGTTATGTGTGAAAACCAACGAGTTGCTGCGCCATTTTGAGGACAAGGATATCTCGTTTGAGATGATTGACGTCGGCGGCGGTTTGGGCGTGGACTATGACAATCCACAGGCAAACCCCATCGCCAAGTTCCGCGAGTTCTTCGAAGTGTTCAAGCACGGTCTCGAGTTGCGGCCCGGGCAAGTGGTGCATTTCGAGTTGGGGCGTTCTATCGTGGCGCAATGCGGTGCGCTGATTTCCAAGGTGCTGTTTGTGAAAGAGACCCCCACCAAGCGTTTCGTCATTCTCGACGCGGGAATGAGCGACCTGCTGCGTCCGGCCCTCTATGGCTCGCACCACAAAATTGTGAATCTCACTTCGTGCGAAATGGAAACGCTCGTATACGATGTGGTGGGTCCCATATGCGAATCGAGCGACGTGTTCGGCCGCGATGAGAGGCTGCCTGTCACGCGCCGTGGCGACCTCGTGGCCTTGCTCTCGGCAGGGGCCTACGGCGAATCGATGTCAAGCACCTACAACATGCGGTCGCTGCCATCGAGCCATTTCATGGAATAACCCTCAATCGAGCATAATGAAGTAGGCCCAGTCAAGGCTATTGGGATAGTCATGGCGTACGCGGTTTCGAGCGGTGGTGAAGGCGTTGCGCAGGGCGTTCGGGTCATTGGGATTTTGCTTAAGCCGCTCAGCGAGTTCGTCGTAGAAGGTGACCATGAAGTCCTTGGCGGGAGCGTCGCCCACCTTGCGCACGGTCATGACGATGGTGCCGGCTCCAGCACGCTTGAAGCCTCGTTGAAGCCCCAGTACGCCATCGTTGGTGACCTCGCCCAGGGCGCTCTCGCAGGCACTGAGCACGACGAGGCGCGTGTCGTGCAGATCCATTCTCGAAATCTCATGCGCCGTGAGGTGTCCGTCCTCAAGATGCACCACTCCCTCGCGTCGGTTGTACTCTTCCATGTCGCGGCTGCCGGCCATGGTGAGGAAGCTGTGGGTGAGCGCTACGTCCTCGGCGGTACTGCGTCCCAGACCTATCTCCAGGAACGGGAGTTTCATGTCTTCGCGCTCGCTTTCCACCTTTTCGGGCGGGACATAGTAACCGTGGGTGGCCAAGTGGATGATGGTGGGCGAGTGCCCGTCGAGGCTTTTGAAGGCCTCCTCACTTGCGCGGGCCTGGTCGTAGGTGCGGCACGCTGTGCCTACACTATTAAGTGCGGCCTCGACATGGGCAATTTCTGCTTTTGTACCGCTAAGATAATCATAGATGCTTCCACGCCCTCCACGAGTTTTCATGTCATTGATGCTGGCGAAAATTTCATTGCTTAATATCGAGGACTCGCTCGGTTGTGGTTGGCGCAAATCACGATTAGCGGCGAGCACGCTGTCACCGGGAGCATCGTAGGCGATGTTACCGAAGAGGACCGCGTCAGTGAGTTTGAGTGGCCTCTGTCCGTCAACGAGTTCGCGTGTCGAGGCCACGCGGTGCAACTCGAAATTTTCACTATGGGCCATGGCGGGCGAGTTCTCGATGGCGATATTGTGTAGCGGCCCGTCTGCGGCAAAGAACACACGGTACTTCCCGCCCTCGGATATCTCTTCTTTGAGCAACGGCTTCCAAATCTCGGTGTCAATTATCTGGGAGTCGTACCACAGTTTGTCCTGTTTTGATTCTTCTTCGTCACCAATATTCAGTTGACTATCGAGGTCGCCCAGGATGATAAATTCGGGTGACTTAAAACTTTTCTTCAGCTTTAGTGCCGCCCAGCTCATTTTCATCATGGTGTCGTTGCCTTGGAAAGCCGGGAAGTGCAGGAATTCGATAGCTACGTCGTTTTCGCCCAGTGCGTCTCTCACCTGTTCCCATCGTACATCAAACTTTCTGAGCAGAGTTTGGTTACTTGCCACATTCCACAAGAGTTCCTTGTTAAGTTCATCGATTTCGTAAAGTTCTTCGGCCGATAAGTTATTCTTCTTCTCCAGTTCGTTGCGGTGTTTCATCATCTCGATAAGTTTCGGTTCGTTGCTTTGTTCAACGGCATGATTAACCTCTTGGCCTATTTTCAACAACAAACCTTTGCTAAAGAGTACCGCATCGTATGTCAATTTGTGGATACCTTTGTTCTCGTGGCCAAAATAAACGAGATGGCTTAGGCGCGACATTGATTCAGTAAAGATGTCTTGGGCGTCAAACCAATATTCTTCGCGGAAGGCATTTTGTGATACGACAATGTTAGGAATTAAAAATTCTTTTATGGGCTCAAATGAATTGTTTAGATCTTCGTATATATTTTGGAAGTCAGTTTCATTTCGCATATAAATAGTGGGGTGGACGAGCGATAGTGCGCGAATACAATTGGCATAGGTCTCGGCCGTGGCTCTTTCAATGTTGTGCTTTTTGCCTGCCTTTGATGATAGAATGGCCTTATGATAATATGTTATGGCGCTTTTGATGTCGCTCATGGCCTGTGCGTAATCATGAGCATTGAGTTTTTGAACATACCGTAAGCTATGCAAGTCGGCTTGTAGACAAGCAAGTTTCGTGTCTAGATATGTTGTTTTGTGAGCATTCATAAAAGGGTTTGTTTGAGAAAACGAAAATGATTCTAATCGTTCGCAGTCTTGAATAAATTCGTCAAGATGTGATTGGGCATGTGTGGGATTATAATCTATTTGGGTCCTGATACGTTGGATGTCAACATTGGCCATGGTTGGTATTTCTTCTGGGGTGAGTTCAGAATAATCAATTTCTTCTAATATGGAATTAAATGTCTTCACATCATCTTCAAATATATTTTTGTCCTTTTCGTTGACTTTCAAAATATAGTCGGCAGTGACAAGGTCACCTGCTATGTTAGCTGCATGAAGCCAAACGCCAGGATCCTGCCAAACACGCGAGAGGGCATCATCTCTTGCCTCTCTTAAATAGATGAGACCTGTTTCTCTTGTGTGTCCTGGTGCCGGCTTTCCACTCCCCATGGCTAAGCATTTCCCCAAAACCCAGGAAACATAATACAAGAGAGATTGGTCGTTATGACAAATATAGAGAATCACATCATCATCATAAAAGCAATTGAATGCTTCCGGGTAATCGTTGACACTGCAGTAAGCTATCCCAAAAAGAATCCTTGTCTCAGAGTGTTTTTTGTGATATTTGAGTTTGTCATTACTGGTGTTAAGACAATTCTGTTGGACCCACTTGAAGATTTCTATGGCTTGGTCATAGCATTCCTTGGTGGTTGAGGGCGATTCTGTAATTTGAGAACACCCGAGTTGGGTAAGGCTTTCGATCCGTTGGTAGGCGTCGTCGGCCAGCGCCGGATAACTTGTGGCAAGTTCCTCTCCTCTGGCGGTGGACATTAAACATGAAACAGCGAGAATTAAATAAATTAGTTTTTTCATTTTGTGGGTAGAGTTTAAGATGAATAAAGGGTAGGGAATGAGTTGCCTATAGCATGGTGATGCATGCTTAAGCTTACTTAGGACTTTAAGCCGTCGTGGAGCTGTGTGTTAGTTGAGTTGGTTGTATCCTATGGTTTGTTTCCTTTGTTTCTTTTGCAGTATTATAGATTCGCTCACAGTTTTGTCTGCGATTTTTTTGATATCGAAAGTTCCGGCTTTTTGGCTTTCGATGGCCTTGAAAACCGAGAAGGAGAGTATACCGTTGATATTACTCATCCTCTCGGGTTTCTGCCGATACATTTCGCCGCATTGCTGGCCGCTCTGGCAGGCGAAAATAACGATTTGTTGGGCTTGTCCCTTGGCTTTGCCGGTGGGGAATGGGCGTGTTTTCACTTTCTTTGCCGACTTGTTGGTGGCGTTGCCGCGTGTGAACACCTTGTCGGTGCCGCGCAACGAGGGCGAGTTGCCGCCGCGCACGACATAGGCTCCATCGCTATGACATGCGTCAAGAACGACCAGCAGACGCCCCTTTTTGCCTAGCTTTACGCGAAGCGCTTCGAGCAGGCTGGCGAGCTTGCTGTCGAGGAGGTGGTTCTGCCCCTTGTAGGTGTCGGATGGTTCCTTGCATGCGTCGTAGGGGACGAGCGCTTCGGCGAAGCCATCGCTTTCTCGTCCGGTGATGTCATCCATAAGCTGCCCGTGGCACGAGAAGTGTAGATAAACGATGTCGCCCTTTTGGCAGCTATCTGTGAGAGTGTTGATGGCATTCACGATTGCAGCGAACTTGGCATTTCTGTTTTCGAGCACCTTGATATTGTTCTCTTTAAATCCATGCTTGACGAGTTCGGGCTTGATGAGCTTCACGTCGTTGGTAGCGTGGATTTCGTTCCATTTAGTATCTGGTGCATAGCTGTCGATGGCCACGAGCAGGGCACGGTTGGTGGCTTGTGTGGCGATGCCCAGCATGATGGCAAATGCGATAAGAGTGAGAATACGTTTCATGATGCGGTCATTTTAAATCATTGATAAGTTTCTTGAGGTCGTCGTAGTATTTTGCCCCCTCGATTTGTTGCACGATTTTCTCGGCGTCATCAATCTCGCCGTCAACGATGAGGGCGATGGCGAGGCACTCGCCTGCGTGGAGACGGATTTCTTCGGTGTCGGGATTATGGTAGATTGTTTGTAGGGTCTTAAGGCCTTGCTCGTGCTTATCTTTATTATCGTCTTGCACGAGATCGACAGCTTCGTTGAGTTCCGTCATTTGGTCGCTGCCGCCACGCATGGCCGTACCGTCGGGACTTGGGGTGGGGGAGTAGGCATATATGTCTCCGCTGAGGCTGTTGATGGAGTTTTGATGCTGGATGTGGGTATATAGGTTGACGCAGAGGATGACACCAAGGAAGGCTGCTGCGGCGAGCATGGTGCGTTTGGCCCATCCGTTGAAGAAACCGTTCTGTTTCTTTTCTTCCTTCTTTTCGGTTTCTTGTGGCTGATGTGCTTGATTGTTTCTTCGTTTCGATGCGATGAATTTCTCCATTTCGTCGCGCGGGATGGATTTCATTCGCTGTGCGAAGGCCTCGTTTTGCCTGCGTCCTTGTTCTTGTATTGCGGCGATAAGTAATCGTTGCTCGGCGATTTGCTTAGCAAGCTCGGGGTCATCGTTGGCCATGCGTTCGAGTTCCAGCTTTTCGTCGGGTGTCATCTGGTTACCGAGGTAGTCCTCAATCATCGCCTGTTGGTCGCTATATTGTTTCATTATTAAATGTAGAATTTTCAGTTGATAAAAAGTTTAATTTCAAAAGTCGATAGCGAGTTGCTTGAATGCCACGCTGAGGAGTTTGCGCGCGCTGTCCATGCAGCGCATCTTTTTTACTTTTAGGTTGGCCATCGATGTGAAGCCCAGGGCTTCCATGATTTCGGTCAATGACATTTCCCCAAAGTAGTAGTCAATCAAAATAGTGGCGCAGGGTGGTTTGAGCTTCTCGAGCTCTTGCAACAAAGTGTCGATTTTTTGTTGCTTCTCCTGTTCATCGTCCTCGCTCCCGAGGGCGTCAGCCAACGAGATGGTGTTGTCCCACCGTCGTTCGGCCTGTTCTTCGTCGTCATCGTCATCGGGCCGTTGCGGGTTTACGAAAATAGACTTCTTCTTGACGACCGTAGTGGCCTGGTTGTAACCGATGCGCATGATGTAGGCGTCCCAATGGGTGTCGTCGGCCACACGCCCGGCCTGGATGTTGTCGTAGGCCGCCATGAACGCATCGTTGTAGATGTCGTTAATGTCGTCGTCGTCAAGTTGCGCAAAGCGCGACTTGATGAAGTTGATGAAGCGTCCCTTAAGTGATTCGTACAGCTCGCTTGCCATACTGTGAAAATCTTGCATAGTGGATGGTTTTTTGAATATCTTGCGGCAAAAGTAACAAAAATCGCCCGCTTTTGCAAGAATTCCACATGATAATATAGCGTTGCGCGGTTGAGGTTACACTTTTTCTTCGTCAAAAAATGCAGGGCGACTCCGAGTTTTTGTGCCGCCGTTCCGGCCTGTCAGGGGGTGGCATGGCGTGAAAAACCACAAAAAGGCAGATTTTATTAACAAAAATGTGAAATTTTGCTATGAAAATTAGAATAATCCAAAAAAAAGTATTTAATTTGCACAACGTTTGATTGGAATGAAGTTGACGCCTAAAACAAGGTTGGCAGCTGATAACGTGTGTTTTAAGTATCATTGGCCCTTGGCCAAATGGTGCGGTTCACGTCGTTAATGAGTTGCGTTACAGATATTTAGTCGAAACGATATTTTTTAAATTAATAAATTAATTAGTGCTTATGAGATTTAAGAAATTGTTACTGCTCTTTGCAGTACTCGCCTACTCAATCTCGGCATTCGCGCAAGTAAAGGTGACGGGTGTCGTGCTTGACGCGGGCGACAACGAGCCGGTGCTCGGAGCCACTGTCTTCGAGAAAGGCAAGCAAGGCAACGGCACGGCAACCGACATGGACGGTAAGTTCACTCTCACCGTGCCATCGCTTAAGTCACACATCATTATTCGCTCGGTCGGATTCAAGGACCAAGAGGTGCAAGCCTCGTCGAGCCCGATCACGGTGAAGCTTCTCTCGGACAGCGAGATGCTTCAAGAAGTGGTGGTGACAGGTTATCAAAATGTGGACAAGCGCCTCTTTACCGGTGCCACGACTAACATTAGCGCCGAGAAGGCCCGCCTCGATGGTGTCGCCGACCCGTCGCGCGCCCTTGAGGGCCGCGTGGCCGGTGTGAGTGTGCAGAACGTGAGTGGTACCTTCGGTACGGCTCCCAAGATTCGTGTGCGTGGTGCTACCTCCATCTATGGTAGCAGCAAGCCGTTGTGGGTGGTCGATGGCGTGATCCTCGAGGACAACGTGGAGCTTGATGCCGACGCTCTCTCGAGCGGTGACGCCGAGACGCTGATTGCAAGCGCCATCGCCGGTATCAACGCCGACGACATCGAGAGCTTCCAAATCCTTAAGGACGGTTCGGCAACCTCTATCTATGGTGCCCGCGCTATGGCCGGTGTGATTGTGGTGACGACAAAGCAAGGTAAGAAAGACCACACCTCTATTAATTATACGGGTGAGTTCACCTTGCGCCTCAAGCCGCGTTACAGAGAGTTCAACATCTGTAACTCACAGGAGCAGATGGGTATCTACAAGGAGATGGAGCAAAAGGGATGGCTCAACTTCGCCAGCCTGGCCAACTCGTCGAGCTCGGGTGTCTATGGTACGATGTACAAGCTCATCAACCAGTATGAGAACGGACAGTACGGCCTGCCTAACACGCTATCGGCACGCAACGCCTATCTGCGCGAGGCCGAGTTCCGCAACACCGACTGGTTTGACCTGCTCTTCAATCAGAACATCAGCCAGAACCACGCCATCTCGGTGAGCGGCGGTACCGATCGCGGTCGCTTCTACACCTCGGCTTCGGTGATGTACGACCCGGGATGGACCAAGCAGAGCGAGGTGACCCGTTACACCTTCAACGCCAATGCCAGCTACGACCTGTCGAAGACCCTGCGCGTGAAGTTGCTCACCAGCGACAGCTACCGCAAGCAGCGCGCGCCGGGTACCCTGAGCCAGGACATCGACGTGGTGAACGGTACCGTGAGCCGTGGCTTCGATATCAACCCCTATAGCTACGCGTTGAACACATCGCGCACCATGGACCCCAATGCGACCTACACGCGCAACTATGCAGATTTCAATATCTTTAACGAGCTTGATAACAACTATATCGACCTGAACGTGACCGACCTCAAGTTCCAGGGCGAAATCAACTGGCGTCCCATCGCTGGTCTGGAGTTCAACGTGATTGGTAGCTACCGCTCGACGACGAGTACACGCAACCACTACATCAAGGACAACAGTAACCAGGCAAACGCCTATCGTGCCGGTATCATTCCTGAGAATGCTACGATTCGAGCCTCCAACCCCTACCTCTATACCGACCCCAACGACGAGGCAGCACTTCCCAAGACGGTGCTTCCCAAGGGTGGTATCAAGTTCCAGAACGTGAACACGATGAGCCAGTATGACTTGCGTGGAACCGCTCAATACAACAAGACGTTCAACCGCGTCCACACCATGAGCCTCTTCGCTGGCTACGAGGTTGGCAAGATTGACCGTCACAGCGAGTACTTCGAGGGCTGGGGTATTGTCTATGACAATGGTAACCTCCCCTTCATGGATCCCGACCTGTTCAAGCAGGCCAGTGAGGAGAACCACGACTACTTCAGCGACCAGTGGACCTATCGTCGCAACATGGCCTACATTGGCCAGGCGATGTACTCCTACGACACGCGATACATTATTAATGGTACTTACCGCTACGAGGGTTCGAACCGTCTGGGTAAAGCCCGCAAGAGCCGCTGGCTCCCCACATGGAACATATCGGGTGCTTGGAACTTGAGCAACGAGCACTTCTTCACCGATTCGCGCTTCTATCTAAGCGGCGCTTGGAGCTATGCCAAGGCACGTATCAGCTACTCGCTGACCGCCGATGCCGGCCCCGCTTTCGTGTCGAACGCGCTCCCTATCTATAACCCATATAAACCGTGGCGTCCAACGACCGAAGACAAGGAACTTGGCCTGTCGCTCGACGACATTGCTAACGAAGAGCTCACTTACGAGAAGAAGCACGAGTTCGACATTGGTGTCGACCTCGGTTTCCTCAACAACCGCATCAACTTCACTTTCGACTGGTATAAGCGTAACAACTATGACCTGATTGGACGCGTTTACACCGAAGGTGTGGGTGGTGTCACCAGCAAGTATGCTAACGTCGCCGAGATGGCCAGCCATGGTGTCGAGTTCACCATTTCTACCAAGAATTTCGAGGCCATCAAGCCCGGTGACTTCGAGTGGACCACCGACTGGACCTTCTCCTATGCCAAGAACAAGATTACGAACCTCGTGTCTCGTTCGCGCATCATCGACCTGGTTCAGGGTACTGGTTTCGCACTTCAGGACTATCCCGTGCGTGCCGTCTTCTCGATTCCTTTCGTAGGCCTCAACAGTGAAGGTCTTCCCACCTTCCTCGACGACGAGGGTAATGTGACCACCGATGGTATCTACTTCCAAGAGTTCGAGAAAATCGGCTTCTTGAAATATGAAGGTCCTGTTGACCCGCTTATTACCGGCGGTTTGGGCAACAATTTCAGTTGGAAGGGCTTCCACCTGAACGTGTTCCTTACCTACTCGTTTGGCAACAAGCTGCGTTTGAGCCCCGACTTCGCTTATGCTTACAGCGACATGAGCGCTCTTCCCAAGGAGTTCAAGAATCGTTGGGTCATGCCTGGCGACGAGAACCTTACCACGGTGCCCACCATCGCTTCGCGCCGTCAGTATGCCAACTATGGCGGCACGTCGATGAACATCATCTACAACTCCTATAACTATTCAACCGAGCGCATCGCCAAGGGCGACTTCATTCGCCTCAAGGAGGTTTCGCTCACCTATGACCTGCCCGATCGCGTGCTTAAGGCCCTGCGCCTGCGCACTGCCAGCCTCAAGCTGAGCACTACCAACCTGTGCCTGCTCTATGCCGACAAGAAACTCAACGGCCAAGACCCCGAGTTCTTCAACAGCGGTGGTGTGGCCAGCCCGTCGCCCAAGCAATTCACGCTCACGGTCCGTTTCGGGCTCTAAAGAGTTGACAGAAAGAAATCAGATTATCGATAAAAGACATATAACATTATGAAATTCAGATATATCATTTTATTACCTGTTGTGGCGGCACTCTTAGCTATGGCCTCGTGCAAGGATTTCCTCGACAAGGAAACCGACACGCGCGTCACGCTCAATAATGTGGAGCAGCTGCGCATGCTCATGGTCGACGCATATCCCTCGTCGAACTATGGCCTGCTGGGAGAGTTCTCGAGCGACAACTTGGTTGACAACAATGCGCCCACCGACGCTGGTGTGCGTTATAACCTCTCGTCTTACAACCGTAACGACGATGAGCTTTTTGCTTGGGAGGATTGCCGCAGCGAAAGTGGCAGCGACTCGCCCAGCTCGGTGTGGGAATCGCAGTACCACGCCATCGCGGTGTGCAACGCTGTGCTTGAAAAAGTGGAGCAGTTCGAGGCCGAAGGCGACAACAGCGATATGCTTAAGGCCGTCAAGGGCGAAGCCTTGTTGTGCCGTGCTTACAACCACTTTATCCTTGCCCAGCTCTTCTGCATGCCTTACGGACAGCCCAACTTGAGCAAGCCCGGTATACCTTATATTACTAAGCCCGAGACCAAGGTGCTCGTCCACTATGAGCGCGGTACGCTCAAAGAGACTTACGACAAGATTGAGGCCGACCTCGTCGAGGGCCTGCCCCTGATTAACGACGGTCTCTATGAGATTCCCAAGTACCACTTCAATCGTCAGGCTGCTAATACTTTCGCTTCGCGTTTCTATCTGCAAAAGCGCGAGTATGATAAGGTTGTGGAATATTCCAACGCTGCCTTTGGCGGAGCCGACGTGGATCCTATGCCCTACATGAGTGAGTTGTGGAGCCAGGAGAACCTCTATTATCTGAGCGACTTTGGCCGCTACTACAGCAATGCCATCCATCCCCGCAACTTTATGGTGATTTCCACTTACTCCACCATGGCACGCCACTTCAGCGGCGGTCGCCGTTATGCTTGTAACGGCATCGCCCTCCGCGCCACCGTCCAGGGCCCCGGCCCGTCGTGGGTGAGCGAGATTTGGCGTTCTACCGGCGGTGGCGAGTCATTCGCCATGAACCCGTGCTTCAACGGCTTCCTCTTTGTGAACAGCGAGCGTGAGTATGGCATTTGGTTCGGAGCCCCGCTCGGCGAGCAATTTGAATACACCGACAAGATTGCCGGCATTGGCTATGCACACATCGTGCGCACCGAGTTCACCGGCGAGGAGGCTCTGCTCAACCGCGCCGAGGCCAAGTTCTTCCTTGGTGACATCGACGGTGGTTTTGCCGACCTCAAGGTGTGGGAAGATGCCCACCGCAAGCATTCGCGTGGTGAAAGTGGTATGCGCGACTTCACCAAGGCCAACGTGATCTCGTTCTACAACGAAAAGGAGGCCCAGTATGTCGAGAACCTTGGCAAGCGCTCCGAGTTAGGCGAGAAGTATTCCAAGAACATTGGCTACGGTATTGCCAAGCCCCTCCACATTGACGAGATTTGCCCCTGCAGCTATCATGTGACCGACGAAATCCGTCCTTACTTGCAATGCGTGCTCCACTTCCGCCGCATCGAGAATCTCCACAATGGCACCCGCTGGTTCGACATCAAGCGTTACGGCTTGTCGCTGGTCCATTACATTGGACGTAATGCCGACGAGGTCGTGCTCCAAACCAACGACCCGCGCTACGCACTGCAAATCCCCAACGAGGTCATCGCCGCCGGACTTGAGCGCAATGAGCGTTCGGTCGACGTGAAACTCGACGAGGGCAGCCTGAAGAAATTCGAAGCCACCACTATTAACGAACAATAAGAAGCTACGATGATGAAAACAAAGATATTCAACTACCTTTCGGGGATAGCCCTGGCGGTGCTGGTCACATTTTCGTTCACTTCGTGTAGCGAGGACGATTTAGGCCCCACCATCTTCCCCGATGTGCCGGACGAAATTGACCCCAATAGTGCCACTTATCAGCTCGATACGTGGCTCAAGGAAAACTTCCGCGACGTGTATAACGTCGAGTTCTTGTACAAATATGAGGACGTGGGTACCAATATGAACTACAACCTGTTGCCGGCGAGTTACGAGAAATCGCTTGACATTGCAGTGCTCACCAAGTACCTCTGGTACGATGCTTACTCCGAGGTGACCGGCGACCAAGAGTTCCTTAAGACCTACGGCCCCCGCATTCTCATGCTCGTGGGCTCACCGGCCTATAACCCCAGTTCGGGCACCATCTTGCTCGGTCTTGCCGAGGGTGGTATCAAGGTGACGCTGTTCCGTGTGAACGAGGCCCGTATCGACAACTTCGCCGACCTCAACGAGTACCTCTTCCGCACGATGCACCACGAGTTCTCGCACATCTTGCACCAGCACAAGAGCATTCCCAAGGAATTCCAAACTATCTCCAACGCCCACTACGACAACTCCAACTGGCAGAACCGTAACGACGGCGTGGTGAACTCATTGGGATTTGTCACTCCCTACGCATCGAGCCAGATGCGTGAGGACTTTGCCGAGATTATCGCCAATTACATCACTCGCACCCAAGAGGAGTGGGACCGCATTCTGCTCAAAGCCAGCCGCGGCTGGGCTACTGATGCCGAGGATGCTAACGATGACGATGCCATCTACTATTGCTTCTACTATTATGACAATAACGATGCCTCCGACCCCGACAACCTCAAATATTTGTTCGAGGGTTCTGTGACGGAACTCGAAGATGGCACTTACATTTACCGCAACGCTTATCAGAAAGGTGTGGCCCCCATCACCAAGGACAGCGAGGGCAACCGCATCGACGCCAATGGCCAGCGCTGCGACAATAGCAACTATGTGCTTGACTCCAACGGTGAGCGCATTCCCATCAAGGTGTACGCCGTACCCGATGAAGACGGTGTCGATGGGGTGGCAGTCATCAACCAGAAGCTGCAAATTGCCCGCACATGGTTCAAGGAAGAGTGGAACATCGACCTTGACCAGTTGCGTGCCGTGGTGCAATATCGTCAGCTAAACTATGATATCGAAGCTTTGCGCCAGCAAGTTTATAACATTAAATAATGGCAAAGCAGTTCTTAACCATCTAAAAAGAATATGATTATGATGAAAAAGATATTTAACATTGCGGTGACCTTTGCGGCGCTTACGCTCGCGCTGGGAGCTTGTGCACCCACCGAGATTGACGACATTTTCGACGAGAGCGCGGCAACGCGTCTCGACAAGGCCATCACCGAATATAAGGACTATTTCACTGCCAATGGCGGCAAGTGGGAGCTTCTCTATTTTGCCAACACCGAAGAGCATGGCTTCTACTTTGTGGTCACTTTCCATAACGATGGCTCGGTCGATATCGCCGGCGACAATAAGTTTATGACTGGGTCGAGCAGCGGTGAAGATGTTGACATGAGCAAGGGCTATATCAAGGACACTTCACTCTGGGAAGTGCAAGGCGACGATGGCCCCAGTATCTCGTTCTGCTCGCTTAATGAAGCTTTCCACTTCTTCTGTGATCCAGGCATTATCCCGCCAGGCGCCTCTCGTGCCAATGGTGCTGGTCACTAGGGAGATTTCGAGTTCAACGTGCTCTCGCGTGAAGAGAACTCTTGCGTGTTGCGCGGAAAGAAGCACGGATTGTTGATGACCATGAATCGTCTGCCGGCCGACACCGACGACGAGGCTTGGGTGGAGCAGGGTGTTGCCAACGAGAGCAACTACTTTGCGCTAAAGGTGAACACGCTCTACATGACCTGCCCATCGGGCAAGCGCTTTATTTTGAGCGACTATGAGGCTTCGCTTCCCGGCAACCAGTCGATGACTCCCGACCTGCGTCGTTTCCTCTGGCTCTTTGTGCCTGAGGGCGGTGATGCCGTGAGCGAGCGCGAACACGCCACGCTCATGTTGACGCCCACCGGCATCCATTTCTACGAGCCGTTGGAATTTCTTTCAGAGTATGATGCCAGCGCCAACGCTGTCCAGGACTTCTATTTCCAGGAGGATGGCACGTTGTTGGCCGATGATGGCGTCACAAAAATCACTGGCCCGGCGCTGTTCGACTTCTTTACCGACAAAGCCCGCACGTGGCGTATAAGTTTGAACGAGAGTGACCGCGGAGGTAAACTTGGTGACCTGCTGGCAGCCGCCCAAGCCGGCTTCCCCGCATTCAACAAAAACACTTCGCTCACCTATCTCGACTTCTTGTGGATAACTTCGTTGCAGCGTCCGGGTATGTTGCTCCGTCTCAAGCTCAAGTCGGGTAACCTTAATTCGCACCTCTTCACCAATATCGAAAAAGTGGGCGAGAATGAGATTAAGATTAACATGAGCTCGACCGACGGTGAGACCGGTGCCATGAACTATTGCGTCAACGTGCCCGCCTTTGGCGAATTTGTCAACTATATAGGCTCACAAAATCTTGTAATGAGTGTGGATAACGTGTTGATGCCCTCGAAGATTAAGCTTGCCGAAAAGAGTGCCCCCAACAGTTTCGTGTACGTGACGCTGAGGTAAAGTGGAAGATATTGTTGCGGGGCGTGCCCCTTGTTTTGCAGTGACACGGCCCGCAACGATTAAAATGAATATCTTAATTTTGAGAGATTATATTTTCTGTTTTTATTAACTTTTTTAATTTTTTAAAGTATGAAGAAATTCTACCTTATCGCGTTGGCCGCATTGGTCGCATTCGGCGCTTCTGCCGCCGCACCGAAAAATGTGGCGAAGTCTTCCTTCGACAAGAAGCAGGCTTCAGTGACTTTGAACAAGGAGAAGGGCGACTTTAAAAAGATTGACGGTGGTGCTATTCAGATGGCAACTGACGAGCAGCGTGCCGCCAATCGCTTGAATCGCCCCAGGAAGGCCGCTCCCCTCGAGGGCGAAGCTTACTACAAGCGTCCCGCCGGCACATTCTATGGTTGCCGTTCAACCGCTGGATATTGGTATAGTGGCAAGGGATTCCTTTTCGGAAAGGCCTATAGCCCAGTTACCTACATCGCCAACAATGCCAGCAATTATGACTGGCTGGCTCAGATGTATGTCTATAATGAGAAAACAGAGACCTGGGCTCGCCAGTGGCTAAGCGCCGAGGGCGTGCAGGCTATCACCATGCAGTATCAAGAGGAAAGTGACTCAGTGCCTATCCTCAGTGTGGGTGATGGCGTGGATTATTTCAATCACACCACTTACAATGGCTCTACCTTCCACTCGTCGATTGTCTGTGTTCCTGACCCCGTCTATTGGTTCGCTGAGGGTGAGGAGGATACCTATGGCTATTTCGTGGTTTCTCCCAAATCGTTCGTGGGTGACCGTGATGACCCATCGGAGACTTATGCAATGACAAGCTATAGTGGCGCACAGGCAGATACTATCAACGGACAAAGTGCTGGTATGTGGTTTGGCCACAACCTCAGTGGCTGGAACGCTATGACGCTCTATCTCGAGAAACCCGAGAACCCCTTTGGACTTCGTTCGGTATTTGTCGATTATGGTCGTCTTTCGGTGCTTCCTGGCGCCAAGGTTGACCTGTATGTGAAGGTTTATAAGGTGGCTGGACGTACCAACATGGAAGAAGATGGTGAGGAAATTCTTCAATACGGTGAAGAGATTGCTTCGGCAAAGGTCACCGTTGATGAGAATACTGATGCCAGCGGCTACCTTCAGTTCACTTTCTCTGAATATGATCCGGGCGCAGGCCAAGATCTTGATGTGACTCCGACTATTGATGACGAAGTGGCTATCGTCATTTCGGGTTATGACAATCCTAATATTGCCGACTTCACCATGTATGTTTCCATTGACACATGGGATGAAGGATGGGGCCAGCACGGTTATATGAGCCATGTGAACGAGGCCGGTGGTGTTCCTGTTCGCAACTATGGCTTGAACGACTTCTTTACTAGTCCTGTCGGTTATGTGGCACCTAGTATATTCCTTGATGTGATTAACCCCTACCTGGTGGGTAACTACACTGTGGAGACCGAAGGTACCGCTCGCTATTTCTACCTCGACGGTACTGCTAACACCGACTCGCTTGTGGCAATGGGCTTCTCGGAGGCACAGGCTAAGCAATTTGGAAACAGCGTGAGCCTCTACAGCTCTGAACCCGTGGAGGACGCTATCGTTACCGACGAGTTTGGCAACGACCTTCCCGACTGGCTGAGCGTTGAAATCGCCGACGAGTATGAGGATGATGAGTTCACTGGCGTTTCGACAGCCACCATCACCGTGGAACCTGCCGAAGGTATTGATGGCCGTGCATGCAAGGTGAAAATTAACTATCCTGGTGCCATTTATTACATCGATGTCGTTCAAGGCGATCCCGCCGAGACTCCCTACCTCTAAGTGCATGGCGACTTCCAAGGCTGGAAGCCCAACGAGGGCCTGAAGATGACCTACGATCCCAGCCAGCAAGTCTATACCGCAACCATTACTCCCGAAGAGGAAGGCTGCTTCAAGTTCACGACCCAACTGGCCGAGACCGAAGAGTGGACCATCGACGAGTACCTGTGGGGTGCCGACAGCGATGGCGACTTCGTGGTCATGAAGGATCAGATGGGTGCCGACCTTAGCCTCATCGCTAAGGGCCAGGCATTCCGCATCCCCGCCGGCGAATGGACGCTGACCGCCAGCCTCGAGGACGGCACGCTCGTCATCGAGGGCGATTGGCCCGAGGAGGCTATGTATGTGGCCGGTTCGTTCACCAATTGGAGCGAAGACATGGTTGCTATGGAGAAGGGCGAAGACGGCCTCTACACTATCGAGATTGAAATTGCAATGCCCACTGAGGGTAACGCCGAGTTCAAGTTCGTCGATGAGTTTGGCAAGTGGTACGGTGGTGCTACCGATGGTAACAACTTCGTTATCACTCAAGAGCAAATCGACAACAAGACTCCGCTCACGCTTACCATTCCTGGTATGAACTTCGAGCTGCCCATCGCTGGCAAGTACATTCTCACTGTGGATCGCGCGAACATGACCTTCACTATTGCTGCAGTTGGTGGCTTCGCACAGGGTGACGTCAATGGCGACGGTGTCGTGAGTGGCGCCGATGTGACTGCCCTTTACAACGTGCTCCTTGACGGCGCTACTGTGGCAGGCAATCCCGATGTGAACGGTGACAATATCGTGAACGGTTCTGACGTGACCGCTCTCTACAACATCCTGCTCCAATAATCATGTAAATTGATTCTACACAACATCTCAATATAAGCACAATATATTACCAAAATGTTGTGGCGAGGGGAATCCCGAGACGGGGCCTCCCCTCGTTTTTTTTTTAATTTTTTTTGAAAATTCGTCGATTGTGCTTAAATTTGCAAATATTATTACCATTTTTATAAAATTCTTAATTTTTGCTTATGAAAAAAGTATTACTTCTATTGGCTACCGCCCTCTTCGTTTTGGGGGCTGCTGCCAAGTCAAAACCGCTAACGGCAAAGATGAACACTCCGGCTCCTGTTAATGGCTTGGAGATGAAAGTGAGCAACCTCTTCAGTGACATGACGCCTGATGCTGCCGCAAACGATTGGACGCCTGCCGTGGTTGCCGGTGAACGAATGCCGGTGATTATGCGCGACGAAGAGACACCCACCAAGCGCCCGGGTGCCTACTATTCGCGCCCTCTTGGCACTTTCTTCACAGGCCTGTCACTCGACGGCTATGGCTTTTCCAATTGGAACTACTTCCTGTTCACGCCGCCTTTTATCGACGTGACAGTGACTGATTGCACCACGCAGTATCCTACTTGGCTCACTTGGCAAGGTTATGGCCCCTTTGAAAACGGCGCATATCCTGAGTTGGATCCAGTGGATGATGTCTCGACCTACACAATTGAGAACATCCAGCCCTTCTACCGCAAGGCTCCCGAATTGACGGCCTTCAATGCCATGGGCGACTCCACTTTCTCGTGGGGTTACTTCAAGGCTGGTGGTCCCGCCCAATACACTAACTCAAGCACCGGCCGCACTTATCTCGCCTCAAATACCGACCGCTCGTGGGGCTCGCTAAGCTACAACCCCACGCAAACGATGGTGAACAGCGAGGTTACGAACCAGAACGGCGCCACGCGGTGGAAATATGATACGGTGGAGGTAAAAGGTATTGCAGAATTTCTCAATGTGGAGCCGGGACACCCCTTTGTACTTAAAGGCGTGTATCCACGTCTGCGCATCATGAAGGGCGGCACTATCACTCTTGAGGTGCTTCGTTGTACACAAAAAGAGAACGGAACCATGAACACATGGTCTTCTAGGGTGCTCGCCACCAAAACGGTCGAAGTGGAAGCTAAAGAAAGCTCTACGCAAATGATTCACTTTGATGAGTTGGAACAGGTGGATCCAGAAACGGGTGCTGCCAATGCACTGGTGATTAACGAACCGGTAATGATACTCCTCAAGAGTGATGACGCACAATATTGCTCGCTGTTCGCCAAGCATGAGAATCTCATTCCGAGCGAGGCCCACGCCTACCTTTACTTCATAGCCGAGGAAAAGGCGCGTATGGGTGGCGCCAACTTCCACTATACCACCGGCTATGCTACGGCATGGGATTTTATGTACGATTTGGCTTACTATTATTTGGTATGCGACGAGGATGAGTTTGTGGTTTCCGGCGAAGGTGGCGAGAAGGAATTCGCGTTCCGCAGCTACTATAACTCGGATGCTTGGTATATCACCGACGAAGAGGATGAAGAAATTGCCGATTGGCTGTGGCTCGACGTCGATGACGTGATGGATGGCAGCAGCTACACGGGCGTTACCAACGTGGTGATTCACGCAGAAGCACTGCCCGAAGGTGAAAACTACCGTGAAGCGAAAATCAACTTCCACTACGATGGCGCAAGCCACGTTATCACTGTGAAGCAGGGCAGTGAAGTTACGCCGCCCACTCCAGGTGACGTGAACGGTGACGGTATTGTGAGCGGTGCCGATGTGACCTCGCTCTATAATGTGCTGCTCGATGGCGCCCAGGTGGCCGGTGATGCCGATGTGAACGGCGACGGCATCGTGAACGGCTCCGACGTGACCGCGCTCTACAACCTCCTTTTAGAGTAAACGAGTTAACGAATCAAGTTAACTAGAATAAGAGTTGACAAGCAAATGGCATTGCCGTTTGCTTGTCAACTTTCGTCATCGAGGATTTGGTTTTGCGACATTTCGTCGTATTCGGCCCACTCGGGGTCCTCTTCGGCACGGAAGGTGAGTGGCAGATACTCGCTCACGTTGGCGAGGGCCTCGTTGAACTTGCGCTGGAAAATGTGCAGACTGCGGCAATAGAATACCCAGTCGCGTTGTCCGTCGCCGGTGTAGATGCCGGTGCACACCGCCGTGGGGTCTCGGTCGAAGGTGTCCTGTAGCAGGTCGTTCACCGTGCCCATGAGGCGGTAGGTGTCGAAGTTGGGCATTCCCTTTTCATCGGGCTCGTATCGCCAGGTAACTTCCACGCGGTAGATGTATTTGCCGGTGAGGCGCACATTATCGAGGTCGCTGCGTCCGGTGACAATGATGAGTCGGCCGTTCTCGGCCTCGGTGGGTGCCGACCACCATTCTTTGCTTATTTTCAGTCGTGCCATGAACAAATGTTGGTTAGTGTCCACAAAGATAGTGAAAAAGTCAAAAAAAATGCCTCCAAAAGTGGCAGTTTTTGCGGAAAGTTGTAAATTTGCGCAAAATAAATGTTTAACCTCAAAATTATGAACGTCATGAAGAAATTTATTGTACTCTTAATGGGCCTTTGCGTACTCACGACAGTGGTTCAGGCCGCCACTCCGCGTCGCGGACGTGCTCGCACCACCACGAACAGGAACAAAACCAACGTGACCAAACCCGTGGCGGTAATCAATCTTGACTTCCGCAGTGTGTTGCGCGAGAACGTGGGCAAGAAATACAACACGCAGCTAATGCGCAACCTTATGAACAGCTCCGAATTCGTGGAGCGTTGCGGTTACGAGGCATTCAAGCCTAATGTGGAGAAACTTTCGGGCGACGTGACCGCACACCAAGTGAATGGACGCGAGGTACTCATGTTGCGCTTCGCCAGCATGTCGGCACCCGGCCTTGAGCACATCGTGTTCTGGGACGAAATGAACAACAACCTCGTGCGCACTACCTTGCTCAATAGTGAAACCTGGGGCGAGTTTGCCGCCGAGCAGCCTACCGACATTGACCAGGCTGCCGCCTACAAGATGTACTGGGACACCTTCGAGTAAATCACCACTCGGTCAAGTAGACACAAAACAAGCCCTGCGACATTGTCGTGGGGCTTGTTTTTGTGAAATGAGGGGAAAAAGATTGAAAAAAGTGGTGGAGAGGTGTAACCAAATGCGCGTGTTGATATATAAAGGTGAAACTTGATACAATAACCACTAAAAATTTAGAGCTATGTTATCCACTTTCCTTTTCAGCATGACAATCGTAGCAGTGGGCCTGCTGGGTGGCCATTTCCTCTTCAACAACTTTCCGCCCCTTGACGGCCTCATTCCGGTAAATTCAGTTTTGGCCTAAACCCGTTCACCATAGAAAGACGAATGGCAATTTCTCACTGAAAGAGAAATTGCCATTCGTGATGTGATAGGGTGGTGGAATGGATTACCAGATGATGACGCGGTCTTGCTCGGGGCGATACATCTTGTCACCTTCCTTCACGTCAAAGGCGCGGAAGAACTCTTCGAGGTTGCGGATGGCGACATTGACGCGGTTCTTGCCCAGCGAGTGCGGGTCGACCTTGGTGCGGCGCAGGATTTCTTCCTTGGTGATGTTGTTGGCCCACACGTTGGCGTAGCTCAGGTAGAAGCGTTGTGCCGGTGTGAATCCGTCGATAAGCTCGTTGCCCTTGCCTTGCGGGGTTTTCTGGAATGCGCTATAGGAGATACGCAGTCCGCCGTGGTCAGCAATGTTCTCGCCCATGGTGTAGTTGCCGTTGGCGTGCACGTCATCGGCAACAATTACTTCGCTGTACTGTGCGCCGAGTTTGTCGGCCAGTTGCTTGAATTTGGCTGCATCTTCCTCGGTCCACCAGTCGATCATGTTGCCTTCGTGGTCGAAGTTGCGGCCCTGGTCGTCAAAACCGTGGGTCATCTCGTGGCCGATGACCACGCCGATTGCGCCATAGTTGCTGGCGTCGTCGGCATCGGGGTCGAAGTAGGGTTTCTGGAGGATGCCTGCGGGGAAGCAGATTTCGTTGCTCGAAGGCTCGTAGTAAGCATTGACGGTCTGTGGTGTCATCCACCAGCGCTCCTTGTCGACGGGCTTGCCAAGCTGGCTGTACTCATATTCGGCAGCGTGACGGCGTGCTGCCAGCACATTGTTCCAATAGGGTAGCGCAGGGTCGATATTGACGCTGCTGTAGTCGTGCCACTGGTTGGGATAGCCGATTTTCACGGTGAAGCTGTTGAGCTTGACGAGTGCGTTGACCTTGGTTTGCGGGCTCATCCACGAAAGAGAAGAGATGTGCTCACCAAGTGCCATGCGCAAGTTGTCGACGAGGCGTTGCATTTTTTTCTTGCTCTCCTCGGGGAAATATTTTTTCACGTACAGCTCACCCACGGCTTCGCCGAGCAGCGAGTTGGGCACGTTAAGGGCGCGTTTCCAGCGGGGCTGCATCACTTGCTTTCCGCTCAGTGCGCGGCTGTACATGTCGAAGTTGGCCTGTACGAAATCGTCGCTGAGGTAGTTGGAAGCGGCATCGACCATCTTAAAGGCGAGGTAGTCGCGAATTTGTTTGTCTTTGAGCGTGGTGAACATTTCGTTCACTTTTGCGAGCGAGGCGGGTTGGAACACACACACTTTTTCGACACCGCTCACGCCGAGCGCGTTGAGGTAGGCGTCGAAGTTAATGGCGGGATATTTCGCCTTGAGTTCATCGAGGGTGAACACGTTGTAGAGCTTGCTATAGTCGCGGCTCTCCTCGCGCGACATGGCCACGCGGGCCAGTTCGGTCTCGATGCCCATCACGTTCTTGACGGCTTTCTTGGCATCGCCTTTCTTGTAGCCGGCCAGTTGCATCACGCGGTTAATATACTCTTCGTAGGCTTTGCGCACCTTGACGGTGTTCGCATCGTTCTCAAGATAGTAGTCACGGTCGCCCAATCCGAGGCCGCCCTGCATGAAATAGAGCATGTTCTCGTTGCTGCTCTTGAGGTCGGCCATTACGCTGCTGTTGAAAAAGGGGTCGTTTACGCCCTTGTGCATCATCGCCACGAGCTGGATGAAATCGGATTTTGGGGCCACGGCGATGGCGCTCAGCTGGGTGAGCAACGGCTTGTTGCCGCCGGCGTTAAGCGCGATGCTATCCATGCCCTGCGCATAAAGGTCGCCCACTTTTTGTTCGATGGAGCCGCGCGGGTTATTGCTGCCCAGATTGGTGATGATGTCCTTCACTTGCTCACGGCTGTTCTCGGCGAGTTGGTCGAAGGTGCCGAAGCGTGCATACTGCGGGTCGAGCGGGTGGTTTTTCATCCATCCTCCGCAGGCATACTGGTAGAAGTCTTCGCCCGGAGGCGTGGTGGGGTCGAGGTTGTTACGGTCGACACCCTTGACGGGAGTGATTGCGTTAGCCGCCATTGCGGTGCATGCCATAGCTATTAAAAATAGTTTTTTTGCGTTCATAAGGGTTTATATTAATGATGAAATGATTGTCTTTACGTCTTCGCCCAACTTTTCGGCCTCTTCCATAGTATGGGCCTCGCTATAGATGCGGATGATGGGCTCGGTGTTGCTCTTGCGCAGGTGCACCCAGCTGTCGTCGAAGTCGATTTTCACGCCGTCGATGGTGGTGAGGCGCTCGTCCTTGTAATGGTTTTCGACGGCCTTGAGGATGGCATCGACATCCATGTCGGGACGCAATTCGAGTTTAGTCTTGGCGATGCTGTACTGTGGATAGGTTTTCTTGAGCTCGCTCACCTTTTTGCCGCTCTTGGCAAGCAGGGTGAGGAACAAGGCCACGCCCACAAGGGCGTCGCGGCCGTAGTGCAGGGCGGGATAGATGACGCCGCCATTGCCTTCGCCGCCAATCACGGCACAGGTGCGACGCATCTCGGTAGTCACATTGACCTCGCCCACGGCGGCTGCGGTGTAGGAGCACCCACGCGCGAGGGTGACGTCGCGCAATGCGCGCGATGAGGAGAGGTTGCTCACTGTGGCGCCGGGCGTATTGGCCAACACATAGTCGGCGACGGCCACAAGGGTGTATTCCTCTACGAAGAACTCGCCGTTCTCCATGATGATGGCGAGACGGTCCACGTCGGGGTCGACGACAAAGGCCACGTCGGCCTCGCCGCGCTTCATGTAGTCGCTGATGGCGGTGAGGTTCTCGGGGATGGGCTCGGGCGTGTGGCCGAAGTTGCCGGTTGGTTCACAGAACAGTTTCACGGTCTTTTTCACGCCCAACTTGTCGAGCAGGGTGGGGATGGCGATGCCGCCCACGCTGTTGACGGCATCAACAGCCACGGTGAAATTCGCCTTTCGTATGGCCTTAACGTCAACGAGTGGCAGTGCGAGCACCTGGTCAATGTGCCGGCGCAGGTAGGTGTAATTCTTTTGCTCGCGTCCTAATTGGTCGACGGGGGCATAGTCGAAATCCTGTGCCTCGGCCAAGCGCAACACTTCCTTGCCTTGCTCGTCGGTGAGGAATTCGCCCTGCTCGTTAAGCAACTTGAGGGCGTTCCATTGCTTGGGGTTGTGGGATGCCGTGATGATGATGCCACCGCAGGCCTGCTCGCCTACGACGGCAAGTTCGGTGGTGGGCGTGGTGGCCAGCCCGATGTTGACCACATCGAAGCCCATGCCGGTGAGGGTGCCGGAAACGAGGTTGAGCACCATGCGCCCGCTCAGTCGAGCGTCGCGCCCCACGACGATGACGTTGCTATCGCGCGTGGTATTGCGGCGGATGAAAGTGGCGTAGGCGCTGGTGAATTTGACGATGTCGAGCGGGGTGAGGCCGTCGCCTGCAGGCCCGCCAATGGTTCCCCGGATGCCGGAGATTGATTTGATAAGTGACATAATGATTATGGTTTTTTTAAATTTGGCTGGGGAAATAACGCACGTGGTACAGGAAAGGCTGCACGTAACTGATTTCGGATGTGAGGCCATACTGCGACTTGATGAGCAGGTTCACCTCGCAGTCTATTCCCAGTAGGGCGAGCGGCATCTGTATGCCGTATCCCCATGCTAACGATTCGGTGTCGGTGAAGTTTCCATAGAGGAAATAGGCTGTTCCCAGGCTCATGTCCTTCTCGTTCCCGTCGCCTTCCCATTCGTTATATGCATACCAGGTGTTGAGGTTGTAGCGCATGTAGCGGAAATAGATGCGTTGCGACGTCTTGGGGGCGTCGTTCTTGCGGTCGCCGGCGCGCAGCACTTGCATGTACACGTTACCTTCCTCATCGATGCGATAGAAGGGGGCATCCTCGCCCACCTCGAAGACGGTGTCGGCGGGAATCTCGTTGATTACCTTGAAATTCGACAAGTAGGCGTTGGTGGCGTGGCGCTCGTCGTTGAGCAGTTCAGCGTAGCTCACGTTGTCTTTGCACGAGGCGAGCGGGAGCAAGGCGGCCAGCACGAGGCCGGCAGCGATGACAGTTTTGTTAATCTTCATTGTTTTTGCTATCTTCAATATTTGTTGGTTTGTTTTCGTTCTCGGAGGATGGGGCGGCGGGGAAGAGTGGGGGAATAGTGGCGAGGATGGCCTCGTAGGCCGCCACCGCTTCGGCCATAGTGCCGTAGAACTCGCCGCCGGCAGCGTGCACATGGCCGCCGCCGTTGAAGTGGCGTGCGCAAATCTCGTCGACGCGGAAGTCGCCTTCGGCGCGCATCGACACCTTGATGTGCTCGGCGTCCTCGCGCATAAAGGTGGACCACCGGATGCCGGGATCAGACAGCGGGCGGTTCACGAGGGCCTCGGTATCGCCGCGCTGGTAGTCGAAGCGTTCGAGCTCGGCGCTGTCGAGCGTGATGAGGGCGGCGCCGCGCTCCATGTCAACGCGCATCTTTTCGTGTATGGCATAGCCCTGCAACCTGAGCGCGTTCACGTGATAATTGTCGATGGCGCGTTTATGGAGCTCGTGGCGGTCGATGCCGTGGCGCATGAGTGCGGCGACGATTTCAAACACCTCGGGGTTGTCTGCGTTGTCGTAGGCGAAGTTACCCGTGTCAGTCATTAGCCCTAAATATAGGCAGCTCGCCACAAAGCGGTCGAGATGGCGCAACCAACCGGCTTGCATGGCCACACGATAGACGAGCTCGCATGTCGAAGAAGTCTCGGGGTGCGAAATCATCACTTTGAGGCCTTCCATGTCGGGGTCCTCGTGGTGGTCGATGACAACCTTGTCGGCGCGGGCGTCGGCCACGACGGGTCCCAGCTTGTCAAGGCGTTTGAGCGAGTTGAAGTCGAGACAGACGATGAGCGATGCGCGGTTGATGAGTGACTGTGCCTTGATGCGGTTCACGCTGAATGTCACGGGCAGCACCTCTTCCTGGGTAATGAAGGTGAGCTGGCGAGGCACTTGGTCGGGGAGCACGACATCGGCGCGCTTACCCAGGTTGCGCAACAGTTGGCACAGGGCTAGCGACGACCCTATGGCGTCGCCGTCGGGCGATAGGTGGCATGTGATGACGACGCTGCGCGCCCGTTCCACCAAATATTTGAGGTGCCCTATGCTGTGGTAGTCCACTATCTTGCTAATCATCGCTTCTTCGTTTTCTCTCGGGCTACGCCATGCGACGCAACCACTATAACCTGCAAAGTTACTACATTTTCCTCAATGCGGCCAAAAATCACTCCAAAAAACTGATTCTATCACCTTCAATGGGGAGCGGCAGGGACTGTCGTGAAGAAAAATACCCACAACAGGCGATTTCATGGGCACACATAATGTGCTAACTTTGCACCGTGAATTTTAGCCCGCGAGCCGCGACGGCCGCACAAGGAAAGTGAATTAGTTATTAGTTGAAGAAGAAAGGAGCCTCACCATCGTGTGAAAGGCTCCTTTTTGGTTTGTTCATACGTCATTGAAGGAACTTTACAGGGCGAGGAGAAGGGTGAGGATGGCGACGAGGAGAATCCACACGGCGAGAACCCACCACGCGATGATGGCGGCGCTTCGGGCTTGGGCGGGGCGCGTGTCGCTCCACAGCACGCTCAGTATCCATCCGGCGATGGGACACAATGCGATAATGATGCCCCACCACCAGGACAGGGAGGCATCGCTGTGGGCCGAATCCTGCGCAGGTTGTGATGGCGCGGGCTGCGGTTGCGTGGGTTGCGGTTGCGCGGGCTGCGGCGCTGCTACCGCCGGAGCACCATGATAGGGTGGTGGCACGCTGTGGGCGTATGGCGGGTCGGTGTGCGGCGTGAGCGGCACATCATGGGCATAAGGTGGGTCGGTATTCGGTGTGAGAGGTATGTCTTCGTTGCTTGTTCCCGGCGAGGAGTTAGGTCCTTCGCCGGGCACCGTAGGGCCCGATACCGCAGAGGGAATGGTGATTTCGTCCTTGTCGTGAGCTGCTGTGGATTGGCTGAGCCACCCTTTTGCCCTGAGGATGGAGAGTGCGGTGTTCCAGTTTAGCGCGCAATCGACACGACCAGCAAGCATGACAGTGGGTAACGAGGTCTCTCCGTTATAGTCAAATAGCAGGGTGTTGTTGTGCAAGAGCCGCCCGGCCACGCCAGTGCCGTTCGAACTCTTGTCCTCAATCTCAATGCGATAGCGGTGTTGTCCAGCAGTGGCCGGCTCGGTGATACCCCTAATGATGAGGTGGTGCCGGCTGACAAACTCATGGCTGATGCGAATGTCGTTGTCGGGAGCCTTGCCAACGGTGACCATGGGCTTGACACGTCCCGTGATGGTGTCGATGGCCTCGCGAAACTGTTCGGCGGTCTGGTATCGACGCATCATATCCTTATCCACGGCCTTGAGGAACACATAGTCGAGTAGTGGCGAGATGCCAGTGGCCGCCATAGAGGGTAACTGCATCTCGGCCCTGTTGATGTTGAGCATGGTTTCGTGGTTGTCCTTGCCACGTGCCACGGCGTGCTTGCCGGTGAGCATGTAGTAAAGGACGCAGCCCAGCGAGTAGATGTCGGTGCGGCTGTCGATGTGAAGGCCATTGGCCTGCTCGGGACTCATGTATCCGTCGGTGCCCACGATGCGTCCCACGGTGGCGCCGTCGGTGCCCACGCGCGCGTCCTTAGCTACGCCGAAGTCGATGATGCACACAGTGCCGTCGGGGCGAATCATGATGTTCGAAGGCTTGATGTCTCGGTGTATGCGGTCGCGTTGGTGCACATATTGCATGGCCTCGAGCACCATGTCGAGGATGCGCACCGTTTCTTTGATGTTGAGGCGCCCGCCGTGTTGTCTCACATACTTATCAAGGGTGATGCCCTCCACATATTCCATGGGGAGAAATAGGTTGCCTGCATCGTCGCTGTAGGGCATTCCCACAATGTGGACCACATTGGGATGGTTGAGCACCATGAGCGTGGTGGCCTCGTCGTGGAAAAGTTGTCGATATTCGGGGAAACACGACACCTTGTTGCTCATCATTTTTAGGGCTACGATGTGGCCGTGAGCATCACGTGCCCGGTAAACACAGCCCATGCCGCCGCTGCCCAGGATGTCGATGATGCTATAGTTTTGGTTGCTTGCCATGACTGTCGCTTGAGTTGAGCGTGCAATGATTACGATTTAATCTTAATCTTGAGCGAAATGACGACGCCTTCCTCTTTCGTCTTGATTTTAATCACGTTGTCGGCCAACGGAATTTTCTCGGGCCTGGTGACGGTAATGGTGACGGTCCCGGGACGGTGTCTGGCCTTGAACCATTCGCTGGTGGCGGGCTCTACGCCGTTGAACTGGTATCGCTCGTCGCCGAGGTAAATTGTGTTGCCCGAGGAATTGCCAGGGGCGTTGCTCACGGTAATGACGGTCTGGCCGTTGCGTGCCACCTCGACGTCGAAGTTTTGTGATTGCAGTGGCCCGTTGGCGGTGCCGTTAACATCGTCAGGTATCGATGAGAGGGTGTCGTTCGGGTTGAAAACGGGCGGTTGCTTGAGATTGGGAGAGTTGCCGTGGCGGCCAAGGGTGTCCTCCTCTTCGCTGCGGAACCATGCTCCGATGGCCGATGGCTCGGTGTCGGCGTTCTTCACGCGGATGATGAACAGTGCCTTGTTCTCGCCCTTGAACGAGAGGGCCAGGTCGTGCTCGTCGCCGTCCCACTTGAATTCTTTCTTGAAGTAGAGGCGCATGGTACGGTTTCCGTCCTCTTGGTCGTCAAGTTGCAGCATGGCATCGGATGGATGCACCTCAAGGTCTTCGAGCTTGAGTGGAAGCTCTTCGTAGTGGCTGGTATGCTTGGCGGTGTTAACAGCGATATAGAGGCCGCGCCCCGGGTATTCGGTGAGGGTGACGGCAAGGTTGGCACTGTCGTTGTCGGCCGTGCTGTCGGTGTAATTATAATATAAGGTGTCCATGGCCACGAACGAGTTGTCGAACTGGCCGATGAGAGCCGTCGTCTCTTTGCTGTGTGGCGCATGCTTGTTGATGAGCTTCATCAGGCCAATGAACGCCAGGAACAGGAGCAGCAGGGCGGCGGCCATGCCCAGCCATGCCAGCGCGCGCCTCTTGCCCTTCTTCGTTCCGGCATTGCCGGTGACCGGTGGAAGCGTGGCAGGGACTTCGGCATTGGCAGCAGAGGCTTTTGCCGTGGGGCCGGGCTGTGTGATGGGTGGCTGTGTGTCAGGGTCGGTTTCTACGGCCTGGGATGGGGTGACCGAGAACTCGACAATTTGGCACGTGATGTTGTCGACGCCGCCAGCGTTGCGTGCCATTTGCACCAGGGTGTCGACGCGCTGTTGCTGGCTCATGGTGGCCTGCTGGCTCACCACGGTGAGGATTTCGGCGTCGGGCACCATGCCGCTCAAGCCGTCGCTGCACAGCATGAAGCAGTCGCCGGCAAGCGGCATGATGGGCTCGGCAAGCACGGTAGCCGGCTTCATGGTCTTCAGACCGAGGGCATTGTAGATTTCGTTCTTGCGCGGGTGGTGTTCGGCTTGTTCTGGCGTAATTTGTCCGCTGTCGACAAGTGTCTGCACGTAGCTTTGGTCTTTGGTGAGCTGCTTGATGGCGCGCTGGCGGATGAGGTAGATGCGGCTGTCGCCCACACTGCCCATCCACACGCGGCCGTCTCGTACGATGAGCATCACGCACGTGGAGCCCATTCCTGTGAGCTCGGGGTGCTGCTCGGTGTGCCGCAGCAGCGCCTGGTTGGCCTTGTCGCAGGCTTGTATGATAGCCTGTCGTGGGTCGTCGAATCGGTTCGCGGTGAGGAACTGCTGTATGGTATCGATGGCGAGGTGTGAGGCGACCGCGCCGCCCACGTGCCCTCCCATTCCGTCACACACCACGGCGACGAGGCCGTTTACGCACTCAAAATTGGCCAGCCAATCCTCGTTGGCTTTCCTCTTGCAGCCCACGTCGGTGCGCTGGGCCACGTTGCAGTAACTATATTTGCTCATTAAGGTGGGTTCTGTAAATTAAGAATTAAGTAAGATGGGTTCTTGGCTGTTTTTGTTTCTTTTCGGCACCTGCTGTGTTAAAGTGTTGGCACAGCCTTCTGCCGGCTACGCTCGGCATAGTTGGAACGAATTCCACTCTGCTCTCGCTTGCACGGGAGTTGCAACATAGCCCGCTATGCCACTTCGACTTTAACTGCGCATCTGCTCGAAAATAAATTAAAAACATCTCAAGTTAATTTATAGAACCCACCTTATGATTATTGACTAAAAATGACAAAAACGCCAGAATGCCTGTGGAAAAGAGTCATTGGCACGAAGAACAAAGAAAGTCTTCGTGCCAATGAAATAGGATTCTAGAACTGGGGAATGGCGAGGTACAGGAATTTGGTTTTGCCCACGAGGAGCACGTCGCCATTGTTGAGCTGGAACTTTTCGCTGGCGAACTTGTCGTTGACGAAAGTGCCGTTGCTCGACATCTGGTCTTCGCCCCACATGATACCTTCACCGTTGCGCCACACAATCAAGAGGTGCTTGCTCGACACCTTGTCGTCGCTCGTCAAGGCGATGTCGCACGACTGGTCGCGACCCACCATGTTGCGGCCCTCATAGATGGGGAACACCTGGCCGCACGGGTTCAGGTCGTAGGTGACCAGGATGCCCACCAGCTTGCGGCCGTTGGACGCATTCTCGTCGCCGTCGATGGCGCGAATCTTGGTGCGGCCTTCGTCGAAGGTCTGCTGCATGGGTTCGGTGCCTGGTTCGTCCATGAGTTGCGTGGGCTCATCGTAGCCTTCAACGGGCACGGTGGGAGCAGCGTCATAACCGCCACCGCCCATCACTTGCGTGGAGCCGCCACCGGCGTCGAACGACGGCTGCGGATTGAAGGGTGGGGGAGTGCCTGCGCCTCCACCCACGCTCAGGTGAGTGGCTTCGCTGGGGCAGAACGGGCAGTTGTTGCCATAGATGCTCGAATCATATTGATGTCCGTTGGGACATTGTTGTATTGCCATAATTTTTATCTGGAGTTAAAAGGTTTTGGAAATAATAAAAAGTGGAGAGGGGAAATGAGTGATTATAGCAAGTCTGAAATTATTCTCTTAACAAGTCTTGCAGGTGTTTGAGCTTGACGGCATAGTTGAGGTTACCCACGCCACCGTAGCCACTGTTGAACACGCCAATAAGCTGACCATATTCGTTGAGCACAGGCGAGCCGCTGGCGCCACCTGTCGAAGCAAAGTCAACGCCAAACTGGAACTCACCCTTGTCCTGCGTAGTCTTACCCGAGTGCAGTTGGTTGACCATTTCCTGGTTGCTGTTCTGGGCCAGGGTCACACCTGCGGGATAACCAATCGAGTGGATGTCTTTGCCAGGAGTGTAGAAGGGAGCGGCATCGGTCACTGCCATGGGATCAATCCAGCCGTTAATACCCGAAGGACGTTCGCGGGTGATGGTTTGCACCACAGCCACGTCTTTGTTGAGCACGGGATTCTCGACACCATCCAAATTAGGCACCTTGAATTCTTGCACTTCGGTAGCGTTGTCCAGTGAGAGGGGTTTGCCGTTGGGGAGGATGTAAAGCTTGGCCACACCTTCGAGGATGGCGTCATAACCCGGGTTCACGCTTCTCACATAGCTGTTGGCCTGCACTTTGAGGTTGTTCATCTCGTCGGGGCTGAACACCCAAGCTCGCACACAGTGGAGGTTGGTGGCATATTTAACGCCGTCTTCCGAGATACAGAATGCTGTGCCCGAATATTGTCCGCCTTGCAATGAGGTGAGCAACACCTTGCCTTGTTCGGTGTTTGCATAAACGTTCACACCCCATTGGCCGATAATCATACACACGGCATCTTTATACGTGTCGTTAATCTCGGTGGCAGTCATTACCCTGGGACCATCTACTTCATCACTTATGGTGCTGTCTGTGACTACCGAGGACGATTCGCTGCTTTCGGTTGTGCCGTTGCAGCCCTTCAGGCCGAAGAACAGGCCGGCGCCGATGGCAGCAAGAGCCAGAAGGCCCAGGATGACCCACAGCGCGGTATTGTTCTTTTTGGGTGCGGGAGCGGGAACGGGTGCGGGTGCCACGGGGCCTGCGGGAGGCATTGCTCCGCCACCTGCGGGAGGCATACCGCTCACCATGGTGCCGCCGCCAGCCGCTGCGATGGGTGCTCCCACATAGCTTTGCCAATCAAAGGGATAATTGTTGCTGGTGAGAGTGACACGGTCGCCAGCGTTGAGCATCTTCTGGCCGGTGATGCGCTGTCCGTTGACGAATGTGCCGTTAGTCGAGTTGAGGTCTTGCAGGATGACGTTGCCCTGTCCGTCGCGTGACAGCACGGCATGGTGGCCCGACACGTCGCTCTGCGGCATCACAATCTGGTTGTCGGCAGCGCGGCCGATGGTGTAGCGTTGGCCACCGCCGGCATTGGCCGGAATGACGGTCTTGTCGCCTCCAACCACGGCGACGGGAGCCGTCACTTGAGCCAGGATGCGCTGCAGGCTGGTCTCCTCATTGCCAAAGCGGAGCACATCGGTGGGCCTCACCACGGTTTCGCCGGTGATGCGCCGTCCGTTGACGTAGGTGCCGTTAGTCGAATTCAAGTCCTTGAGCGTAGCGCTCATCTCATTGTCCTGGACGACCAGCGTGGCGTGGTTGCCCGAGACTTTTGGGTTGCTCAGCACGAGGTCGTTACTGGCCGAGCGTCCAATCTTGATGGTTCTCATAATTGTTTTAAGTTGAATGATGGGAAAAAATAGTTATTTGGTTTAATTTTAAGTTTGCGGTTAAAACAATCGTCAAAGATAGTGAAAAAACTTCAAAACGCAATGAAAAACGTGAAAAATATGAATTTTCACCATTGTTTCGTGTTATTTCGTTCTTATTTACCTTTCATATATTGAACGCGCAACAACGGCGAAGGGGACGACGCAGGGCGACGAATTCTAGTTGAAAATTCCTAAATTTTGCTTTTAAAAATGCAAAAAATGCCTGGGGTGTTGCGTGTGAACGGGATTTTTATTAATTTAGCCGTTTGAAATTTTCTCAAACCGATAAACCATAAAACAAAATACAGATTATGCTTAACGAAAAAGATTTACAACTGATTGAGAAAAAAGGAATTAAAGAGGAAACCATCGATGGCCAACTGAAGCGTTTTGCCACCGGTTTCCCCTGGCTCAAACTTGAGAAAGCCGCCACCGCAGATGATGGCGTGATGCGTCTCGACGAAAAAGAGGTGACGCGCTACATCAAGGCGTGGCGCGCCTTCCAGCAGGGCGGTGGCACAATCGAGAAATTCGTGCCCGCCTCGGGCGCCGCGAGCCGCATGTTCAAGAACATTTTCGCATTCGTCAACTCGGGTCGCACGCAACCTGAGACCGACTTCGAGAAAGAGTTCTTCGACAACCTCGACAAGTTCGCCTTCTATCTGCCGCTGTGCCAGGCTTGCACGCGCCTCTATGGCACCGATATCAAGGACCTGCTGGCCGACGGGCGTCATGCCGACGTGGCGCGCGCCATGCTCGATGCCGGCGGTCTCAACTACGGTTTTTTGCCTAAGGCGTTGCTCAAGTTCCACCGTGCGCCGGGTGGCAACGTGCACACTCCGCTCGAGGAGCACCTCGAGGAGGGTGCGCAATATGCTGCCGATGCGAAGCGCAATGTGAATATCCATTTCACCGTGTCGCCCGAGCACCGCAAGGAGTTCGACCGTCTGCTGCGTGGCAAGCTGCCGCACCTTGAGAAGGTGTGGGGCGTGAAATATCACGTCACCATGAGCGAGCAGAAGGCGTCGACCGACACCATTGCAGCCACCATGGACAATGAGCCTTACCGCGACGCCGAGGGCAACCTCCTGTTCCGCCCTGCAGGCCACGGCGCGCTGCTCGAGAACCTTAATGAGCGCGAGGCCGATGTGCTCTTCGTCAAGAACATCGACAACGTGGTGCCGCAGCGTCTGCGCGACGTGACCACGCGCTACAAAAAGGTGATTGGCGGTGTGCTTGTCGAGACGCAACGGCAAGTGGCGCGCTTCTTGTCAAAGCTCGACAACAAGCCCACTGCCGCCGACCTCAAGAAGATGCTGCAGTTTGTCGAGGATACACTGTGCACACGCAACCCCGCCACCGCCAACATGGACGATGAGGCCCTTGCCGCCTACCTGCGCACGAAGCTCGATAGGCCGCTGCGCGTGTGCGGCATGGTACGCAATGAGGGCGAGCCTGGCGGCGGCCCATACTTGGCTTATAATCAAGACGGCAGCTACTCACCCCAGATACTCGAGGCCGCGCAAATCAACCCCGACGATGCCGAGGCCGTGAAGATGATGAACGAGGGTACGCACTTCAACCCCGTCGACCTCGTGTGCTACGTCAAGGACTACAAGGGCAAAAAGTTCGACCTCAAGCGCTTCGTCGATGTAGACACGGGCCTCATCTCGCTCAAATCAAAGGACGGCGTTGAAATCAAGGCCCTCGAGCTGCCTGGCCTGTGGAACGGTTCGATGAGCGACTGGAACACCATCTTTGTGGAGGTGCCCATCGAGACCTTTAACCCCGTCAAGACTGTTAATGACCTGCTGCGCCGCCAGCACCAGTAATGTTTCACCTTTAATAATTCCAATACATTATGAAAATGTTCTATAAGACCCTGTTGCTCGCCATTGTACTGGTGGCGGGAACCGTGCCTGTGCTCGCCGGCAAGCCGCGCGTGAAGGAAATCGACCACAAGGAATATACCAAGCTCTTCGAGAGCGGCAAGAAAATCAAGAAACCGGCCGTCATTCACTTCTACAAGGCCGACAGCGAAACGTGCCAAAAACTCGCCCCCATCCTAGAGGAACTCGCCTCGAAAGATTTTAAGGGGAAAGTGAACTTCTACTGCATCGACGTTGACGCTAACCCCCAGCTCACCGGACAGCTGGGTATCGACGCCATCCCTTATCTCGTGTGCTACCCCAAGACCAACAAGGGTGAGCCTTTCGCTACCAAGGGCCTCCTCTCGAAGC
>JAGCUP010000193.1 GCA_017962765.1 Muribaculaceae bacterium | reverse complement strand
CCCACAAGGGTGTGGATTTCGTCGATGTAGAGAATGATTTAGCCCTGGGCCTGCACAATTTCATTGATGACGGCCTTGAGACGTTCCTCAATCTCGCCCTGGTACTTGGAGCCAGCGATGAGGGCGCCCATGTCGAGCGAATAGACTTGCTTGCGTTTGAGGTTCTCGGGCACGTCGCCACGCACGATACGTCCGGCGAGGCCTTCGACGATGGCGGTCTTTCCAGTGCCTGGCTCGCCGATGAGGATGGGGTTGTTCTTGGTGCGGCGGCTAAGGATTTGCAACACGCGGCGTATTTCGTCATCGCGACCGATGACGGGGTCGAGCTTGCCCTCACGTGCACGCTCGCACAGGTTGATGGCATACTTTGAAAGCGCGTTGTATTGTTCCTCGGCGCTTTGGGCCGTGGCGTTTTTGCCCTTGCGCAGCTCTTGGATGGCGGCGAGGAGTTCGCGTTGCGTCACTCCGGCGTCCTTGAGGATGGCCGATGCTGTGCTCTTTTCCTCGAAGAGGGCGAGCAAAAGCGTTTCGACAGTCACATACTGGTCGCCCAAACGCTTGGCAATAGTGGCGGCGGTTTCGAGCACGCGATTGGCGTCGTTGCCCAGATAGGGTTCACCGCCGTTCACGCGAGGTAGCTTGGCCAGCTCGTTTTCGAGTGGTCGCTCAATCATCGCTGGGGCAATGTCGAGTTTTTGCAGCAGGAACTTGACGACGGCCTCTCCCTCGGTCATAACGGCTTTGAGCAGGTGCGCCGGCTCGAGGGCTTGGTTGCCGTTGTCCTTAGCAAGGGTGACAGCTTTTTGTATCACCTCTTGTGCTTTGATGGTGTAATTGTTGAAGTTCATAGTCGTAAGTGTTTTTATGTTTTGCCTTACGACCATGCATAACTTGTTCCAAGGCCTAAACTGTTGCCCGTGAGCGACATAATGGCAGCAAACGCGGTCAGAATGGCCTCAGTTGACCTATCCTCGTGCCACTTTGTCAACAATCGGCAATATTTAGTTACCTCCATCCTCTTAACGAAGAGAATGAAGGCAACTATGGTGTTTTTTAATGAGTTAACTCCTTGTTAATGATCCCATTTGAGGGGCTCATCAATAGTGAAAGTGAACACACGATTTCCTTCTTGATAGAAGGGTACTTCAATTTTAATGGTTTTCGCCGTTTTGGCTCGATTAATAAAGTCTCTTGAACTGTTTAGGAAAAGACTCTCTGAAGAGCCGTCGGCCGGCTCAATTGTATAATACTTTTTGGCTGGAGTATCATCAAAGCGTACAGTGACATAGTTGGTACCGTTGTATTCGTTGCATAGCATCTGACCTTGAGAGATGGAAATGATAACATCGGTGCCGTATTTCTTCATGTATCGTACCGTAATTTTTAGTTTGGAGCCGCCTTCATAAGGGAAGTCAAAATATTCAGTATTATCACTTATCAGGGTGGACCAATAACTCATCACGTCGGTCATTTCATCTTTTTCAGAAGTTTCTGTCCATTGCTTGCTTTGGTCCACAGGCTCTTCTATTCCAGCAACTATTGCTGTATCAATGGTTACTACGGCCATACTATCATTGGTGGAAACAGCTTTGCCTGATTTATTGCAAGTGGCTATAATGCCTATAAAAACGAGAAAAATGAAAATTCCAATGATGACTTTTACAACAGTGGGCATTCCCCCATTTGTCTGAGGGCTGCTGGGTGGATACTTGTTCTCTGATTGTTGATTGGGAAATTGGTTTTGTGCCGGGTTTGCGGGTTGTCCTACAGGAGTTTGGTCGGGGACAGGAGGAATGTTGTTTCCTTGCATGGTTGTGATGTGTTATGCCATCTGGCTTCCTCTAATGGCTGCTAATAATACCAAAGAGCGTGGAAACCATTGCCGTTACCCATGTGAGGCTCTGGACAGCCCACGCCAATGTAACAAACAATAGCCCACGCCTTGATGGGTGTAGTATGTCGGCCATTGGAGGCTGATTATTACACACATGGCGTGAGCGTTATTGTCTATTATCCATTGGCATTGAAATTGTCCAGATTTCACACGAGGATAATACCTTTAACGCTCATTAAAAAAAATCACTGCACTGCAGGACGTTGTTATATATGCACTCTTGCATACAACGCCTGCAAAGCAGTGCAAAGTTATAAATAATCACAAAAAGAACAAACTATTTTGTGATAATTTTTGGTGCTCAGACAAATTATTGGGTCTTTACCGATTAAGCAGGGTGTGGAGGAAGGGTAGGAGGGGAGTGGTACCGTCGTTGGGAATCTCGGTGACGGGGCAATGCCACGGCAAGTCACATTCTTGGGCACGGATGCGGGCTTCAACTTGGGCGGCGGTGGCATGGTCGCGCGCCATGACGCGCGCCAAGCGCACGTCGATGGGCGCGGTGACGACCCAGGCCTCGTGGGCGATAATGTCAAGACCGCTCTCGCGGGCAATGGCGCTCTCGAGCCATACGATGCCGGTGTGGGTATCGGCCCAGGCCGCGATATCGTCTTTCACGGCGGGGTGCACGAAGGCGTTAAGGGTGGCGAGGGCGTCGCTATTGCCGAAAACGAGGGTAGCGAGGCGTTGCCGGTTGAGACGACCATCGTGGTATATGTCGTCGCCGAAGGTTTCGGCGATGCGTTGCTGCAGTCGCTCGTCGTGTTCCATTAGGTGGCGAGCGCGGCTGTCGCAGTCATATACGTCTTTGCCCAAGCATCGCAGCACGCGGCTCACGACGCTCTTGCCGGTGCCTATTCCGCCGGCGATGATAATGAGTCGTTGCGCCATCAGTTGTTGCTGTTGTCGTGCTCGATGATAAACTCCACGCTGTCGACCGACAGCTGGATGTTGTGGTAGTAGGGGCGGCGCTCGCCCACGTTCACATGTACCTTGCTCGCCTGCGGATTGGTCGCGATGTCGTTATAATCGACCACGGCCACGATTTCGTCGGCCGAACTCTTGAAGAGGCTCTGCGGCACCAGGAACGATGCCTCGATGGCTGACGGGAACAATATCACGTGTACGCCCTGAGGGGCATTGCGCACCTCGATGGGCACTTGGCGCTGCTTGCGTATCAGCGCCTCGACGGGAACGTGGAGGCGCACTTTACGTGGCTCGATGCGCACACCAGGTATCGCCACGAGCGGCACATCGCGCTCCAGCGTGGCATCTAAGGCCATGTTGTCGACACGAGACAATTTTACTTCGGTGATGCCAACGAGCTTGATGGGCTCTCCGTAGAGGGTGACGCTATCGGGCGTGATGCTGATTTCGCCATAGATGGCGTGCTGCTCGTCGGCCTGCACGCTGATTTCGTCTAGGTAGCTTACGGGAACGCGCTTGCCGGGCAGCATGGTGTATGGTGTGGTGATGCTACCAGGGGAGACCTTGACGATGGTGGCTTCCTGGCGGAATAGTTGCTTGACCTCGCTCATCAACTGGTCGTTGCTCACGTTGAAGTTACCCTCATCATCGGCATAGCGCGAGAAGTCGAGGACCAATACAGGCTCGCGGTGGAACTTCATTTTAAGGAAGGCCGTGCCTTTGTCCTTGACGGTGACAGTGAGCGTCGTGGGCACGTCGCTAATGAAAGTGGCCCCCATGGGCTTGTTCACCAGCATCACGTTGACGATCACGTCCTGTTGTGTGACCTTGTTGAAAGACATGAAACACCAGAACGCGGCCGCCATACCCACGAACCCGAGATATAGCAGCAGGTTTCGCGAGCGTGCGGCACGTGTTCCCACAGTGCCAAGTTTCCTTAGCCAGTCAAGTGGCCGTCCCACGGTTTGGTCGCTTTGGTAAGGCGGTTACTTTTTCAGATTTTGGTCGGCGCCGGTCTCGACGGCGTCTTGTGCCGAGGGATATACCATTGCCTTGTCGACGGTGATTTTCACGTTGTCGGCGATTTCGAGCACAATGGTGTTATCCTTGATGTCACGCACGCGGCCATGGATGCCGCCGGCCGTGGTAACCTTGTCGCCCTTGGCCATAGCTTCGCGGAAGTTGCGGATTTCTTTCTGCTTCTTGTTTTGGGGGCGAATCATGAAAAAGTAGAAAATGGCAATCATTGCCACAATCATTAGAATCATGCTCATGCCGCCGCCACCGCTGCCGGCAGGAGCCGCTGCGGCTCCGTCAAGTAAGATAAAATTAAGCATAGTGTTTGTTTATTAAATGATTTGTAATTATTTGGCAATTGTTAGGGCTTGACAATTTCGCCCTTGTAACGCAGGTGGTTGAGCACCGAATTGAGCACGCCGTTCACAAATTGTCCGCTGTGGGGCGTGCTGAAACGCTTGGCGATTTCGATATATTCGTTTAGGGTCACCGCCGTGGGAATTTCGGGAAAAGCGCGCAGCTCGGCAATGGCCACCAGCATGGTGACACGGTCGAAGAGGGCGGTGCGCTCGATGTCCCACCGTTCGCGTGCCAGGAACTCCTCGATGAGCCCCATGGCTTCATCATATCCATCGATGGCAAGGGTGAAGAGTTTGTCGCCGAACTGCTCGTCTTCCTCGTCTTTATACTGGGCGAAGCGCAGCGGTTCGGTGCCTCGCTGGGCGCGCGTGATTGTTTTCACGGCAAACTGCCCCATAAGGTCGAGGTCTTCGTCTGACCAATAGATGGACCGGTTTTCGACTTCTTCGACCAGGTCGTCATCGACGAGGATAATCTTGCGCATGAGTTGGCGCCACAGCTCGCAGTCGCTCTCGATGTCGGTGGCCGGCATCGACATGTAGGTTTTGTATTCATCGCTTGCGGTCACCTTCGAGAGGAGAAGACGCAGGAAGATTTCGTTGTCGCGCCACGTGAACTTGCGGTCGGCGACAAATTTCATCAGGCCCTCGTCATCGCGCAGACGCGCCACGAGCCAGTTGTCGACGAAGCGCATATTGGGATGTAGGTCCTCGTCGGTGGGCATGAATTTTTGTTTGTTTTCGTAGAGTACTTGGTCTTGCTGGGCCGTGAGGTCAATCATGAGCAACAGCAGGTAGTTGTAGAGCTCGTGCGACTTGTCGAGGCTCTCGCGCAGTTCGTCGCGGGCCTCGGCCTCGCTCTTGATGGTGCGCGTCAGCAAGTAGTTGTACAGCATCTGCACAACCTTGATGCGGATTAAAATTCTATTAATCATTTCTGGTCAATCTCTATTGAACGTGCAAAGTTACGAAAAAAAGCCCAAAAAACCGCCATCGAGCCACATTTTTTCGGCTTCGCTTTGTTGCATAGACGCAACTTACGGGACTTGGGGCTTTAGTTATGGGGCGAAGGAGCGGCCTGGCCGTCGGCGAGGCGCTGGCGCACGGCCTCGTACATGAGTATTCCGCCGGCCACGCTCACGTTGAGTGAGTTGATATGGCCGAACTCGGGAATGGTGACGCGCTCATGGCACAGCGCCAGCACCTCGTCACTCACACCGCGGTCCTCGGCGCCCAGCACGATGGCCACGGGGCACGTGAGGTCGACCTCGGTGTGGGGCAGGGTTTCCTGTCCGCCGGTACCCACGATTTTCACGCCACTGTCGCGCAGGAAGCGCAGGGCTTTCACGAGGTTGCGCTCGCGGCACACCGGCACGTAGTTGAGGGCTCCGGAGCTCGTCTTGACAGCATCGGCATTCACGCTCACGCTGTCGCGCTCGGGGATGACGAGAGCCGAGACGCCGGCGCAGTCGGCGGTGCGGGCCAGCGCCCCGAGGTTATCGGGGTTCT
>JAGCUP010000192.1 GCA_017962765.1 Muribaculaceae bacterium | reverse complement strand
GTAATAGTAGCGCACATAGTTAGTGCCTTCGCCTAGGTCGGGGAAGTCGAAATATAGGGTGGTGGATGCCGACCCCGAGAGGTTCAGCGACTTGGAAACGGTGCACTGCGTATAGCCATTGGAGCCTCTGATTTTGAAAAGTTTCGCAAAGATAATATCCTTGTAAGTCGTGGTCTTGTTGTTTTTGACAGTCGCCGTGAGCGACAGTTTGTTGCCGCTGATTTGGTTGCTGGAGTTGGCCTGTGGTGCCGTAGAGGTTATCTTCAAGTTGGCCTCGGTTGAAGTCTCGATATTCACCGACCCCGTGCAATAGACATTTTCTCCCTTATTGTCGGCACACACCTTGATGGTGTTGGTGCCTGTTGTGGTGGGAATATAGCTAATATAAGCCAGGCCACTCGAACCGCTGCTCAGCTTGACGGCATTGCCTCCCACGAGCTCGTCGTTGGCAAAGAGGTAGAGTTGGACATGATCCACGATGCGACGATTGGTCACGTTCAGTGTGATTTCCAGTGGACGTCCTTTCTTGCGTACTGTGCTGTAAGAATTGATGGAGACTGTCACGCCGTTGGTAGTGTTGGTCTTGGTGGGGTAAAGCGTCAAGGTGTTGCCGTTGATTTGGGCCTGGATGGTGTTGGTGCCCGAGTAGAGGCAGGGCAACCACTTGGCATTGCCGGTCTCACGGCAGATGGGCCGCAGGTAATAAGTGCCATTTGCCAATGTGGCCCCGAAATTCAGCCCCCTGGTACGCTCGATGGATTCATGCCCGCTTAAACTCTGGCTCGAGAAACTTTCGTAATATTGTTTTCGGTTGTGCCCCGATGAGTCATACACGCCCCAGCCCAGGTCGTAAATCCTGGCAACGGGCGATTGATTCTCGAATGTGGTAGTGACGGTGATCACAAATGGGTCCGTGGAGTTGCTGCGCGTGAACGTGGTTTGGTTCACACCCATGCCGTAACATTCTGTTGTTGAGTTTTTTTCAGAGGTGGCAACCGTGTTTGGCTCCAAACCGATAAGAATGTCTTGATGGAGAGCATAGCCGTCGTTGCCGGCGATACTGCCGGTGCCGCCACCTTTGGGGTTGAGCGAAGTGAGCAGGAAGTAACCGTCGTTGCTGCCATACCATCCCCAGTTGAAGTGGTAATAGCCCTTGCCGTCGTAGCCATCACACACGAAAGCGTGGCCACCGCTTTGTTTCTTGCCTCCGTACATCACGGGACGTTTGGCTTCAAGCTCGGTGAGGATAAAGTTGACCCACTGCGTATATGTGTAATCGACGCGTTCGAGTTTTTGCGCCTTGGTACTATAGCGGAAATATTCCACAAAGACATCGCTGTAGTCATGGGTCCCCGATGACGTGGTGCCATAGTTCATCTCGGCGGCATGGCCGCAGTAGTTCATCAAGCGTGCCACGGCAGCATTGGCAGTGTTGGTAGTCGAGGTCTCGGTATCGGGATAATAGTCCTTCATCGCGCTCCAGTTGAACGTGGTCGTCGACAACGAGCTGTAAGTGATGTTGTTCTTGGTGTAAGAAGGGATGGTTTTGCTCGTCGATGTGGGCCACTGGTGATAGTACATGATTTGGGCCATTGCCGTCGCCACACAACCGGTCACGCAATACTTCGAATCGACCTTTGGACACTGGAAATAGAAAGGCGCGTCCTGACCCCACTTCGATTTGAGCATCGGCTCCACCACAATGCTGGTGCTCACGCGGCGTGGGAGGTCCACGTCGGACGTTTCCTCTTCGAGTGTGAGCAGTCCGGCATCGAGTGCGTCGAGTTCTTCGACATATTGTTCCAACCACCACCGCATGCTCTCAGGCATATTGTAGGCATCGAAGTGGCCGCGGTCGCTGTAGCCCAGCACCGCCTCGGTGCGGTCGTCACCGCTCACGATGACGAAACCCTTGTCCTGCTGGGTGTTGAACACATAATATGCCGCATCGTTTGCCACCGCAGCGCCGCGACGCGGCGCACGGGCCGCGCTCGCCATCTCCACGGCTCCCAGTTGACGCTGGCTCATAAACTCGGCGGCAATGGCGCGCGCCCGCGCCTCGCTCACCGGTGCCGCCAGGGCGCTCCCGCCCAGCAGCATCCATCCCAATAAAAAGGCCACAAATCTTCTCATACTGTATTAAGTCTTTAGTCCCGAGTCTTTAGCTAAATATCTAACATCTAAAATCTAACATCTAATTCAGCAACAGGTTGTATAGCGCGGTCACATCGGCACCACTCACCACACCGTCGCCGTTCACGTCGGCACTGCCGGCGACCGTGGCCCCGTCGAGCAGCACGTTGTAAAGGGCCGTCACGTCGGCACCGCTCACGATGCCGTCGCCATTCACGTCACCCGGCTCGCCGAAAGGTACGATGTGCTCAAAATCCTTCCATTGGTCAGCCGCGTTGTATAGATCGACAGTTCCAGAGGGGACATGCAATATGCAATCAAATTTGTTAACATCATAGAACACACCCTCCCCCAATTCCACATTATTCGGTTCTTTAATGCGGCTGTAAAAGTCAGTCAAGCCAGTGCAATTGTAGAATGCAGAGTTGCCGATTACGGCGACGGAGTTGGGGATGGTCACGCTCGTCAAGCCGCTGCAACCATAGAACGCACTACCGCCGACGGAGGTGACCGAGCCCGGGATGGTCACGATCGTCAAGCCGCTGCAACCCCTGAACGCACTGTAGCCGATGGAGGTGACGGAGTTGGGGATGGTCACGCTCGTCAAGCCGCTGCAACCCCAGAACGCACTATTAGCAATGCCTCGTGAATCTGATTGCAATATAAGATTCCCAGAGGGCTTGTCCCCTTTGTAACCGCACACCCATTTGTCAACATAAAAAACGCCATTTGGATGATTGTTGTAAATGCCAGTGCCAGAGAACGCACCGTTACCGATTGTGGTGACGGAGTTCGGGATGCTCATGCTCGTCAAGCCGCTGCAATTGTAGAATGCACCGTCACCAATTGTGGTGACGGAGTTGGGAATGGTCACGCTCGTCAAGCCAATGCAATCCCTAAACACATACTCGCCGATGGAGGTGACGGAGTTCGGGATGGTCACGCCCGTCAAGCTGCTGCAACCTGAGAACGCACCGTT
>JAGCUP010000191.1 GCA_017962765.1 Muribaculaceae bacterium | reverse complement strand
GCCGTCATAGACGCCCTTGAAGCGCACGATGTCGGGCAGGCGTTGGAAGGCCTCGTCGGCGATGATGGGCAGTGGCGAGCGCTCACGCAACCAGGCAGTTTCGTCAATCCACGTCTTGTCAAAGGGTTGCTCCACAAAGAGGCAGTTGCGCTCGGCAAGCCAGTGGCACATTTCCAGTCCGTGTTCCTTGCTGTTCCATCCCTGGTTCACATCGACGCAGATGGGCACGTCGGGCATCATTTCGCGGATGATGTTGATGGTCTCTTGGTCTTTGTCGAGGCCCATTTTCACCTTAATTAATTTATAGGGGCGAGCCTCTTCCACCTTTTGGCGCACCACTTCTTCGGTGTCAATGCCGATGGTGAAACTGGTGACGGGCGTTTTTTCGGGATTGTAGCCCCAAATCTTGTACCATGGTTGTCCCATGATTTTACCCAGTAGGTCGTGCAGGGCGATGTCAACGCTGGCCTTGGCAGCACGGTTGTTGGGCGCCACGTTGTCGACGTAGGTAAGGATGTCCTCAATACAGAACGGGTCGTTGAACTGGCTCAGGTCGAGGCTCGACAAGAACTTGGTGACGCTTTCCACGCTCTCGCCCAGATAAGGGGGCATGGAGGCTTCGCCATAGCCGATGATGCCGTCATACTCTAGCTGCACTTGCACATCGGGCGTGGTGGTGCGGCTGTAGCGTGCGAGGTTGAAAGCGTGACGCAGCTTGAGCTCGTAGGGTTCAAACGAGAGGTTGAGACGTCCGCTTTTGGCGACTTTGCGTGTGGGGCTGTCGAACGCCGACAGCGAGATGGGGGAGGCAGCGGCGAGCAGTCCCAATCCCGAGCCCACAAGGAATTTTCTTCGATTCATTGATTTATAGTTTTTAGTGTTTTGTTTTTGAGTCTTTTGTTTTTTGTGGCCGAAACAGTGTTTCAGCCCACCATCCCTCAATTCCTAATTCCTAATTGTCAAAAGTACCAGGGGTGGTTCTTGACAGCCACGATGCCAGTGGTACCCACCATGCCGGCGATGCGGCTCGCCGAGAGGGGAGAGTAGAGGTAAGTGGCGTTGTTGGGGTCAAGGCTATTGATTTTCACGCGTCCCGAGCAATGGATGTAGTTGCCGTCGCGCAGGTAGAGGCCCACATGGGTCACGCGTCCCGTCTTGGCGTTGCCGAAGAAGAGCAGGTCGCCGGCCTGCAGGTTGCTCCATCCCTTCGAGGTGTCAATCTTGAGGCCGGTGAGCGTTTGCTGCGAGGCGTCGCGTTGCAAGATGATGGCATTGGAGAAGTAACTTACTTTAGTCATGCCCGAGCAGTCGGTGACCTTGGTGGAAGTGCCGCCCCACAGGTAGCCAGAGCCCATCATGCGTCGTGCCGTCTTTTCAATCTTGGTCACGTCGAACTCTTGCTGCGCCCAGGTGGCGAACTCCTCGACACTCGATTTCTCTACCCAGCCCTTGCGGCCGTCAGGCGTGGTGAGTAGCACCCAATCGCCCTGCTCGTTGACAAGCTCGAGGAGGTCGCCAAGGACGAGGTCGCTCACTGTTTCGTCACTGCCGGGTGCTTCCACCAAACGCGTGTCATAGACGGTTACGATGAAACGGCGTGCCTGTTTCCACGTATTGAGCTGTGTCTCTCCCATGAGTTTCACCGAGCTCACGGGAATGTAGGAAATGTAGTCGTCGGGACCTTGGACTCGCAACCAGTCGCCGCTGGTCTCAAGCACGTGTACCGGCGAACCCATCACGAGCTGCGTGGCCATTTCGGCACTGTGCTTTCCTTGTGTGCGCAAAGAAGCGACCGAGACGCACACGAGCCCCCATTGCTTGTTGGCAGGTTGTGATTTTTCGAGCACGGTGAGGCTGTTTTTGATGATGTCAAATTTGTGCCGTTTGAGCATCATGACGATGGCGTCGGCCTGGGCTTGTGTGGTGACGGTGCCGCTGAGTGACACGTTTTTGCCCTGTTGCGCCACTTTTACGTCCCACACGGCAGTTCGTCCGTCGGGTGCGATGCTGTCCTTGAGGTGGCTCACCAGGTCGTTGGCAGTGATTGCCAAGGCCTGCAAGGTCATCAGCAATGCCGTTAAAACAAAAAGGATTTTTTTCATTATTGTATTATTTTAGTTGACAAGTTGACAAGTTGACAAGCTGTTAGTTTTTAATTCCTAATTCCTCACTCCTAATTCCTAATTAACACTTAAAAAGCGTCTTTTCGGCTATGCCCCATGGGCTTGATGCGTTGCGTTTTGACCTCCTTGACGGGGATGAGTGAGTTGACTTTCAGGTGTGAGTTCCACTTATCGTAGAACAAGTTACCCCCTCTCCACTCTACTTCGCCGGGCTGGAAATCAACGGTTTCGCTACGGATAAAGGTTTTCTCGGGGTCGAGGACGTCGCCTGTGCCCTCGTTCGAGGCCATGCGATACAAGTCCATGCCCGAAAGATAGTAGGTGCTCATGGGCGTTCCGTAGGTGCTGCGTCCGTTCGATTGGTCGGTATATACCCAGCCTACGCCCTCAAAATAGGTCTCGGCCCAGTCGTGCCAATTTTCTTCGCCGGGCTTTATCCACCAGCCGCTCTCCCAGCGCGCTGGGATGCCGAGGCTTCGCACGAGGGTGATGTAGAGCAACGTCACTTGCCCGCAGTCGCCGTGGTTGTTGGCAAGCACATATTGCGGGATATTTTCGAGCGTGCTGTATTCGCGTGCGCCGGCCCAAGGGAAGGTCTTGGAAATCCAGTCGAAAATGAGTTGCGCCTGCAACACGGGGTTGGTCTCGTTGCCCACAATACGGCGGGCCAGGGCGCGCATCTCGTCGGTGATAATGATGTGGGGCGCTTGGTTGCCGGTGTATTCCTTATATTCTTCGCTGCTGGTGTCGTAAGGCTCGAGCAGTGTGAGGATGTCTTGTTGAGCGATGTGGCGCTCGGCGAGCTCGTAGTTGAAACGGTATTCAAAGTGCGTTGGCTTGCCTTTCTCGGCCACGGCCTCCATGTAGATGGTGTGGTGCTTACTGCCTTCGCTCTCGTGGAAAGCGCGGTTGCCCCATGTGATTTCAATGTTGCGCTGGCGCGCGTTGCTGTAGGGGATGGGCATCCACACGCGCAGCGTCTCTCCGGCGGGCACTGCGTCGGCCTCCACGTCGAGCGTGAAGGTGATGTCGGCCTGTCGCCAGTCGTGGGTGTGGTTGGAGCCGGCCTCGGCCTTCATCGTTTCGACGAACTGCTGCCGTTTCTCCTCGTAGGAGGCCTTGCGGTCGGCGTCCTGCGACTGCTTGAAGTCGGGTGCGAGCAGCCACAGGTTACGGATGCTCTTGCGGAACCAGCGCTCTTTGCCGTCAATGTTCATCACTTCGAGCTGGCGTGCCGCTTTCCACCGAGCCAGTTGCTCGGGTGTTACGTTGGGCACGCGCTCACGGATGAGGCGTTCGCCCTCTTCGGGCGTCATTGAGAAGTCGCGCTCGATGCGCTGCATGATGGTTTTGAGCGAATCGATAACCACGGCGTTGGCCTTGCGCTCGGCCTTGGGCAGACGGTCCATGAGGCGTGCAGCCTGCTTGAATTCGCCCTGTCGCATAAGTTGTTCCACTTGCGGTTGCCACGTGGGTGCAGCCGCTGCCGCGAGCCATGTTAAGGACACGGCGCAAAGTGTAATCAATATCTTTCTTGTTCTCATCGTGGTAAAAATAGTTTTCAATCCACAAATTTAAGCATAAAACGTGAAAAAATCGTCAATGTCACCAAAAAAGTTTTCATTAAAGTTTGCCCGACTTGTTTTTTTTTAGTAATTTTGCCCATTGAACGGGTAGCGACCTGTTCAATTGACATCGAGGATTTTCAAGAAGCGTTATGCTCATCAGTTAACAGAAAACCTGAGAAATTTTCTAAACGAAAACATTGATGACATAGTGCCTCTACGCAATATGGCGTGGAGTGCTATTACATTCTGTTTTCAGGGTTTTCTCAGGACCTTCTGTTAAGGGTGGCGTAGCAGTTCCACGTTTCTTTTTTATATTTATGGCTTTTTGGGACTGCGGGCCGGCTAATAACATTGTATTTATGAAGAAATTTTTACTACTGATTGCAGCCATGCTTGTGGCCGTGGCCGCAATTCACGCTCAGTCCCCAACCGCCACGCTCTCTCACGACGGTACTGTGAAATGTTTCTATGGCAAGGAAGCCTTTGTCAATGCGGTGGCTGCATCGGCTGACGGCGACCGTATCACTCTTTCGAGCGGCCTCTTCACCGGCACGACCATCGACAAGTCCATCACCGTGAAGGGTGCCGGAATGCAGCCCGACACCATTAACAGCGTTGAGCCTACTGTAATCTCAAGTGATGTCATAATTGGTGTCCCCAATGTGACCGTGGAGGCTCTGTATATGAATTCCAGATTAACGATTAATCATGTTGATAATGTGAAAATCGTTAAATCTACGGTGATTAGTGATGTCAAGCATTCTTCAACGGGTGAAACCCTTCCCATAAGGCATTATATTGTGGGATGTAGATTTAAGAGCACTGTAAGAGCGGATGTTGACAGCCTTGATTTGTATATTGACAACAGTTATATAGGTGGTTGTTTATATAATAGGACAGGTGGCAATAGTAATCCTAAAGCTAATCACATTGAAGCAAGGAACAGTATTATTACCGTTGGTGGCATTACTCCTACACTTACTAATAATTCCACATTCACAAATTGTATCCTTAAAATGAGTTCAACTGACACAAAAATGCCTTCGTCCAACAATGTTTATTATTGTGTGGGATTAACGGATGGTATGTTCAGCAGCGTCATTGGCAGTGGTATTGCGGGAAATACTAATTCATACAGCGATTACGCCACAATGTTTAAGACATTTACGGGCACGTATGATGAGAATGAGACGTTTGAGCTGACCGATGCGGCCAAGACCACATATCTGGGCGATGATGGCACCCAGGTGGGCCTCTACGGCGGCAATATGCCCTATAACCCCAAGCCGCACAATCCCATCATCACCAATTTCAAGGTGGGCGAAAAGAGTACGCCGGCCGGCAAGTTGAGTGTGGATATCGAGGTGAAGGCCGCCGAATAAATCATGTCGCCTTATGGGAAAAAGAATTATACTATGGCTACTGCCGGCATTGCTGGTGAGCCTGATAGCGCAAAGTGCCGGCTACGACTATCGTTACTGGTTTGACCAGGACGAGGATAACGCGGTTTACGGCACAATGCCGGGACGCCGCATTCACGTGGAGGCCGATGCGGGTGCGCTGTCGCCCTCGTTGCACACCTTCAACATTCAGGTGAAGGACAGCGAAGGATCTTGGAGCGCGCCGCGCACGAGCTGGTTCGCCCGCATGACGGGCGACCTGGAGCGCGCCTTCTACTGGTTCGACAATGATACACTGATGCGCCACGAGTCGTCGGCATTGCAGGGACGTGTCGAGATTGACGTGACCTCGCTCGCTGAGGGCGTACACACGCTGCATTACGCCGCCATGACCACCGACGGCACACTCACCGGCGTGGTGACGCGCTGGTTTGTGCGTGGTCCGCTCGTCGAGGAGGCTACGTCATTGCGTTGCCTTTGGAGCATCGATGGCGGAGATACCCATGTCGACAGCTACTCGATTGCCGATGACAACCACATTCATCTCGACATAGACGTTAAAGGATTGAGTCTTGGCAGGCATTATATCACCCTTGTGGTGCTTGACGACAATGATTGTGGTGCCAGTGTAAGTACCTACTTCCTCGTGGTGGAACCCGAGCCGGGCGACGTGAATGGTGACGGCTTTGTCAACGGGGCCGACGTGACGGCACTCTATGGCGTGTTGCTCGATGACAATACGGTCGAGGGCGACCCCGACGTGAATGGCGATGGCGTAATCAACGGCGCCGATGTCACTGCCCTCTACAGCATTTTGTTGTCGCAATAACTGTCACTTTCCATTAGGCTTGAGCTCGATGCAGATCACAGACCGACGGCCGAAAGACTAAAAGCGGCAGGGGGAATTCCCTTGCCGCTTTCGTTAGATATGTATGGTTAGGACGATGACATATCACTCCACCAGGATGTAGGAGATGGAGTCGGTTTCGATTTCATCAAGAAACTGGTAGGTGCTATCGGCTTTCCAAGGCTCGTTTGTCCCGTTTGACAGAAGGATGGTGCCGACATTGCCTCCAATGAGAGTTACGCCGGCTTTCCTCTTGTCGTCTTTTGCCCTTGATTGGCTATAAGTGTAGAAAAAAGACTTTGACGTGGTCATGAGGCCTTTGTCTTTTTCTTTGGCAACCTTGCCCACTTTACCTTTGTACTTTTTCTTGATGAGCCAGCGCTTTCCGTTTGACTTATCGACGACGACGAGCATGCCATCGTTGGGTATTAACACTTTCGTGTTCTCGTCAATTGTGGAGCCGGCTTTGAGTTCGGTCTCGCTATTGTCGATTTTCGCGCGTACGTTCACCGCTTTCTCTACATAAAGATTGCGGGTCGCCATCACGGTCAGTGCCGAAATTATCAACACGAGGCATAGAGTGATTGTTTTCTTCATTTTCAGTAGTTATTAAGCGTTTTTGATTATTCAGGAACAAGTGATTTGCTGAGCCATTTCCATTTGTACTTGGCACGGAATGCCGCGATGGCGGCTCGGTAAATATTGCGGCTTTCCACCACCAGGACCACGGCAGTGAAGATGAAAGTGAGCATGTAGTAGCGCCCGTTGAGCGTGGCGTTAATCATGAATATGGTCATAATGGCCAGCAAGGGCAATAGCACGATATTGGTAAGGTAACTGTTCTTGACCCATTCTTTGATGAAAATTGCCCACGGCTTTTTTGTGGAAGGCAAGCGTGTCTGTATCAGGCACAATAAAAGTTCCATCACGTAGCATAGCACGAAAGCCAACAATAAATTCACCCAGAACGGGATGACGCGGGGATATTCGCGCATGTCGTGGAGCGTCTCGAGGCATGCGGCATGAATTTCCACCCCCGACATGTAGGCGCGTTGGGTGGGGACGCGCGACATGTCGGTACCCGAAGTAACGCTTCCCACGAGCACAATGTGATCTTTGATCTCGTCGGCATAATCGTCGATGTCCTCGCTGTTGATTACCTCAAAGTTGTGGGCATAATCGATGGTGATGGGGGACTCTTTAAGTTCAAGAGTGTTGTCGATGCCGTAGTGTGCGTTCCACATCTCGTTGAGAATGGCCACCATCGACGAGTCGCCGTCTTGCAGTGCCGAGAAGGTGTGAATGGTCTCATTGTCAATGTTGAGCATGATACTGCCGCTGTGGAGCCCCATCGAATCGGCAAAAAAAGTCTTGACCGTTTCTCCTTCGTCATCGGTCATCTGCGCCAATACCACTTTGTGGGCCATGCGCCCCAAGGCATCTTTAAGCCTTTGGTCAATTTCGCTGTTCGACGGGTTGGGAAAGATAGCGTCAAGTCCCACGGCAACCGGTTCAAGGCTATCTATCTTCTCGAGCAGGCTTGCGATGTGGTCGCGACTGGCGTTGAGGCCCCAATCTATAATCACGATGTTGTCGTTTGTGGCAATCTCTTCTTCATTTGAGGTGTACTGATAGTAGGTCTCGGTCAACGAATTGTGTGACACGCTCTTGAGGTAAGGGTTTTTCAAGCCCAGTACATCAAAAATCAGGCTGACCAAAAAAGTGAGCAGTAAGGCCAACAGCACGATAATGAGATGGTCGAAATGAAATATGTATCGTAGCCAGCGTTTCATCGTCTCGTCACATTGATTTTGCAAAGTTACATAAAAAATCAATTTTTTGTGTAACTTTGCGGTCAATAACCGATTTAAACTGATTTTTTGTTATGAAAGTGATGAGATTTTTTCCTATGGGCCTTGTTCTTGGCCTGATGGTTGTGTTTGGTGCTTGTTATGTGGCTCCTTGCTATGGGCAAGACGCCGATGAGGATGGTATCGTGTATTCGGTTGCAGCTGATGGTAAATTGAATATCCGGCAAAGTCCGTCGGCCAACTCGCCGATTGTGGGCCAGCTGTTCACGGGTGGCGCTGGTGCACAGGTGCTTAATGCCATCGGAATTTGGTACAAGGTGCAGAGTGGCGATGTGGTGGGTTATGTCAACGCCCTCTATGTGTCGGCCAATCGTAATGACGAGCGCGTGCCGAACGCTAATGCTTCCCGCACGGTTTATTATGTGGTGATTGGTTCCTACAGCTCGCTCGACGCTGTCACGAAAGCCCGTTACAACATGCCTGATGCCATTGACTGCTCACCTATTTTCTTGGGCAAGAAGAGCGGGAAAAACGTCTATCGTATGTGCACCGGTGTGTACTACACCCGTGAGCAGGCGCAGCGCGAGGTGGACTTGCTCAAAAGTACTTTTGGATTCACGCCATGGATATGGAAGAGCAACGGCCAGGCGCAATGCGTCGACCGCCCCATAGGCAACGATGGCAACCCCGTGCGCATCACGCCGGAAGGCTAAGTGTTAAGTGTTAAGTGTAAAGTGACACTTAACACTTATAACTTGCATCAGATGCCCATGCGGACGATGCCACGATTGGAGCCCCTCACGAAGTTGATAATGTTGTCGCGCTCGGGTGAAGAGGGGAATTCCTCCTCGATTTTAGCAAGGGCATCGCTCACGTTCAGGTTAGAGAGGTATAGTGCGCGGTAAATGTCCTGGATAAGGTATATTTGTTCGCGCGTGAAACCTCGGCGACGCAGCCCAATCGAGTTGACGCCTTCATAACTGATGGGCAAGCGCCCTGCCATGCAGTATGGCGGAAGGTCCTTGTTGACGAGCGAACCACCCTGGAGCATGACGTGCGAGCCGATATGGGTGAACTGGTGAATGAGGGCACCACCGCCCAGCACGGCCCATTCGCCAACGACGACTTCGCCGGCAATTTGCACGCTGTTCGACATGATGACGTGGTCGCCGATGACGCAGTCGTGCGCCACATGACAATAAGCCATGATGAGGCAGTTGTTGCCCACGACGGTCTTGCCCTTGGAAGCGGTGCCGCGGTGAATGGTGGCGAACTCGCGGATGGTGGTGTTGTCACCGATGATGGCCACGCTGTCCTCGCCCTTGAATTTGAGGTCTTGTGGCGTGCCACTCACGACGGCACTGGCGTGGATGTGACAGTTCTTACCAATGCGTGCTCCCGAGAGAATGGACGCATTACTGTCGATGATGGTACCGTCGCCAATTTCCACGTTATCATCAATGGTGACGAAAGGACCGATGACGACATCGTTGCCTATCTTGGCGTTGGGGTGTATGGAGGATAAGGGTTGGTTATACATTCTATATTAAGGGTTAAGTGTAAAGAGTAAAGTGTTAAGTTGCTAAAATCTAAAAACTAACTATCAACTAACATTACTTATTTTTTACGATTTGTGCCATGAACTCAACTTCACTCACGATTTTTTCACCCACAAAAGCATAGCCTTTCATGACAGCGCATCCGCGACGCATCGGCGTCATGAAAGCGACGTGGAAAATGAGGGTGTCGCCGGGTACCACTTTCTGGCGGAACTTGACGTTGTCGATTTTCATGAAATAGGTGCTGTAACGCTCGGGCTCATCAACGGTGCCCAGCACGAGAAGGCCGCCAACCTGCGCCATGGCCTCGATTTGGAGCACGCCGGGCATGACGGGCTCTTCGGGGAAATGGCCGGCGAAGAAAGGCTCGTTGCCGCTCACGTTCTTCACGCCCACGATGTAGTTCTTGCCCATCTCTATCACCTTATCGACGAGGAGCATGGGGTAGCGGTGGGGGAGGAGTTGGCGGATGCGGTTCACGTCCATCAATGGTGCCTTGTTGGGGTTGTAGAGGGGAGCTTGCACATTTTGATGGCGCAGCTCTTGGCGAATTTTCTTGGCCAGCGTGGTGTTGAGGGTGTGTCCCGGACGGGTGGCCACGATGCGCCCCTTGAGAGGCCGCCCGATGAGGGCGAGGTCGCCCATGACATCAAGCAGTTTGTGCCGTGCCGGTTCGTTATTGAAAACGAGAGGCTTGTTGTTGAGATAGCCCAGCTCTTTGGCGCTCTTGTGGGGAATGCCCATGAGGTCGGCGAGGTGGTCGAGTTCCTCTTGCGTCATAGGCATGTCGTAGATGACGATGGCGTTGTCAAGGTCGCCGCCTTTGATGAGGTTATTTTGCAGCAACGGCAGCACTTCACGCACGAAAACGAAAGTGCGGCTGGCTGCGATTTCTTTCTTGAAATCGGCAATGTTGTCAAGCGAAGCGAACTGGTTGTCGAGTACCGTCGAGTCGAACTCTATCATCGTGTCGATGGAAAAGTCATCGTCGGGCAACACGATGAGCGACGAACCGGTTTCCTCGTCGACCACCTTGATGCGTTGCTTGACGATGTAGTATTCTTTTTCGGCCTCTTGCTCCTGCAGACCGGCCTCTTCAATGAGATTGGTATAGACGATGGCGCTGCCGTCGAGGATGGGTAGCTCGGGAGCGTTGACATCGATGAGGCAGTTGTCGATGCCGGCGGCATAGAGGGCGGCGAGGGCGTGCTCTATGGTGCTCACGCGCACTTCTTTGCGGCTGCGCAGCCCGATGACGGTGCCACGTCGCGTCTCAGTGACATTCTCGGCGACGGCCTCGATGGTGGGCTGCCCCTCGAGGTCGATGCGGCGGAATACATAGCCGGTGTTGGCCTCGGCGGGTTTGAAGGTGGCGGTGATGGCAAGTCCGGTGTGCAGTCCCTTTCCGCTCACCGCGAATTCGTTTTTGAGCGTTATCTGTTTCATTGTTGCTTGAGAGTTTCGATTTCTTTTTTCAGTTGTTTGATGTCGTTATACATCTCGACCAGGCGCTTAAGGTAGGCCGATTGGCGCGCGAAGTCCATGGCGTTGATGGCGGGGGTGCCTAGCAGGCGTTTGTCATCGCCCACGTTGCCAGGTACGCCGCATTGCGCCCCAAAGCCGTTGCGGTCGCCAATGGTGAGGTGCCCGGCGAATCCTACTTGTCCGCCCACCATGTTGTTCTTGCCAATCTTGGTTGAACCTGCGATGCCGCACTGAGCCGCCATGACGGTGTTCTCGCCAATTTCGACGTTATGTCCCACTTGGATGAGGTTGTCGAGCTTCACGCCACGCTTGATGATGGTGGCGCCCATCGTGGCGCGGTCGATGGTGGTGTTAGCGCCAATCTCCACGTCGTCCTCAAGGATGACGATGCCCACCTGCGCGATTTTGTTATAAGTGCCGTCGGCTTGAGGTGCGAAGCCGAAACCGTCGCCGCCTATGACGGCGCCTGAATGGATGGTGCAGCGGTTGCCAATTTTGCAGCCGTGGTAGATGGTGGCACCCGGGTAGAGGGTGACATCGTCGCCAAGGGTGACGCCCTCGCCCACATAGCATTGTGGATAAATCTTTACGTTCTTGCCCAGGGTGACGCCCTTGTCGATATAGGCGAAAGCGCCGATGTAGGCATCGGCAGGCACTTTCACATCCTCAGCGATGTGGCAGGGCAACTCTACCCCCGTTTTTTGCGGGCGTTGGCTGTTCACGTAGTTTAGCAGGGTGGCCAACGTGGCGTAGGGATCATCGACGCGCAGCAAGGTGGCCTTGACGGGTTGCTCGGGCTCAAAGTCCTTGCTTACCAGCACGGCCGATGCTTGGGTGGTGTAGATGAAATGTGTATATTTGGGGTTTGCCAAAAAGGTGAGGCAGCCTGGTGTGGCCTCTTCGATTTTGGCATAGTTGTTAATCGCGATGTCGGGGTCGCCTTCGATGTTGGCACCGATGAGTGCCGCCAGTTGGCTGGCTTTGATTTCCATTGAAAAAATAGTTGTTATTTAGTCGTGTACGTTGAATTTGCAAAAGTAGTGAAAAAAGGCCACACGGCAAAGCCGTGAGGCGGAAAAACGTCAACTGCCGCCTTTGAGCCGTGCAATCACCTCTTCGAGCGGCGTGAGCCAGTGGGGAATGTTGATGCCGTACACAGCTTTGATTTTGCTCTTGTCGAGCACGCTGTAGAAGGGGCGGACAGCCGCAGTGGGATACTCGCTCGACAGGCACGGTGACACTTCGCAGCCGGTGATGCCCGCCAGCCGATGGATGGCGATGGTGAAGTCATACCACGAGGTGACGCCTTCGTCGGTGTAGTGATACACGCCCGATTCACACTTGTCGCCGGTGACTATGGTTGTAATGGCGCGTGCCAGCGAGGTGGCGCTCGTGGGTGTTCCCACTTGGTCGCACACCACTTTTAGCTTGTCGCGCGAACGTCCCAGCTCCATCGTGGTTTTGACGAAGTTCTTGCCGTGGGGCGAATAGAGCCAGGCGGTGCGGATGACGACGCTGTCGGGGGCCGCCGCCAACAGGCGTTGCTCACCTTCGAGTTTGGTGGCGCCGTAGGTTGAAGCGGGGCCGGTGGGGTCGTCTTCGCGGTAGGGGAGGTGCCCCTTTCCGTTAAACACATAGTCGGTCGAAATGTGGACCACACGGCAACCATGGGCGTGGGCCACGCGCCCCAGAATTTCGATGGCGTCGGCATTGATGAGCCTGCACAGCTCGGGTTGCTCCTCGGCGCGGTCGACGGCGGTATAGGCTGCGCAGTTGATAGCGTAGTCGAAGCGGTTGCTGTCGAAGAAGCGGTTCACGTCGTCTTCGCGCGTAAGGTCTAGGGTGTCAACGTCGGTAGTGACGAGCGTCACACCATTGCGCCCGTTGAGCAGGGCGGTGAGTTCCTTCCCCAGTTGTCCGTTAGCTCCTGTGATGAGAATGTTCATTATTGTGGGATTGTGAAAATGTCAGTCGTTTTCGAAAAGTGGTTGCTCCTCGTCTTTCTTGAAATAGGCCGCGAGAAGGCCGATAAAATGCGAAATTTGCTCAATAGCCTTCTGGGTCTCGGGCGTGATGGCCTTGCCTTGCAGTTTAAGCATGAGCGTGCCGTAGAGGGCGTTGAAGCACGTCTCAAGCTCGCCGCATTGCTCGTCTTGCGGCTGGCGTGCCCGCAGTTCGACGATGAACGGCAGCGTTTTGTAGAACTCGGCGCCATATTCAGGGAAGCGGGTCGCATCGTGCAACAACTGCACGTGCAGGTCGTTGAGGCGGATGAGGGTGTTGATGTTGATTTGCAGGTGTCCCTTCTCTTTTTTGTTTTCGAGGCGCATCATCTTGAGCAACGAATCGTACCACTCCCTCACCTCATGGTGTTGCTTCTCGTCAAGGCGAAAGCCAGCCACCAGCTGGCGGTCTACAATGTCGATGTCGAGTTTACAAGCACGCAACAAGTCTTCGACCTGCCACATGTATAGCAAGTACTCGGCAATGTTCTCTTTACGTTTTTGTTGGGCGATAAGCATGATTTGCAAGGATTAACCGAATTTGCTGATGTGGCGCAGGCGTTTCTCGTCGAGGATTTTGATGCGGCGCCCGTCCACGGTGAGGATTTTCTCTTGGGCGAAAGCCGAAAGGGTGCGGATGGCATTGCTCGTCGTCATGTTCGAGAAGTTGGCGATATCCTCGCGCGCCATGTAGATTCTGAGGGTGGCGCCGTCGTCCTCAAGGCCGTAGTTGTCGAGCATGGCAATGAGGGCCTCGGCCAGTCGTCCGCGAATGTGCTTCTGTGTCAGGTTCACGATTTTCGTGTCGCTGCCACCCAAGTTTTTCGAGAGCTCGTGGATGAAAAACCAGGCCAGGCCGCGATTGCCGTCGATGAGCTCCTTGACGAGCGACATGGGGATGGCGCCCAGCGTTGAAGGCTCGAAAGCCGCCGCCGAAGAGACGTAAGGCTCGTTGGCAAAGGCGGCACGGTAGCCGAAGTACTGGATGGGGCGGTAAAGACGGAGGATTTGCGGTCGTCCGCCGATGCCGTCTTTATAGAGCTTGACTTTGCCGCGTAACAGGCACCACAGGTTTGCCGGGGTGTCGCCCTCGGCGTATATGAGTTGGTGTTTCTTGAAGTCGTGGATGATGAAATTGTCGGCCACGCGCCGTTTCTCCTCAGGGGTGAGAACGGTCCAAATGGCGGCGAGGTCGTTGCTGATTATTTGCTCAAGCGTGCTCTTAATCATTTCGTGATGTTGTAAAACATTGTTTTTTAACACGCAAAATTACTTATTTTTACCAATATCAGCAAAAAAACGCTCCAAAAGCCCCATTAAAAAGGACTTTTGGAACATTTTTAAGAATTTTTGGAACACCAGTCGCGTGGCTGAGTGGTGGACCTGTTTATTTTTTGCGGATTTGCATCTTGAGGGGTGCGTTGAACTGCATGGTGTCGCGGTAGGGGAGCATGAGGTCGATGCAGTTGGTGAGGCGTCGTGCCATCTTGTCTTTGACGACCCATTCGCCGTTGAGGCGGTAGTTGGGACTTTCAAGAATGACGGTGTCG
>JAGCUP010000017.1 GCA_017962765.1 Muribaculaceae bacterium | reverse complement strand
TTAGTCTTTAGTTTTTAGTTTTTAGCTCAGGGCTCATTAGTTTTATCAGACAATAGGCTCTTGAAATCCCCCTGCGCTTTTTTATGCCGCCTGACGGCGGGAAATTTAACAGAATTAATCTCAAAATTATTTAAATCTTCGATTTTGAGATTTAATTATAAACGAGCGTGTTGTGTAATTTTGAACGAAATTTTTGAATAATTTGCTGCGCTGCGCTTGCCCTTCGGGCTCCCATTCGGTCGCGAGCACTCCGTGGTTCCCACGCGAGCGTGGCTAGAGAACTCCGTTACACCTTAAACTCCGTAGAGCGTAATAATTGTTATTATTGTTTTTGTTGTATGACAATAGATTTTACGCTCAAAGCTCGGAGGCGATGTAGCGGGCGACGGCGTCGCTGTCGTTGGTGCCGATGATGACATCGGCGACCTCTTTGACGGGCGGGAAGGCGTTCTCGACGGCGACGCCCACCGTGGCAGCCCGCATCATGGGGATGTCGTTGAGGTTGTCGCCGAAGACCACGGTGCGCTCCACACCCAATTGGGCGGCGAGGCGCGCGATGGCCGCGGCCTTAGTGGTGCCCGGCGCATAGACCTCGAGCAATCCCAAATCAGGATCGACATTATCGAGGTAAAGCGCGGTGTGGCAATCGGTGTTGGCCGCAATCTCCTCGTGTGCGGGCTTGAGCCGCTCATAATCGTTCATGGCAAAGACGAGCAATGCTTCGCCCTCGTCGCCAATAGGGTCGTCGCCTAAGTGAAACACCTTGAAAGGCGTGTCCTGCCGCTGTCGCACGAACTCGCGCTCGACGTCGCTCAGCGTGCCACGGTGGGTCACGTGCAACAGGTCACCGCAGTGGCGGTAGATGAAGGGATTGAGGCGGTGTGCGGCGAAAATGTCGGTAATGCGCGACACAGTCGATGGCGAGAGGGCCTGCGTATGGGTGTATCCATGTCGCGCGTTGTCCCACATTGCTGCCCCCGAGAGGACGATGAGCGGCAAGTTCGTCGCAACCTCGGCCATGAGGGGCACGGCAGTGGCGGGCGTGCGCGCCGTGGCCACGGTGAAGAGGGCGCCCTGCGCAATAGCACGATTGAGCAAGGCCACCGTGGTCCTGCTCAATCGTGAATCGCTGCCCAGTAGCGTCCCGTCGAGGTCGCTTACATATAAAGTTTTCTTTTTGGTTGACATGTATTTTATTTCTCTACGGAGCTTAAGGAGTTAAGGAGCTCTTTAGGGTGGAAAGAGCGGAAATGATTGTCATTGTTGTCTTTATTGTATAATTAAAGCTCCCATACTCCTTAAACTCCGTAGAAAAAACTATAATCTGTAATCTATAATCTGTAAACTACACTTAGTTGCCGCCTTGACCCTGGCCGCCTTGTTGGCCGCCCTGGCCCTGCTGGCCACCGGCTTGGCTTCCGCCCACGATGTCGTCGTTCTCGATTGACTTATCGGCCTTTTTCACGCGGGTGTTAAGCGAACCGAAGCGATAACTCACGCTGATTGAGAAGTTGCGGCTCGGGAAGCTCACGCGGTCTTGGCCAGTGTAGTCGCCATTGACATAGGTGGTTTTGAACGACGAGTACTTGCCCGAGAATGGGCGGTTGGCGTTGATGCTCACCGTGAGGCGGTCTTCCTTGAGGAACGAGCGGCGCAGTCCGAAGCCGTAGAAGAAATTGGTGTTGCCCTTGGAGTACAGGCCATCTATGTTGCCGCCCCACTCACCGATGTTGGCGGTCAGCGCCAACTTCCACGGCAGACGCTGCGTGAGCTGGAGGTAGCAGAAGTGGTCCCATCCCTTGTTCTTGAGGCCGAGTCCCTTGCTGCGCAGCCAGTTGTGGCTCACGTTTCCGTTGAACATAAGGCTTGTCTTGTCGAACAGCTGCCATTGGAAGAAGCCGTTGAGGCTGAGTTCGCGGGCCTCCATCGTGTTCTCGTAGGTGGTCACCTCGCGGCCGTCCTGGCTGAAGTTGACCGCCGTCACCTGGTTGTTGCTGAACGAGTAACCGGGCATGATGTTGAAGGTGAACTTGGGTCCGATGTGCATGAAAGTGAGGCTCGTGGAGTAGATGCGCGCGCTGCCTAGGTGGGAGTTACCATAGGAAATCGTCGTCGGGGTTTCGACCACAGCGGGATTCAGGTAGTTGATACCCGGACGCTGGATGCGCGTCGAGAAGGCCCACTTGAGCGAGTTGAAGGGCGAGAACTGGTAGTTGAGGCTTGCGCTGGGCACCCAGTCGCTGAGGTGGCGGTGGTAGTTGGCCTGCTTGCCGTCGGGGTACTTGGCACTCAGGTAGCTGTATTCGTAGCGCAGTCCGGCGCGGGCGCTCCACGCCCCGCGGCTGAAGGTGTAGCTGAGGTAGGCTGCTGCCACCTGCGTGGTATGGTCGAGGCGCGTATCGTCGTCGGCCAGTTCGGGATCGATACCCAGGTAGTGTGCCCAGGTGTGGCTGCGGTTGATGCGGTTGATGTATTTGAGACCAGTCTCAATCTTGTGGAATTGGGCGAAGGGACGTGTCCAGTCGAACTGGAAAGTGTGCTCGTAGAACTTCTCCTTGCCGTTCTGGTCGATGCCGGTGTAAGGCACTGGGAAGTCCACGAGGTCCTCGTAGCGGTATTCCATATCGCTGCGGTTGCGCGACGTGCTCAGCATATAGCTCAACGTGAGGGCCTCGTTCTTGCGGTGCGTCTTGTGCTGGTAGTCGATGCGCCCGTCGAAGCTGTAATAGCTGTTGCCCGGGAAATGCCCGCGGGTGAGATAACTGTAGAGGGTGTTCCCTGCCGCATCGCCCATGCGTGTGGAGTTGACCACGTCGGCATCATATTTGTAGTAGTATCCGCCGAACGAGAGCGAGACGAGGTTGAGCGTGTCGGGCTCGTAGCTGGCTTCGATGTTTCCGTAGTGCACGTTCACCGAGTTTTCAATATCGTTGTCGGAACTGAGCTCGTTACCGCTCTCCACATAGTGGTGCAGACTTTCCTGACGGTTGTTGCCAGCCCAGGTGGGACGGCGGAAGTAGCCGTAGTTGATGCTGGTGACCACCTTGCCAATCTGCGTGGCGAGGTAGCCGTTGGCATTGAAGCCCTGGGTGGAGGCTCCCGCGCTCACGGTGCCGGTGACGCCGCTCGTGGTGGTGTTCTCGAGCAACACGATGTTGAGGATGGCACTCACTCCCTCGGCGTCATATTTCGCGCCGGGCTCGGTGATGACCTCGATGCGCTTAATCATGCTTGCCGGGATGGCCTTGAGCACCTCCTTGGGGTTCGACGACAGTGTGGGGTCGGGGTGCCCGTTCTTGTAAATCTTGAAGTTGGAACTGCCTTTGACCTTGACGTTGTCCTCGCCATCGACGCTCACGAGGGGCACCTTGCGGAGCATTTCCATGACGGTCTTTGTCTTGGACTCGTCGTCGTTCTGGATGTCGTAGCTCAATCGGTCGATTTCATTCTTGACGAGGGGACGCTGCGACTTGACGACGACCTCGGCAAGTTCTTTAGCAATCGTGGTGAGGTTGATGACGCCCAGTTGGGCCTGCTTTTGTTGTGGTCCCACGGTGAAGTTGCGGCTCACTACCTCTTTACCTACTGCGGTTACGCGCAGCACGTAGTTGCCGGCGGTCGAGAGCGCATGGCTGAAACTTCCGTCGGCCTCGGTGGCAGCCACTAATGCGGTGTGCATGGTGTCGGGTAACGCATAGACGCGTACCGTGGCGAAGGGCTCTCCCTCGCCTTCTTCGTTGTTGACTTGGCATGTGACGCTATATTGCGCACTTGCCGTGAATGTGGCGGTCATTACCGCCAACAGCGTGAAAACTGCTTGTCTAAATTTCATTTTTAAAAACATTTTGGGTGTTATTTCTGCCTATTAGACGCACGAAAGGGGCGATTTGTTGCACCGCCTTTCGTTAAAAATAGTTACCAATCTGTAAATTGTGTATAAATATAGTTGTTAGTTGTTAGCTCAAACCTCAAAGCTCAAACCTCAAAGCTCGGGGTCCCACTTGCGCTCTTCCACCTGATTGGTGACGTTATTGAAGCGTGCGAAGATGTAGAAGAAGTCGCTCAGGCGGTTCAGGTAGGACAGCACCAGCGGGTCGACGGCAGCCTCACGCGCCAGTGATACCACGCGGCGCTCGGCACGGCGTGTGACGGTGCGGCAGATGTCGCAAAGTGCGCTCAAACGGCTTCCACCGGGCAGCAGGAAGGCACCTGCTGGGGGCAGCTGGGCGTCCATCTCGTCGATGTGGCGTTCAATCTCGTGCACGTCCTCGTCGGTGAGCCCTTTGATGGGGTCGTCGCTGTCGGTAGCCAGGTAAGCGCCTATGTTGAAGAGCTTGTTCTGCATTTTGTAGATGAGCTCGTGCATGCCCGGCAGGTCGAGTTTGCTGTTGTGGGCCAGAAGGCCGATGAAACTGTTGAGTTCGTCGATGGTGCCGTAGGCCTCGACGCGCGTGTCGTCCTTGGCGACGCGTTTGCCGCCCACGAGGGCCGTGGTGCCCTTGTCACCAGTAAGGGTGTAAACTTTACTTTTCATTTTTCTATTAGTGTTATTATGTGAGTAATTTATCGAGTTTTTCCTTTAGTTCTTCGACCGATTGAACATATTCCGTCGTCGGTATCTGGCGGCCGAAACCATACACCGATTGCCCTATCTGGGCCAACTGTTCGGCAAGCGAGTGGAACATATTGTCGTGGTTGCACACGATAATGGGTTTCGTGAACGTGCGATCAACAGTGAATTGCGATAGGGTTGATATCCATTCATCAACCGTGCCCAGACCGCCCGGCAGCACGATGAACGCATCGGAAAGCGCTATCATCTGACTCTTGCGGTCGTTGAGGTCGCGGGCCAGCAACAGCTCGTCGCACAAAGGGTCGGCACGGTGCTTGAAAAGTTCGGGAATGACGCCCACCACGCGTCCGCCGGCCGCCTTGACGGCCTCGGCCGTGACGTGCATCAACCCGGCCTTCACGCCGCCATAGACGAGCGTGTGGCCGTTGCGCCCTATCCAGTTGCCTGCCATGGTGGCGAAGTCCACCACTTCTTGCGGCAGGTCGCCTCGCGAAGAACAATATACTGCGATTTTCATATCTCTCTTTAAGTAAACAAGTTGACTTTTAGATTTGGAAGGCTACTTCTTTAAAGGCGTAGCGGTGGAGGGTGGTGTCGGCGTGGCGCAGGGTGAGCATGCCGTCGCGGTCGATATCGACGATGGTGGCCTCGAAGGGGGGGGCGTCGTCGCCCGGGAGGATGAACCTATGGGGGTGCCCATCGTGACGGTACAGGTGCGACAGGTAGCGGCGGTGGAGCACGTCGGGCTCGAGCACCTCGCGTCGGCAATAATCCTCGATAGCACTACCCACGCGCTCGAGCATCGGCATCAGGTCGTGTTCGCGGCCCGTAAGCTGGGCCAGCGACACGGGGTTTGGCGCGTCGCTGCGGAACTCAGTTTGGTTCACGTTGAGACCCACTCCGATGACGGTGTTGACGATGCCCTCGGCATCAAGGTCGTGCTCGATGAGTATGCCGGCCAACTTGCGGTCGCCGGCATAGATGTCGTTGGGCCACTTGATGGTCAACGAGGCGAGTGGAGCAAGCGTCTCGACGATGGCAAGCGACACGGCCTCGCTGAGTACGAATTGCCGCTTGACATCGACTTGGGGCCGCTTAATCAGCAACGAAAAAGTGAGGTTTTTGCCCGGTTCGCTCTCCCAGGAGTTGCCTTTTTGCCCGCGCCCCGCACTCTGGCTGGGGGTGTGGACAAGGGCTCCGTCGGGCAGCTCGGTGGCGTGCTGCTTGACGTAGGTATTGGTCGAGGCCACCTGTAGGAGTTCGAGGAATTCGGGCATGGCTCAGGGCGTAGTGAGTGTGATGGTGCGGCTCTCGTCGTCGTTCACCACGATATCGACGCGCACCGTGTCGTCGGGCAGCAGTCCTTCGATGCGTTCGGGCCATTCAATGAAGCACAGGGCGCCGCTGTCGAAGTAGTCCTCGGCATCGATGTCGATGGCTTCCTGCTCGTTCTCGAGGCGGTAGCAGTCGAAGTGGTAGATGAGCTCGGCGGTGGTGTCGCTGCGGTACTCGTTGATAATGGCAAACGAGGGCGAGTTCGTCATGTCGCTCTCCACGCCCAGCTCACGGCAAAGTGCGTTAATGAACGTGGTCTTTCCGGCTCCCATGGCGCCGTAGAAGGCATAGACGGTGAAGTCGTCCATGTGGGCCATGAACTCGCGGGCAGCCTGCGGCAGCTCGTCGATGCTGTTTACTTGAATTTCAAATTTCATTCTAACTATAAACTATAAAACTATAATCTCTTATCGTACTCCCGTGCGGTTGTCGCGGTACTTGTTGCCGCTATAGATGCCGTCGCCGAACGAGTTGCTGTTGAACTCGTCCTCCTCGCTCTCCTGACTCTTGCGCTTGCTCTTGTCTTTGTTTTGGCGCTGCTCGTAGAGCGACTTGCCCTGCTCGGGCTGGTTGTGCTTGATGTCGTCGGGTTTCTGGAGATTGAGGGGGGTGGCGAAGATGTCCCAGGCCTGCTCCACGTCCCAGTTGGCGCGCAAGCGTAACTTCCCGGGATAATAGAGCACGGTTTCGGGCTGGCGGTGCTCGGCAAAGTTGCCGGTGTCCCATTGCCCGTTGCCATTGGCATCGAGGGTGATGCGCGCGAAATAGTATCCTGGCTCGACGTTCTCAAACTCGGCCTCGCCATTCTTGACAGATACCGTGGCCGTTATTTTCTCGGCCGCATCGATGAGCTCGACGAAGGCAGGCTCGTCGAGCCGCGGGGTGATGGTGAGGTAGAGGTTGGAGTATTCATCGGTGGCTCCCACCGTGATGTCGGCCACGATGGAGTCGCACGGGATATCGTAAACCGAGGTCACGGCACCGGGCTCCAGACGCAGCCGATAGATGCCGCCTGGCTCGAGTGCCGCGGGAATGACGTAACGCAGCCGCGAACACGTGTCGCTCTGAATGGGCACGGGAAGGGCTATCGGCGTCCACGTGCTGTCGGGTTGCATCTGTCGCAGCGTGATGGCCCGGCGGTCGATGCGGCTAATGGGCGTCTCGCAGGCTATGGCGATACTATCGCCTATGTTCAGCTTGCCCTTGCTCACGTTGAGAGGCAGCACGGGGGGCGGCACGCTGTCGGCGCGTTGCAGCAGCCTGAGCTGTTCTCGGGTCTCCTCGGTTTCCTTGCCCTCGGCGATTAGCTTGTTGAGGCGCTCCTGCAGCTTAACAATCTCTTTTTCTCGGTTTTCGCGATTCTTTTTCTCTTTGGCCTCGGCCTTGATTTGCGCGTTGCTCTTGCGATAGACGAAGTGGACGGTATCGACCTGCTCCACGAGGTTGTCGAGCGAATCGCTCTTGAGGTAGTGGACGCGTGCTGTGATGCTGTCGGCCTTGATGAGTATGCTGTCGGTGAGCCAATAGACGACCGAATCGCGCGTCGAGCGGCGTTCCACCGAGCACCAGTCGGAGCGTTGCGGGCGCGGACGGAGGAGTTCGATGCGTGGTTCCTCGGGCGCGGGCGCGGCGAGTATCACACTCAGCTTGTTATCGTCCACACGCTCGGTTTTCTTGAGGTAAAGGGCACGGTAGTTCTCGTTGAACATGGGCAGATAGACATCGTTGGGCAGGAACTGGGTGTGGGTGCCCGTCGTCACGGTATCGACGCGGTGGTCGAAGGTGAACACGGTGTCTTGCGACGTGAAAGTCGAAGTGGAGGGCGTCACGATGTGCGGTGTCCACGCCATGTCCTCGTTGCGCGCCCAGCGGTAGTTGCCGTCGAGGTCGTTCAGGGCATAGATGCGGTAGTCGCCCGGCGCCAGGTTGCGCAAGGTGAACTCGCCCTTGTCGTTGGTGCGTGTAATGCGGTCGAAGGGCTGGTTCAGGAATGCCGAGTCGTCGGGGCAAACGTGCAGTCCGACCAGCACGTGCTGCATGGGCTCGAGGTCACGGGCGCGCAACACGATGCCGCTGGCTTGCAGCGTATCGAGGTTCTCGCCCGTCGAGAAAGCGAACGAGAAACCGTCGAGCGGATTGCTCTCGTTGTTGTCGCTCAGCGCGTTGGTGAAGTCAATGACGTAAGTAGTGTTGGGCAGCAGCTCGTCCTGGAACTCAACGCTCACCTTGCGGCCCAGGGCCTTGATGGATGGATGGTCCTTGGGTGCAGGCGAGATGACGACCTTGGTAGATTGGTCCTTGAGCTGGATGTATTCGTCGAAGGTGATTTCCACCTTGCGGCCCTTGAAGTTGAGCGTGCCGGGCGCTGGCGAGCACCGCACCACACGCGGTGGCGTGTAGTCGCGCGGCCCTCCCTCGGGCGACCCGATGCTGGCGCACGACGAGGCCATCCACGCCATCATCAGCGTGAACAACACTGCCACAAGGCCACATATGCCATTTTTTCTCGTCATCGTTTCTCTAACTTTGCCGCAAAGTTACACATTAAAACTCAATTCGACCCACTTTCGCAACAAAAACTGCATTGCTGTCCGCCTTACCGCAGGGTGAGGGTGGTGCGCAGGGCGGGGGCGAGTTGCCGGGCAGCGGTGGCGAGTTGCTCGGGGGTGACGGCGTTGATGTGGTCGATGGCCTCGCTGAGCGGAGTGACGTGGTCGTAGTAGAGCACGGAGCGTCCGGCACCCATCGCAGTGGCCTCGCTGCTGTCGCCGCTCACGAGCATTTGTCCGCACAGCTGCCGTTTGTGCAGGTCGAGTTGCCGCGCCGTGATGCCGCCTTGCGCGATGTGGTCGATGGTGTGGTCGACGAGACGCATGGCGCGCGGTGTCTTGTCGTGGTCACACCCGAAGTAGATGACCAGCGCGCCGCAGTCCTGGTAGAGGGCCAGCGAAGTCTCCACGGTATAGACGAGTCCACGCCGCTCTCGCAGCTGCACGTTGAGCAGCGAGTTCATGCCCGGCCCGGCCAGAATGTTGCTCAGCAGCGACAGGGCGTAGCGTTCCTCGCTATACATTCCCGCGACGCGCGCACCGGTCACGGTGTGCGACTGATGCAGGCCCATCTCCACGGTGCGACTGGTGGGCACGGTGGCCACGGGCAGCGAGCGCGCGCTGGCGTGGTCGGTCCTTCTCAACGCCGCGAAATGACGCTCGGCGAGGCGCGCGAGGCGCGCGGCATCGTAGTCTCCCACCGAGAAGAGCACCATATTGCATGGGGTGAAGAAGTGTTCGAGGTAGGCGCGGCAGTGTGCGCCGGTGAGCATCCTCAGGTCTTCCTCGATGCCCAGAATGTTGTGTCCCAACGACGAGCCGGCAAAGAGCACGTCCTCAAAATCGTCGAAGACGGCATCGGCAGGGCTGTCGCGGTAGCTGGCGGCCTCCTCGAGCACCACGTCGAGCTCACGCTCGAGTTCGGCCTCGGGGAACACCGAGTTGAGCACCAGGTCGGCAAGCAGTTCGACGGCTCGCGATAAGTGTTTCGAGGGAAACACGGTGTAGAGCGTGGTGCACTCCTTGGTAGTGTAGGCGTTCAGTTCGCCGCCCACACGCTCCATGCGGTTGTTGATGTGCCACGCGCGCCGGCGCGTCGTCCCCTTGAAGATGGTATGCTCCACGAAGTGGGCCAGTCCGGCCTGCCCTTCGCCATCGTCACGGCTGCCCACGTTGACGGCGAGTCCCACCCATGCCACGGGCGATGTGGTGGGCACGTGGACTATTCTCAGTCCCGAGGGTAGTACAAAAGTTTGAATTTCGTCCTTTTTCATGCGTGTTTACATGCGTGTGGCAATGTGGATGATATGCTGGACGAACATCAGGTCGCGGATTTCGTTTCGGGCGATGTCGATGTCGTCATAGTTCGCGTTCTCGCTGCGCAGAATCACCATCGACGGATTGGTGTGGCGGCGCAGGTATTTCACCATGCGGTAGTCGTCGAGCGTGACGACGTATATCTCGCCCCAAATGATGGTGTTAAGGCTCGACAGCTCGCGCACCGCAACCAGGTCGCCGGCGTGGATGACGGGCTCCATCGAGTCGCCACTCACGCGCACGATGCGGTTGTCGGGGCTGAGGTGGGGCAGGTCGATGGTGCCGATGATGTGCTCGTCGGCGAACATACTTGCGCGAGGCAGCAGGCCCGCCGTCACGTCGATGTCATAGACCGGCGTGCCGCGGTGGCCACGGCGCGTCATGGCGCTCTCGTCGATGGTGAGCGTGCGTGCCAGCGGCGCGGCCTGCTTGGCGAAGGGCAGGTCATCGCCCGTTTCGAGCCATTGCTTCGACACCCCCATGTTGACGACGATTTTATTGATGAGCGCGTCGCTCACCGGCAAGCGTCCGTTGAGGTACTTCGACAAGTTGGAAGGGTTGATGTCCACTTTTTTCGCAAATTGTGCCTGACGGCCGCCCATTTCGGCTATCAAGTACTTGATGCGGTTGATAATGTCTTTTTCGTTTTCCATAAAATTTTCAGCGATTTAGAGGAATATTTGTGTGTAATACCATATATTTTGTGGCAAAATTACAACTTTCTTGGCAATCTGCCAAATTTTCCCCATTATTTGTTGGTTTCTATTATGGTGCATAAAATATGTTTATTAATACCTACCTGAATAGGGTGTTTTTGGGCGGAAAATGGGTAGAATGCATCAAAATGCAAATAAATTCATTGTTTTTGCATAACTTTTACAAAGCACCTTAAAAAGATTAGTTCATGAAATTTCAATCGTATTTTAAAAGAGTAGCGGTCGCGGCTATGGTTGTCGTGACGGCTACCACGGCACTCGCACAGGGTTGGCCCAGCGGGTACGGCGGCGTGATGCTGCAGGGATTCTCGTGGGATAATTACACCGACACGCGGTGGACGACCCTCACCGCTCAGGCCGAGGACATGGCAGAATATATCGACCTGCTGTGGATTCCTAACGCCGCCAACTGCGGCAGTGGCAACCAAATGGGATATTCGCCGCTGTACTGGTTCACAAACTACAGCAGTTCGTTCGGCAACAAGAGCGAGCTGCAAGCATTGGTGACCGCGATGGGGAACAACGGCATAGGCATCATAGGCGACGTGGTCATCAACCACCGGCAGAACGTGAGCAACTGGACCGACTTCCCCAGCGAGACCTATAACGGCGTCACCTACCGCCTCACCGCAAGCGACATTTGCAGCGACGATGACGGAGGCCAGACCGCCAACCACCTGCAGAGCGGCGAGCACCTGGGCAACGCCGACACGGGCGACGGATGGACAGGAATGCGCGACCTTGACCATACCAGCACCAACGTGCAGAACAATGTCAAGGCCTTCCTCAATATGCTGCTCAACGACTTGCACTACGTCGGGTTCCGCTATGATATGGTAGCGGGATATTCGCCCACCTACACCAGAATCTATAACACCTATGCCCAGCCGCAGTTCAGCGTGGGCGAGTGCTGGAAAGCGGGGAGCACAATCAAGACGTGGATTGACGGCACCAAGAACAACGGCACACCCACCAGCGCCGCCTTCGACTTCCAGTTCCGCTACACGGTGCGCAATGCCATCAACAATAATAACTGGAGCAGACTGAACCAAGCCAACACCGACGGATATCCGCTGATTAGCAATAATTTCGAGAGCGGAAACTACAAGCGTTGGGCCGTTACCTTTGTGGAGAACCACGACACGCAAGACCGCGGCAACGTGACGGGATATACTAAGGACCCCATCGTGCGCGACACACTGGCCGCCAATGCCTATATGCTCGCCATGCCGGGCACCCCATGCGTGTTCCTTCCCCACTGGAAGGCCTACAAGAAAGAGCTTAAAAACATGATTGCTGCACGCAAGGCCGCCGGAGTGACCAACACCAGCGCCTACTCGGTGTCGTCGTCACAAACCGCACGCTTCATCACCAGCACCACGGGCAGCAAAACTAACCTGATTTGCGCCGTGGGCAGCAACGTGGCCAGCTATACCGGGCCTGCCAACACGGTGCCCGTTCTCAGTGGTTACCACTATAAGTATTTCATGCCCACATCGGCCAATATCGCATGGGTGGACGTTCCCTCGGGCTTCTACACGCAAGCGTTCAACGTCACGCTCACGGCAGTAAGCGCGAGCTATACCACACTGGTCTATACCACCGACGGCACCACGCCGAGCGCGTCGAACGGCACACGCGTGGCAAGTGGCAGCACCTTGCGCATCGACAGTGACGCGACGCTCACCGTGGCCCTGCTCAACGGCAACAGCATCGTGAGCGGCAGCACTGCCACTCGTCACTACAAGGTGTCGCAAACCAAGAAAATCACCGTCTATCTTAAAAATCCGGGATGGAGCAACGTGTATTTCTACACCTACGGCGAAAACGATGGTCAAAGTGAGACGATGGGGTCGTGGCCCGGCACAAAAATCACCGCCACAACGGTGGTTAATGGGGTCACGTTCTATTATCACACCTTCGAATTGACGGCCTCCAACTTCCAGTTTAATATCATCTTCAACAACGGCAACAGCGGCAACAACAACCAAACCGAGAACATCACCGGGGTGAACGCTGACGTATATTACGAGATTACCGGAGGGGGTGGGAATACCAAACTCACTGTGACCGACGTGACCGAGCAGTATACCACGCCGCCCACGGCCACAGTCTATTTCAAGGACCCGGGTTGGGCCAATGTCTATTACTATTCATGGGACGGCAACGGAGAGAAACTGGGCAACTGGCCGGGCACGCGCATCACCGACACCCGGGTCATCGATGGCGACACCTATTTCTACCACACCTTTGAGAAAGAAAGCGAGGACTATAGTTTCAAAGTCATTTTCAACAATAACGACGGTAAGCAAACTGTCGATATCACCGGCATCACCGATGATGTATATTATGAGCTGGGACCGATTGATGCCAGCGGACTCTACACCGTGGTGGAACCCGGCACCACGCCGCCCGTCACCTTCGAGCCTTATCCCATCACCATCTATTTTAAGCAGCCTGTGAGCGGATGGGACGCCATCTATTTCCACGCCTGGGGCACCGGCACGGTGACCAACGACGACAACACGTCGCTGAGCGACACGTGGCCCGGCCGCGCAGGCACCGTCACCTATATCGATGGTGAGCCGTGGTATAGCCGCACCTTCATCATCGCCGAAAATGGTGCCAAGGTGAACGTGGTCATCAACAATAACAACAATGGCAACCAAATCATAGACCTCACCGGCATCGACCAGGACATGTACTACGAGCTAGGCGTGAAGAATAGCGAAAACAAATTCACCGTGACCGACGCCGGCGACATGATTGAGACCATCACCGGCATCTCACTGAACTACAACAGTTTCAGGCTAGGCATCCGCGCCTCGCAGCAACTCACGGCTACTGTGAGCGGTACCCATGTGACCACGCCCGTCACCTGGACCAGCAGCAATCCGAATGTCGTCACGGTGACTAACGGGCCCGTGAGCCCTGTAACGATGCCATCCAATGGCCCGCAGCGGGCGGCAAGCGTGGGCAGCATCATCTACGGCGTGGCCGGTGGAAACGCCACGGTGACGGCGAGTGTGGGCGGATACAGCGCCGACTGCCTGGTTTCGGTCGACCCGACCACCGGACTCGTTACAGTAGGCGGTCCCGAACCGCGCGTCACAATGAAGCGAGGCCTGGTGGTGATTGAAAGTGCGGTGGCCACGGTGGCACGACTTTCGACGCCCGACGGACGCAGTCGCCTCGTCGTGGTCAATCCGGGCACCAACACGTTTGAGGCTACGGGAACGATAACCATCGTTTCCATCGACGGGAAAGTCCACAAATTATTTAATCCATAAAAACTAACACAACTGCTGCTGCGCCCCCTCTCTATCAGTCGGGGGCGCGGTTTTTTTATATGGCACAAGGTCGCCGCACATTTGCCCCATTCGGTTTTTCCCATTTTTGCTCACCGCTTCGTTTTGTTTGCATTATTGCTTTTGGGGCAATCTTTTTTATGTTTTGTTTGTTTTTTTGCCAAAAAGATATAAATTTGCAGTCTAATCCGCAACACTAATTAATTTTTAAATCATGAACATCGTTAATTTAAGTGGATCCCATCCAAACACTGTTTTTAATCAGGCAAACACAATTTATGTGATTTCAGGAAACGTAACTATTCAAGGTCCATTACCAGTACAAATTGCCTCAAATTGTATTCTTCGTTTTACGGGGGAAGGATACATTGATGGAACGGTTCCGTTTGAATTGGTAGGAAATAACACCCGAATTGAGGCCGGCCTGTTCCAAATCTTCGGGGACAATGTGATTCTTGACGGCACATGGATTGTCGAGACCGGCTATCCCGAATGGTGGGGAGCAAAGTCTTCTATTTGTAAAATTATCCCTCCTTCACCTCCACAAACAGAGCCCGATCCTCCGTTCGACAATAGTACGGCTATTCAAAAAGCATTCGACAGCCCCATCGGGCACATCACATTTTCTACGGGCTATTACTATCTTGCGAGTCCAGTTACGCTTTGTCGGCCTAAAGAGGTCACCCTCCAGGGCCATGGCCAATGGAAAGCCCTTTCAGACGACTTGGCCGAAGCACACACCATATTATGGACGGACAAGTCAATTGATGTGTTAATTTTGGACCCGGTTGACACTAGTAAAGAAAAAGGCTGTATTACAATAGATGGCGGAACCATAGATGTCAGTAGTGCATGTTCAGCGGAACCCATTGATGTTTATAATCGTATATATTTGAATGCCTATTATACCCGAAATGCAATCCTTATCTATCCTAACGGATTAATCGGAACCAAAATCTCAATGACCCTCATTGGCCCTCTCAACTTAGTTGATGACAGTTTCAAATGCTTATCTTATGGTGAGCCGCCCCATGATAAAACCACATACAACCCAATCCGGGGTTTCCAAGACCCCAACGACGGAATAAGTGACGCTCAAGGCAATTTCGTCGCCGAGCCCTATTCGGTGCCCGACCCCATCACCAACGTAACCACGTCGGGGCACTTTGCCGGAAATGGTGTGCACATTTCTTGTAAGGCGGGCTGTAGCCGTTTTTATAATGCGAAACTGAATTTGACGATTCGCGGCTTCGGGACCGGCGTCAGGGTTGATTATCAAGAGGCCAAACAGGCTTTTGGATATACTAAGGGCGATGTGACTTCGCTCAAGTTGTCGGGTCTCATTTTTTGGTGCATAAGGTCAATTTATGCATCGAGCCGCGCATTCAACGGTGGTGAGATAACTTGTGACATCAATGCCGAACGCATTAATTACCCGGAGTTCACAACTAAAAATGAGAATAATCCCTTACCACAAGGCATACCTCTTGTGGAAGGGAATATGCAGGAAGCATACCTTGACCCCTTCATTTGGGACACGCAATACGGTTGCCCCATGTTCAAGTTCACCAATACCGACCACATGCGCTTCGGGCCGAGGCTCGTTTCATTAATCGATCGCAAATACAGCGCCATGGGGCAGAGCGAGCGGCGACATAAAAACGCCGCTACAGGGTATTACCTTTTCGATGAAGTTTACCACGATGCCGGCCTAGACCAAGATGTCGCAATAAATCGCGATGTCGAATATCAGAGCCTCACGCAGCTGGCAACGCTGCGCGGCAACGCCACCGGACATGTGATGGGGCATCTCGACCCTCTTCATTTGGGAGCCTACAATGCAATGAGGCAGGCAAGCGACTATATACACACCATTGACAACGATTTTCTCTCCTTAGACAAAGTGATGCCGAATGTCACGGTGACGGCAACCGCTGTGGCAAGCACAACGCCCGACCCAACACCTAATCCTGGCCAGGGCCCATCGTCTGTCGGGCCACGTTCTTTGGATGACCCGACGACACCCGAGCCGGTAGATGACACTTTTGAATTCATGGAAATTGTTAACGCCAGCCCCCTTGATCCCGAAGGTTTTGTGGGACGTATTAACAATTCTGTACTCGATAACTCCACTGCCACTTTGACCATTGACATTTCATTTGGCGCGAACACCACATTCGCAGGCAAGTTGCAGTTTCTCGCCATTCACCTAAAAGGGAAAGGTTTCGTCTATTTTGAGAACTTAAAAGTCACCATAGATGATGTGACTCCTTCTCAAACTTCCGTTTCTCAGGTACTGTTCAACGGACCATATGCCTATGATGACGCCAAACCAGATGCCCTTGGTGACGTGATAGTGCCCATCCTTTCCACCTCGTTTGACGAAGCTCTCTACCTCAATCATAAGAAAATAACAATTGAACTAAAGGGGCTAATTTCTTATAACCAATCGTCGTGGTGGTGGGATGGGCAAAACACCAAACTTTTCAAGATGTTTGTCGAGGGACGATTCAACCGCCACTTTAACCAACTCCTATGGACTGCCGGTGGAGGAGCTATGGGCAATGACATCATGCGCCATGGCCGGCCGTATCTTCTCGGCACGAAACAATACGCATGGATTACTAATCTTGATATGGAGTTGGAACACCCCAACTATCCCAAAGATAACGGCTTCGCAATTGGCGCACGAGGCGTGGTGGGCTCGGGATACAATCTGTTCCCTGTAGTGAACACCACAAAGGGGTGGTTCTTTGAGAATTTGGTGGGAACAAGCGACGAGCTTGATGATTACGCCAGTGAAGACCTCGGCCTCAACGTGGGTCAGCAAGCGTTCGACACCTCAATAGGAAAACCCGTGTGGTGGAATGGTTCCGCATGGGAGACGTTCTGTGACTGCTCAAATTGCGGGAACTGTTCAAATTGCGGGAACGAGAGTTAGTGTTTTAAAGCGAAATGAAACTTTTTCTTAAAAACATTGTGTGTTTTTGAAAAAAAGTGTGTAAATTTACAGCGAATCTAAAAATAAAATTTACAGCAAAATAATTAACAAAAAAATAATGTGTATTATGAGAACAAAAGAATTAATCCGGATTGTGGTGGTTGGCGTCGTGCTGGCGATGTCGTGCCTGTCGGCGCAGGCCAAGAAATGGACAGAGAGATCGGGAAACACCAGCTACTTTTATTACGAGTGCGATGTGGTGGTTGACGGCATCGCCTATGAACTCGACGACGAGAACCTGCAGGCGACGGTCACTTTCTTCTCACGAAAGATAACGAGCGAATACCAAAGTAGACATTT
>JAGCUP010000190.1 GCA_017962765.1 Muribaculaceae bacterium | reverse complement strand
GCTCACTGGGACGGCACCACCGAGACCGAGGAGCGTATCAAGGAACTCACCAAGGCCACTATTCGTTGCATTCCCATGGATGCACCCGAGGAAGAAGGTGTGGACATGCTCACCGGCAAGCCTTCTCATCGTCGCGTGATTTTCGCCCGCAACTACTAATCAAGCAGCAGACCCGCATCTCTTGACCTGATGACCTTGAGACGAACCGCAACGGCTCTCGTGTTGCTCGCAATAGCGACATGCGGTGCCACCGCTCACACACTCAACGACAGTGTGAGCCTTGAGGTGGTGCCGCTCTTCGACATAGAGCAATCGAAACCTAACTTTTGGAAAAAAGTAGGCGGTTATCTCATGGGAGGCGGGAACGACAGCACTGTCAACACCAGTAAGACCCGTTTCAGCATCATCGGCGGGCCTCACTACGACAGTCAAGCTGGCCTCGGCCTGGGGGTAGCGGGCAGTGCCATGTTCCGTTTACGGGGCTGTGATAGTCTCATGCAGCCCAGTAACGTGGCACTCACAGGTGACGTCTCGCTCAAAGGTTTTTGGTCGGTAAGTCTGCGCAGCAATATCCTGTTCCCCGACGACAAGATGCGTATCAACTTAGACGCAGTCCTCGCCTACTCGCCCACCTACTATTGGGGAATGGGTTACGACATGGCCAATGACAACGCCAACAAAACCTTGATGAAGAAACTCGACATCGTCGTCAACGCCAACGTGCTTTGGAGGCTCACACGTGGACTTTACGTCGGCCCCATGGTACAATGGGACTTTACACACACCGACGAGCTTGACAAGCCCGAGCTGCTCTGCGGCGATGATCGCACGGTACGCAACTACGGCGTGGGCCTCGTCGTCGATTACGACACGCGCGACTTCATCACCTGCGCCTCGCGTGGCGTCTATATCCACCTTGCCCAGCTCTTTCGCCCCAGCTGGCTGGGCAACCACTACCACTACTACACCACCAACGCCAAGGTGGCCTACTATCACAAGGCATGGCGTGATGCCATCGTGGCCGCCGAGGTGATGGGCGTGTTCAACTGGGGCGGCTATCCCTCGTGGGCCGGCATGGCCACAATGGGCGACAACTATTCAATGCGCGGCTATTACCCGGGCCGTTTCAATGATAAACACCTGCTTGCGGCGCAGCTCGAACTGCGGCAGCACATTTGGGGTCCGCTGGGCATGGTTGCATGGGGTGGCGCCGGAACGGTGTTCCACGACAGCCATTCGATGGGCAACATATTGCCCAACGGCGGCATTGGGCTTCGCTGGGCCATTCGTCCGCGCATGAACGTCCGAATCGATTACGGTTTCGGCTCCAAAGGCAATAACGGATTTATTTTTACTGTCAATGAAGCGTTTTAAGGAAATACTCTCTAACCAAAAATTCATCTTCTGGTTCATAACCATTTCACTCATCGTCACCAATGTGATGATGTTTTTCACCGAATCCACCTCGCTGCTCACCCGCCTGGTGCAAATCGTGCTGCCCTTCGCCATCTACTGGTTCGTGATGACGCTGGGCAAGAAACCGGGGAAAATGTTCTGGTGGCTCTTTATCGTGGCATTCTACGATGCTTTCGAGATTGTGCTGCTCAAGCTCTATGGCGAGACCCCGCTCGCCGTCGATATGCTGCTCAACGTCACCACCACCAACGTCACCGAGGTCAACGAGCTGCTCTCCAACCTGTTGCCCGCAGTCCTCTTTGCCGTAATCCTCTATATGGCCTGCATCGTCCTCTCCATCGTTTCCATCAGGAAAAAGGAGCCGCTCGATGCCGACTACCGCAAGAAACAGCGCAAGCGTTCGCTCGTGCTGCTCGCCGTGGGCGTGGTGATGCTCATCGCCAACTATTTCGTCACACCCTCGTTCAAGCTGCGCAACGACGTGTTCCCCTTCAACGCCGCTTATAACACCGGGCTCGCCGTGCAACGCGTGATAAAGACGTCGCAGTACGAGGAAACCTCACGCGACTTCTCCTACCACGCCACCAGTGCCCTGCCCGACAGCGTGCCCCAAATCACAGTCCTCATCATTGGCGAAACAGCACGCGCCGACAACTGGGGCATATACGATTATGAGCGCAACACCACGCCGCGACTGGCCGCCATCGACGACCTCGTCGTCTATCGCGACGCAATCACCATGAGCAACACTACGCACAAGAGCGTGCCATTGCTGCTTTCGCCCGTCGCCAGCGAGGCCTGGGACAGTTTATACCACCGCAAGGGCATCATCAGCGCCTTCAACGAGGCCGGCTACCGCACCGCCTACTACAGCAACCAGCGCCGCAACCACTCATTTATCGACTTCTTTGGCGAGGAAGCCCAAGACGTGGTGTTCACCAAAGACAGTGTGGCCATTACCGAGAACGTGAGCGACGATGCTCTCAAGGGCCTCGTCGAACGCCGCCTCGCCGCCTACGACGGGGGTCGCCTGCTCATCGTGGTCCACTGCTATGGTTCCCACTTCAACTACCGCGACCGCTACCCCGCCTCACAGGCCTATTTCAAGCCCGATAACGTGCTGGCCGCCGAGCGTTCGCAGCGCGACAAGCTCATCAACGCCTACGACAACACAATCCGGTTCGACGATAACCTCATCGCCGACATTATCGACATGTTACGCACAAAGGACGTGCCAGCACTGCTCGCCTTCACCAGCGACCACGGCGAGGACATCTACGACGACGAGCGCGACCGTTTCCTGCACGCCTCGCCGCTGCCCACATACTACCAGCTGCGCGTGCCCCTTTTCATGTGGTCGTCACCACAATATCAAGAGCGTTATCCCGACAAGTGGCAAAACCTATCCACTCACCGCGACATCGCTGTCTCGACCAACATGGTGCTCTTCCACACACTCCTCGACATGAGCGGTGTCCACACCGCGTACCTCAAGCCGACGCTTGCCCTTAGCAGTGACAAATACACTCCCATGATGCGCCGTCTTTTCGTTACCGACCACAACGACTTCATCACGCTCGACCGGGCAGGCCTCAAGCCCCTCGACATCGAAATGTTCCGCAAAAACCACCTCCAATACCCCTAACCCGCAAACACTGAGCACCTAGCAAATTATTCGGCCAGT
>JAGCUP010000189.1 GCA_017962765.1 Muribaculaceae bacterium | reverse complement strand
GTTTACACGGATCGCAGCTAAAGTCGCAGCTTTCACCATGTTGCAATATTTCAATTTTATTAATCATAAACCAATAGGGCAAGTCAAATATGCGCTATTTTAATTCAACCAACAGGTTATAATACACAATTTTTCGATGGAGGTTCGCGAAAAATTTGTAACTTTGTGACATCATTTATAGAACCTTTTTACATTAAATATTTTTTTGCGTCATGGGAATGAAAAGACTATCAGTGATTTTGTTACTGGCCGGGGCGGTCGCGATAGGTGCACAGGCCTCGGTGACTATTGGCACTAAGGAGTATCGTGCCGACACGCTGGAACACCGCCAGGTGGGGCCGGGTATCATCCACACGGTGATGCGCCTGCCCGATTATCCGCTCAACGTGTATCTGGTTGAGGCCGACATGGATAACCCCTACAATGGGGTGGAGACCACCGTGGCCTATAATCAAGTTGGTCGCACCGAGGCGTTGGCGAATTCTTACAAGCGTAACCGCACGGCGACACGCCGCCCCGTGGCTGGCTGTAACGCCAACTTTTGGTGCGTGACGGGTAACGGTGAGCCATGGAACCGCTTCTGCCTTGGGACGCCGTTTGGCGCCGTGGTGAGGCGCGACACCATTTACGTCAACACGGGCAACAGCATCGACCCGTGGGACGGTGGCCCCACGCGCACGGGCGGCTGCGCCATCACTGAGGACAAAAAAATTTATATGGGCCACTTCTTGTGCGGGGGCTCCATTTCGGGCGGTCACCTGGTCGAGCCGGTGGCTTTCGAGACCGTGAATCGCCGCAACAAGGGTAGCAGCATCGCCTTGTGGACACCAGGCTATAGTCGCAGCCGCGAGTTTGAGACTAACTGGACGGGCCACAACACGTTGGGCGAGGCCCTTGCCGATAACTACTACCTCATGTTCAAGCCTGGCAGCTCGTGGGGTGTGAACAAAGAGATGTACTTTGTCGTGACGAAAATTGTCAAAGGCGAGGACCGCCGCGCCCTGGGCGATTATGACGCTTGCTTCACCGCCACCGGTACCCAAAAGGATTTGCTGGCGGCATTGCAGGAGGGCGAAGAGATTACCGTTAAGCATGGCTGGACCTACAACGAGGAGACGCAGGTAGCCCCCGCCATCACCGACATGATTGAGGGCAACGCTCCCGTGCTTCACAATGGTGAACTGACTGGTCGCAACTACGATGAGGACTACAACTCGATGGTTTATAGCCGTACCGGCTACGGCACCGATGCCACGGGCCGCAAGCTCTACATGATTGTCATCGACAAGGCATCGAGCAAGGTCTATGGTAATAGCGCGGGTTGCTCCACTGAGGTCATGTGCCAAATACTCAAGTCGGTATATCCCGATATCAGCGAGGTCGTCACCATGGATGCCGGCGGCAGTGCCGAGATGCTTGTGCTGGGCAATGTCGTCAATACCACCACCGAAGGCACTCCGCGCGCCGTGGCCAACGGCTGGTTTGTTTCGACCGTGGCCCCCGAAGACAACGAGATAGCCTCGATACAGTTCTATGACTATCGCGCCGAGCTTCCCGTCTACTCGGCCTACACGCCGCGCATCGTGGGTTTCAACCAGTGGGGCGAAATCGTCAACGATGATGTCAAGGGCTTCACCCTAAGCTGCGACCCTGAGCTGGGCACGCCCGATGGTTCTACGCTCATTCTGGGTGGTGCGCTCACCAGCCGGATGCTTACCGCCACCCTCGATGGCATGACGGCACAGGTCGAGGTGCGAACCCTTGAGGCCGCTCCCGCCATCGTCACTAAGCCAGTGGCTGTCATCGGGCACTACCCATTGCCTCTTGAGGTGAGCGCCACGGTTGGCAACGACATATATCCTTACGACCCGTCGAAACTCGCGTGGCGGCTGGGCGACGAGAGCGTGGCCACCATTGTCGACGGATGCCTCTCGGGCCTGGCGAACGGTTCTACGCCACTCTACTGCACAATAGGTGGCTTTGACGACGAGACCGAGGTAAAAGTGGAAATCAGCGAAACAGAGTGGCGTGACATCGCCCTCAGCGAATGGACGCTCAAAGGTGCCGGTGCCAAGGAGTTTGTGTGGGGCGAAGACGGTGTGCTCGCTTTCAGCTATAGTTCGAACCGTGCGCCTTACATCCAGCTTTCGACCGAAGAGGCCCTCTATGGCAATCCCGACGTGGTGACCCTCACCTTCAACAGCACGGTGCCTATTGAGAAGGTACAAATCGACAGTCGTAACTATAACATCACCAAGCTCACCTATCAGGAGTACGACGGCACCTTCGAGGCCGGTGTTGAGCATACCCTGAGTCTCGATATGGATGCCTTGGGCGGCGTGGAGCGTCTCTCCACCTATCCGTTGACGGTGAAGACCATCAAAATCACGCCCGCCAAGAGTAACTATGGCGACAACACACTCTCGCTGTGCCTTCGTGCCCATTACCGTGATGTCACTTCAATCAAGGGTGATGTCAACGGCGACGGCGTGCTCAGCGGCGCCGACGTGACTGCGCTTTACAACGTGTTGCTCGATGACGCCATAGTCAATGGCGATGCCGACGTGAATGGCGACGGCGTGGTGAGCGGTGCCGACGTCACGGCGCTCTACAACCTCTTGCTTAATTAGGAACTGATCCAATTAGGAATTAGGAATTCATTTAATTAGGAATTAGGAATTAACCTGTTGGTTGAATTAATTTTTTAAATTTTTATAATGAAAAAGTTGCACATATCGCTGATATTTAGTAATTTAGAGGTGAAAACAAAAACTTTAAATTACATATCGCTTATGTACAACTTCATCGCAAAGTTCTATAT
>JAGCUP010000188.1 GCA_017962765.1 Muribaculaceae bacterium | reverse complement strand
GATAGAGGTGCTTGTATCCGTCTCGGTTGCTCACCACTACAAAAAAGTCATCGTAGAAGTGGGCATATTCGCTAGCGTCGTCAATCCACAGGTCGCTCTGCTCGTCGTAGCAGGCTCCCGCTACGCCTTCGGTGGTCACGGGATAGATGCGCAGGTGGTTTTGAGCGCGGTTGAGCGTCGTCACCATGAGCGTGCCATTTGATGTGAATTCGAGGCTCGGAATATATTCGGTGTCGTCGTGGGGAGTCACATCAGTTGTGATGCCGGTGGCTACATTGTAGCAGTGAGCCGTCACCGTTGAATTACGCTCGCCAGCACAGGGATATTTGTAGTCATAACTTTCGGGGTGTGCGGCATTCTCGACGAGTGGCTTGCAGTCGCCGCGATACATTTGCATCGAGCACATAGGCACCTCGCTTTCGTTCCAGCGCAGGAATGCGAGCCGCTTGCCGTCGGGCGAGAAACGCAGCGAGTTGAGGATGTCGAATTCCTCCTGGTAAACCCAGTCGGGGACACCGTTTATGACCTCATTTTTGCGACCGTCGGTCGTCACGCGCGTTATTTGGCCAGTAGCCAGTTCCTTGAGGTAGATATCGTTATCCTTGACCCAGGCCACGCGGTCGCCGTCGGGCGACACGGTGACGATTTCTTCACCGCCGGCCTTGCTCACCTTGTCAAGCGTGCCGCTCGCTATATTATAAATGTAATGGTCGGCGCTGAAGGAGTGGCGGTAAATTTCGTGCTTGTTTTCCCACAAGACGATGAGGCGGTCACCGGCTTCCATGCGATAATCATCCCATTCGGCATGGTTCTCGCCGTCGTAGATGGTCACAGCCTTTCCGTCGCGCCCGTAGGCATAGCGGTTCACCGAGTTTTCCTCGAGCCGGTAAAAGAAGCGGCCATCGGCGGCCGGTGTGAACTCGCCGGCACCTTTGGGACGGCTTTGCGAGAGTACGAAATCTTCCAGTTCAAGTGCCGCTGCCGGCAGGCAGAACAGTGTGCACAACGCTGCGAGGGCGATATTTTTTATTATATTCATCATTTATTATATGGGTTAATTGAACTTGTAAGGTGCAAATTTAGCAATAATAATCTGAATGTTTACGCTTTTTTTTGTAATTTTGCGGTTTGTTAGCCCGCCCAGGAGGTGCGCTGATTAATGCGATTTGATTTTTTAACGACAAAAACGGAAGATATTTTTCTATGGCACAGAACGAAAACCCCACAGCAGCCGAAGAGAAAAAAACGCTCAATTTCGTGCAGCAGATAGTAGCCGATGACCTCAAAGAGGGTAAGAATGGAGGACGTCTCAACACACGTTTCCCGCCCGAGCCTAACGGCTATCTCCACATTGGCCATGCCAAGGCCATTTGCATGGACTTTGGAGTGGCCGAAATGTTCGGCGGCACCTGTAACCTGCGCTTTGACGATACCAACCCCGCCCGTGAGGACACCGAATATGTGGAATCAATTATGCGCGATATCCACTGGTTGGGCTATGATTGGGGCGACCGTCTCTATTATGCCAGCGACTATTTCCCCCAGCTCTACAAATTTGCTATCGAGTTGATTAAGCGTGGATTGGCCTACGTCGATGACCAGTCGAGTGAGGAGATTGCCGCACAAAAGGGCACGCCCACCCAGCCAGGTGTCAATAGCCCCTATCGCGAGCGCAGCGTGGAGGAGAACCTCGACCTGTTCGAGCGCATGAACAAGGGAGAGTTTGACGAGGGCAGTCGCGTGTTACGCGCCAAAATCGACATGGCTTCAAGCAACATGCACTTCCGTGACCCTATTATGTACCGCATCATCAAGACGCCCCACTGGCGCACCGGCACCACGTGGAACGTCTATCCCATGTATGACTTCGCCCACGGGCAGAGCGACTACTTCGAAGGCGTCACCCACAGTATTTGCACCCTCGAGTTCGTGCCGCATCGCCCGCTTTATGACTACTATGTGAAGCTGTTGGCTGGTGACACCGTCGATGAATATTGCCCCAAGCAAATCGAGTTCAACCGCCTCAACCTCACTTACACCGTCATGAGCAAGCGCAAGTTGCTCCAGCTCGTCAAGGAAGGCCTTGTCAACGGGTGGGACGACCCGCGCATGCCCACCATCTGCGGCTTGCGTCGCCGTGGCTTCACTCCACAGTCCATCAAGAACTTCCTTGAGGATATCGGCTATACAAAGTATGAGGCCCTGAACGACATCGGCCTACTCGAGCACAATATCCGCGAAGACCTCAATAAGGTGGCGCCGCGCGTGTGCGCCGTGCTCAATCCCGTGAAGGTCGTCATCACCAATTATCCCGAAGACAAGGTGGAGATGCTGCACATGGACAACAACCCAGAGCAAGAAGGCGCCGGCACTCACGAGATGCCCTTCTCGCGCGAAATCTACATCGAGCGCGACGACTTCATGGAAGTGCCGCCCAAAAAATTCTTCCGCCTCACTCCGGGAAAAGAGGTGCGACTCAAGGGTGGATATATTATTATGTGCACCGGATGTACCAAAGACGAGGATGGCACTGTCATCGAGATTCAGTGCACCTACGACCCCGACACACTCAGCGGAACAGCCGGTAGTGAGCGCAAGGTGAAAGGCACCCTCCATTGGGTGAGCGCACGCCATGCTGTTGATGCCGAGGTGCGACTCTACGACCGTCTTTTCAGTGTCGAAAATCCGGGTGCCGAAACCGAACGCGACTTCCGTGAGCTGCTCAATCCGCAGTCGTTACAGGTGTTGCCGCACGCCAAGGTGGAGCCTTATTTGGCCCAGGTGGCGCATGTCGAGGACAAGTTCCAATTCCAACGCATCGGTTACTTCTGTGTCGATCCCGACACCACGCCCGACCACCTCGTCTTCAACCGCACCATCGGCCTTAAGGACAGCTGGGCCAAGCAAGCCAAGAAATGAGCCTTGAACTTTGAGCTTTGGGCTTTGAGCTGATAATACGAGACTGCGTCTCGCACTACGCCGACATGAGGAGACAAGTGAACTCCAAGTAATGTCGATGTATTGCGAGACGCAGTCTCGTATCCCCATGCGGTGGGGCAGGGGCGTTATTTCACCACGCGCTTGGTGCCGTTTTCAATGACGATACCACGGTAATCGCGGCCCACGGGGCGGCCCTGCAGGTCGTAACGCTGTCCGTCGGGCTGCACTGTGGCGTCAATTTCGTCGATAGCAGTGGGCACCACCTTAGTGAATGTGGCGTTCACGCTCACGGGTGCTGGCGGCATGACAAAGTTGACAGTGCCGTTTTCACCTTCGGTGTAGTCGATGTTTCCTCCGCGCAGGCGCATCGGAGCGCCAGAGGTTTCCTCCTGGACTATGGTGATGGTGAGCGATTCCAGCTTATATCTGCTGTCGGGAGTGACGGTGAGCGTAACGGTCTCGTTGGTGTAGGCCACGGTCTTCTCGCAGATGACGGTACCATGTTCGAATTGCGACGGGATGCTGATGTTCCACTTGCCGGTGAAATAGCCGGTATGCGGATTGGCCATTACCGAGGTGGTCTTCAGAGCGTCATAAGGCGCTGCGCCCAAGAGCAAAGGACAACTGTGGAACATGCCTGTGGAGGTGTTTATGTTCCAAGTGCTGTCGCAATAGATGGTTGTGAGTGCCGAGCAGCCGCGGAACATAGCGGAGGAGTTGGTCACCTTATTCATGTCAAAGCTATTGAGGTCGAGCGTGGTGAGTAATTTGCAGGAATAGAACATCGAGTTTGTGTTGGTCACCTCGCTGGTGTTGAGATTCTCAAGGCCCTCAATGGTGGCGAGTTTCACGTAGTCTGTGAACCAATGGTTGCAACTCTTGGGTCGCACGGTGGCGAAACTCTCGTCGAATACCACTCTGGTGGCATTGCTCTTGACTTTGTCCCATCCGGGCGTGCCCCATCCCATGTTGGTCACCTTGTCGCCGCTCCAAGCCTTGGTGATGGTTTTGCCATCCCAAGTGCCGTCTTCGAGGTTCTCGTAGGGCGTGGCCACAAAGTAGAGCGTGGTGTTGTCCTCGCACCATAGCGCGGCCACCACATCGCCCTGTGGCGTGGCCAAGATGGGCGTGATTGTCACAGGCTCGGGAGGCATCACGAAAGAGTAGGTGCCACCTTCTCCGGCGGTCACTGTCACTTCGTTGCCTGTGCGGTCGCCAGTCACTGTCACCGATTCGATAGTGCCGAAGAAGCTGGTGAGGGTGATATTAACCGTCACATTAGTGTAAGCCGAATCGGGGGCTTCAATTTGGACATTTTTCACGTCGGACATCTTCACGGGCCAGCGGCCGGTGAAGTAGCCGGTGTACGGGTTGGCCATTTCAGCGCTTACGGTGCCATTGAAAGCCACGGCGCCCAGCAAATTGGAGCATCCTGTGAACATGTCGTCCGAGGTGGCAATGTTCCAGGTACTATCGCAATAGATGGTGGTGAGTGCTGTGCATGCGCGGAACATGGCGGTAGTGTTTCTCACGCTGCCCATGTCGAAGGTGTTCAGATTGAGGGTCGACAGGTTGATGCATCCTATAAACATCGAGTTCATATTGGTCACCTCGCTGGTGTTGAGATACTCAAGCCCCTCGATGACATTAACCGATGTGAAACGGAAGAACCAACTGTAGCAACTCTTGGGACGCACGGTGGCGAACCCTTCGGTAAATACCACGTGGGTCACTTTGTTATAGAAGGTTGACCAGCCGGGAACGTTCCAACCGGTGTTGATGACGTCGGTGCCGTTCCAAATGCCGGTGATGGTATGGCCTTCATACTGGTCGCCCACCTCGCGATAGATAGGCATGGGTTCGTCATGCACAAAGTAGAGCGTAGTGTTGTCGGCGCAATAAATCACTTGCGGACCCACATAGACTAACTCGGCCTGCACCTTGATGCGAGTGGCGTCGAGATAGTTGGGCGTGAGCTCACTGGCCAGTTGCTCGGGCAAAGTGAACTGGTAGTGGGTGTCATCAATCTTGGAAAGTTCCAGCTCTTGCTGCTCGTACCATAAGCTCTCGGCAAGGCTTGGCGCATGTGCGCCTCCGCCTCCTCCGCTCACCTCATAGCCTGCCGAGGCGGTAATCGAACGGATTACGCATTCGTTGTCGAGAGTTACGGTGAGCGTCACCGTATCACCCGGTAAGGCTGTTTCCTTGTCGGCCACTACTTGTCCTGGTCCCTCAGCGAGAATCTCGATGGGGCAGGCATGCGGGGCTTTGAGGGTGGCCCGCACATCCACGGAACTAAAGGGCATGGTGAATTGCACAAAGTAGTATTTCGTTCCTGACGAGTTATTTTGCTCGATGGTGTAGTTGAGCTCGTTGTCATCCTCATCGGTAAGAGTCAATTTTGAAATCGTGTATTCGGACTGGTTGGGGTAGATGTATAATCCCGCCAAAGAGCCGCCCTCGAAACCGACGACATCTGCGAACAGCCTGAATGAGGCCATGTCGGTTCCCGAGACCACGTTCACCGGGTAAAGCCGTTTTTTGAAATCGGTGCCTACGGTAGTATAGGCTGCCGGCATCACAAACGAGGATTGGGTGTCGTCGAGGCGGGTCACCTCCAGAGGCTCGTAGTGTGTGCCGCCACCGATGGCTTCTGTTTTATAGGCCCAAATGTGGTCCACCTCATAGCCTTTGTTGGGTGTGGCGGTGACGATGATGTTTTCGCCTTCCACACCGCTGCTTTTCACGTCGGTCACTCCGTATTCACTGGACCTCACCACAATGGTGTACCGTTCCTTGGGTGTGAAACCTACTGTGATAATCACGTCGCTATTAGGCATGGTGAAAATATACTTGTTGTTGTTCTGCCTATAGGTGTAGACACTACTTCCGGTATCGTCGCGATTGACATTAACCCACGCTGTGGTATATTCAATCTCGGGGTAAACCGTGACAATCATCTCATCCCCCTCATGCACCTTGGAGTTGTTGACTTGGACGATGCCGCCCGCTTCAGGCTGGTCGATGGTCACATTGAACCACACATGGACAAACGTGGTGCGCACGATGATGTTATCTTCGGGTGCCACAAAGGAGTAGGCGGTGTAGTTTTTGTCATAATAGTCGGAGAGCTCCAGTTCGGTGGTCTCGTCGCTTGCTAGGACCACTTTCACACTTTGCAACTCCCAATCCTCGGAGGGGAGAAGAAAGAGTCGCAAGGTCTCGCCGGGAGTGATGGACGACCACCTGTTGAGACTCACATGGCCGCTACCGGTGGTTTCGAATGTGGCCGAATAGGTCGTTGTGCTCTGGGCGCTCAGTTGCACCGTTGCGAGTAAGGCCACGCACAATATAGTGATAATTTTACGTATCATGGTGTCGTCGTTTATTTGATTAGGATTTTCTTGCCTTGGTTGATGTAAATGCCCGCTGCCGTGGGTTTGCCGGCGAGACGGCGTCCGTCGATAGTGTACCAGCCGTCGTCATAGTTGCGCGGCGTTTCCGCTTTGACCTCGTCGATGGCAGTGACCACGGCCTTGTCAAAGTTGAGCACGATGCGGCTAATCAAGTTGGGATCAGCCACGGCTGTCTTCTTGAGCTGGAAGATGGCGCGGCAGGAGTTCACTTGCATTTCATCTTCGACGTAGAACAACTGGTTGTCATCGCCCAAATAGAGAATGGACTTGTTATTGTCATGCAACACTATGGGGTTGAAAGAACCCTTGAAGCGCACCATGCCGTTTGTGACCGCGATGGGGTCGATGTCGCGTATGGTTACGTCTTTAAACACGGGATCGTCCACCTTGGGGGCGCGCGGCCACTTCATCAGGTAGGGTCTGCCTGCCTGGACCGAGGAGGCCTCGACGAAGTTGATGGTGAGTGTGCCGTCTTCGAACTGAGTGGTGCCCATGGTGCGCAGAGCGGCGCCCTCGAGGGGCGTACCGGTGAGGTTGAGCACATCGAAAGGCAAGCACAGCGTGTACCAGGTGTTGTCTTTGTAGAAGGTGCGTCCTTTGAGGCAAATATCTACCGTCGATCCGTCGATGTTCAAAATACTCTCGGAATTGTTGTCATCATCATAGATGGGAATTTCCCTGATGACGACAAAATCGTTTTGTGTCGAGCCTTCGTCGTAGGTCAAGAACGCGCTCCACGCCTTGGCCTCTGCCATATCGCTATGGAAGGTCTTGTGGTCGACCAAGCTGTAGCGGATGGGGTCGGTGGCCGTGATGGGCCGTGCCGTTCCTTGCATGGTGCATTCGTTGTACTTGCCGAATACTACGCTGGAGTTGGCGGGGCGAGGTATGATGGTCAAATAATTGGGGTTCGATAGGTTCAAGGGCGCGTCTTCCAGCACTACGTAGTAAGGTTGCCACGGCTCAGTGGTTTCGATTTCGCATAGGCGCATCTCCACTATGCCGCGAAGGCTGTTGAACGATACATTTTTCGGTTGGAAGAACTCCACACCATCGTTTACCGTGAGCTCGTAAGGGAGGAAGATGCAATTGGCCGCATCGGCATACAGCGGGCGCTCATAGACCGTGGTGGTTGTGCCGTCGGTAATCGCGTCGCCAAAATCGTCGAGCGTGGGGTTGCCCTCATTGTCGAGCACCGCATTGGGGACGGTCATGGGGCGTGTGCCGATTTGCGTCACCTCCAGGGTGCGGTCGAAGCGCACACCGCGCTCGGCATCGATGGTGGCCGTGCCTATGGGCAGGTAAGGCGTGTGGCCTGTGTCGGAAAACTCATCTGGGTTGTAATTGAAATTCTCGTCAATCCACAATTGCGAGGTTGTGAAGCAGCCGCTGCGATAACCCGAGGGACTCAAGTCGAGGAAGTCGTTTCTATACGTGGAGGGCTGGAGCGCAAGGCCGTTCACGCGGTTCTTCGCAAGCGCTGGCGAGCAATAGACTGCCTTGTTGACCTCGACGGGTACGCGATCGGCAAACACATCCGGAATGGGATATTCGCCGGGGACATAAATCCAATCTTTCAATCCCAGTTCGGGAATCATGAACAAGGATTTCATCGTCGAAGAATTGTAGGTTGTGGTGATGGTACTGCCGTCGGTGGCGGTGTAAGTGAGCGGTTTCTTGGTTGAGACCACCAGGTCGTAGTCGGGCTTCTCGTAACTCGCCACCTCGCAGTTTTCAAAGTAGTCGCTGGTGGCGTAGCAGTTCTCTTCGTAGTAGTCGTTGTTGCCAACGCTCCGGCCCACGAAGGGCGATACCTCGTTGGTGCCCAGCACGCCAAGTTCCATATAGTAGGGGTCTGGGAGGTCGCCTATGATGGCGCAGTTGCGGGCCTTTCCGCCATAGCAGTAGCCCACCAGACCGCCCATGCACGGCTGAATAAAATGTGTGGTGCCTATATGAATGTTCTTGACCACGCTGTGATACACGTTGGCGCCACCGGTGGTGAGGCACTTGCCAATAAGGCCGCCCACATAGTCGCCGCCCACAACGCGCGTGTCCTCGACCCACACGTTGTTAATTTCGCAATAACCTGTTTCGCCAACCAGCGCTCCGGTGGGACCAACACCGAAGATGTTGCAGTCCTTCATAGTGAGGTCGCTGATGGCATGGCCGCCAAAGTGGGCAAAGAGCCCGCCCGGACCGTTTTCGTTCTGCACCTTGAGGTTGCTGATGCAGTGTCCGTTTCCATAGAAGTTGCCCAAGAAAGGCTCTTCCTCGCGGTAGCCGATACCCTTGTCCCACGTGTAGGCGCTCATGTCGATGTCGTTCTCGAGGACCGTCTTGCGGATGGTGTTATACTTGTTGCCATAGTTCACGATATCGCGCAACGACTCCAGGTCAGAGGGCAAATAAATGTGGAACACTGCTTGTCCCAGGTTCAGGTTGTTGAACGAGCTCCAACCGTCGGGGGTGGTCCATCCCAGGTCAGCGTCTGTGTAGTTGGCATGGTGATAAGTCTCGATGGTGCCTTCGGGAACATAAAGTCCCACCTCGGCGGTAATCAGTTCGGGCTTGTTGTCGCTAATGCCGCCGGCATGGAACTTGAACACATCGTTATATTCCCATCGCGCGGGAGTTGTGCCCAGACAGGTCACCGACTCGATGGAGCCGGCACAAGACTGGAAGGCGCCCGTGCCTAAGGACTCGAGCGAAGCGGGAAGCGTGATTTCCTTGATGTCGGGGCATCCGATAAATGCGAAGTTGCCCACGCGCTTGACGTTTTCCTTGATTTCCACACCGGTGATTTTGTTGCACAGGCGGAAGGCCAAGGCTCCCACTTCCTCGACACGGTAGGTGGTGCCGCTAACGGTGATTTCTCCGGGAATCGTCAGGTGTCCACTCAAATATTGGGAGATGCAGGCATTTTGACCTGTCCCCAGCATGACCGTGTTGTTGCTCAGCTTGGTGTACTGTGCTTCGGCCCGGGTGCCATTGATCAACACATACCCCTTGATGATGTTGTTCTGGGCCTGCGCCGTGGCGAGGCTCATGAGCAGCGCAAGAGCGGCTGCCGCTATTTTTTTCATCGTCTTCATTGTCGTTGTGATTTTTTTGTGATTTACCATGTGGTGGGCATGCTGCTCTCGGTTTGGCCGCTATATGGCAGGTTGCACAAGTGTTT
>JAGCUP010000187.1 GCA_017962765.1 Muribaculaceae bacterium | reverse complement strand
GCGCAGACGTGAAAATTGCTAAACTTTTCTAAGTCTATTGATATAAACTGACATTATTTGACTATGAGGAAGTCCTTCCCGATGATGCTGGCTGCCATTCTCGTTTGTTTGGCGAGCATATTCACTTCGTGTAAAAAAGAAAACAACGCAAACAACCCTATTCCTGACGGCAACGCCAAGAAAGCACTTTTGGTTATCCTCGACGGCTGGGGCATTGGCGACCAAAGCGAGAGCGATTTGATAACACAGACCCCAACGCCTTACATGGATCACCTGAAAGCTACCTATCCCCACTCAGAGCTTCAAGCTTCGGGAGAGTATGTGGGTCTGCCTGACGGACAGATGGGAAACTCCGAGACGGGGCACCTCAACATCGGTGCCGGACGCGTCGTTTACCAGGATTTGGTAAAGATAAACCACGCCTGTGCCGACAACTCCATCTTGGAGAACCCTGAAATAGTGTCGGCTTACAGTTATGCACAAACTACCGGCAAGAGCCTTCATCTCATGGGCTTGACATCCACCGGTGGCGTCCACTCTTCAATAGACCACCTCTTTAAACTTATCGACATCGCCAAGATGTATAACATCGAAAACTGCTACGTGCACTGCTTTATGGACGGCCGGGACACCGACCCAATGTCGGGCAAAGGCTTTGTCATCGACCTGCAGCAGCACATGGCAGATGCGGGCGTAGGTGTTGTGGCATCTATAATTGGCCGTTACTACGCCATGGACCGCGACAACAACTGGAACCGTATCAAGCTGGCGTATGATTTGCTCGTACACGGCATCGGCCGTGAGGTGAACGACATGGTGGAGGGAATACAGTCGTGCTACGACTCGCACACTCCGGAACACAAAAACACCGACGAGTTTATGGAACCGCTTGTTAACAGCAACGTCGACGGACGTATCAAAGATGGCGACGTAGTCATCTTCTTCAACTTCCGCAGCGACCGCGCCAAAGAAATGACCATCGCGCTCACTCAGCACGACATCCCCGAGCAGGACATGCAGACCATTCCAAATCTCCAGTACTATTGCATGACTCCTTACGATGACTCTTACACAGGAGTTCACGTCATATTCCCAAAAGACAATCTGAACAATACCCTTGGCGAATTTATTGCCAGCAAAGGCTTGAAGCAGCTGCACGCTGCCGAGACAGAGAAATATGCCCATGTAACCTCATTCATCAATGGTGGGAGAGAAGAGCCGTTCGAGGGAGAAGACCGTATATTGGTAAACTCTCCAGCCGTAGCCACCTATGACCTGCAGCCCGAGATGTCGGCATTTGAGTTGAAAGACAGGCTCATCGAGGCACTCAACACCAACCGCTACGACTGGATCGTAGTGAATTTCGCCAACGCCGACATGGTGGGACACACAGGAGTTTATAACGCTATAGAGACAGCAGTGCAGACTACCGACCAGTGTCTGAGCGAACTTGTGGAAGCGGCTAAGACTAATGGCTATGAAGTCGTCATAACCGCCGACCACGGCAACGCTGACCATGCCATCAACGAGGACGGTACACCTAACACCACACACTCCACTAACCCTGTTCCTTTCATCTACGTGACAGAGAACCATAACACGAGAGTGCAAAACGGTGTCTTAGCTGACGTGGCTCCAAGCATCCTTCACATCATGGGATTGCAACAACCTAACGAAATGACAGGCCAGTGTCTCATTTGCGACTTTTAATAATCAAACACTAAAATATGAAAAAGCTATTTAAACCTTGCCTGCTGGTCCTGTGGCTGAGCATATTCTACATGGTGGCATTAGCCTCATGCAATACGAACAATGCTGGAGAACAGTCTACCGTGGAACGGATCACCTAGGCCCTGTGGTACGTGCAGGTGTATGACTATTAACTGTCTGTGGAGTATCAAAATTTGTAAAAATTGTTTAAAAATATGCAAATTTTGATTGCAGAAGCATTATTATGGTGTCTGGTTTGCACAAAATTGCTTATCTTCGCACTTCTATCCAAAACTTGAATAGTTTAATTTAATAGCCGTGGCTTGGTATTGACGGTAACACGACGTACTATCGCATCAGCAGCAACTGCTCGTTCACCAACAGCAACTATGGAGGCAACGATGCGACCGTCCATGGCACGGTATATCTCTACGTGCCCTCTGGCGTTATCTTCAACTTCGTAGGTGCCAATGCCCACGGCGCCACGAAAGCCGGTGCCGGCGGTAGCCTTGATTGGGCGCATGGTGATGAACCAGCGTATATCAGGTGTACAGACGGTTGAGAAATCGTCTCAGAGCGGTGTTTATATTTTGAAATTGAATGAGAAGACACAGAGGATAGTGATCAGGTGAGGAAACCTTAACAAAAACAGGAGATAACATTATATTTTTTCGACAAACGATAAAAAAACAAGGTCAAAAGTTGGAAATCTAAAGTCTTCTTACTATTTTTGCAGACGGAAAATTATTTTTATTATGAAAAAATTCATGCTTTTTGCAGTCATGGCACTTGTTTTTGCCAGCTGCGGCAGCAATCAAGCCAACGACGGCTCCGAGAACTTCGTTTCCATCACCGATGTGGTGCCGGATGTCATTTTGGAGATTCGTTATTACAGCACTTACAATTTCGTCGGCACCCGCATCGACGGTTACGAGCAGCCTATAGCGCTGATGACCAGGCAGGCTGCCGACTCGCTCAAGGTTGTCAGCGACGAGCTTCGCCAGCATGGCTATCGTCTTAAAATCTGGGATGCATACCGTCCGCAACGTGCTGTCGATCATTTCATCCGATGGGCGGAGGACCTGCAGGACACCACGATGAAGCGCATCTTCTACCCCATGGTCGACAAGAGCGTGTTGTTTGAGCAATACTACATCATGGCACGTTCGGGGCATTCACGCGGTTCGACCGTCGATCTGACACTGCTTGACGAGGCGACGGGCAAAGAGCTCGACATGGGCAGTCCGTTCGACTGGTTCGGCGTCGAGAGTCATCCCGACTATACGGATTTGAGTTCAACACAGCTCGCCAACCGCCTGGTGTTACGCCACGCCATGCTCAAACACGGTTTCGCGCCACTCGACAGCGAATGGTGGCATTTCACATTGGCCGACGAGCCTTTCCCCGACACTTATTTTGATTTTCCTGTAAGGGATTTAAAGTGAAATTATTAACAAATTAATACAACAGTTATGGACAAAAGCACAAAAATATGGCTCGTCATTTCGAGCATTCTTCTCATCGTTTTGGGCATATTCTGCATCGCAAAACCAGGTGGAACTCTATTAGCATCAGCATGGCTTATCGGATGCTTCTTCCTGTTCAACCTTTTGGAGACAGCGGTCGCGATTCCTGTAGTGTTCTCATTGTGGGTGATGTTTGAAGGCATAATCATCTTCATCCATTATAATAGGAACGAGGCGAAGAAGCAATTCCACTTTCTGCGCGTAGATACGCCTGTTTAAATTGTTCTCATTCATATTCAGCAAGTTCTTTTGGAATGGTCATTATATATTTACTTATGTATTTTCCTGTC
>JAGCUP010000186.1 GCA_017962765.1 Muribaculaceae bacterium | reverse complement strand
TGGATAAGCGAAAGCATGGCATAGCCACCGCCAAAGCCGAAAAGTCCGATTTTCAGGTAGGCCCAGATGAGTTTCAAGTATATGTTCATTTAGTGCCTCCTTCGATTTTAGGCGCATGGCAGCGCACATAATATATATATCCTCCCAGTGCACCCAACATGATATATACTATAGGATTGGAAATCACGGGGAGACCCGAGTAAATAAGCAGGGCCACCGCCATAGGAATGACCACCGTCTTCCACGTGATGCCAGCTGCACGTGCCGTCGTGAGCACCGGCGCCACTATCAAGGCCACCACAGCAGGGCGTATGCCCTTAAATATTTTGGCGATGGTCTCGTTGTTTTTGATGGCATCGGGCGTCAGGAAGATGGCAATGAGAAGAATTAGCGTGAACGAAGGCACGATGCTTCCAAGGGCGGCCGCTGCACTTCCTTTGAGGCCGCGTAGCCTGTCGCCCACCACCACGCTGATGTTCACCGCGAGGATACCCGGCATGGATTGTGCCACTGCGAGCAAGTCGAGGAATTCGTCGTGCGGTATCCACTTATGGCGTTCCACCACCTCACGCTCGATAATCGAAATCATGGCCCATCCGCCTCCGAAGGTGAACGCGCCTATCTTCAAGAAAGTGATGAAAAGTTGCCAATAAATTTTACCCGCCATTTTGCCGGACACTCTGTTTTTACCAATTATTGGGTGCAAAATTAAGCAAATGTGGCCAACAAACGGCAAAAAAGAGTACAAAAAACGGCAAATTGTTGGTGCATTTGAAAAATATTACTACTTTTGCAGTGGATTTAGCGGACACCTTATAATATAATAGCATATAGCAGTTCCCAATCCATTCCCTTTCAAACATAACTGATTACCGACTGCGTTTTTTGCGCCCAACTATTTTCGTGGCTGCAACACATCGGTTGAAATTAATACATTCCCACACTACATTTTTAGTATGTATAACATTAATGATTTAAATTCGATGGCCGACGACGCATTGCGTGCGCTGGCTAAATCGATGGGTATCAAGAAAACCGATTCGGCCGAACGCATGGACCTCGTGTTTCAAGTTCTCGACCAACAGGCCATCGCCGAATCGATGAACAGTGAAGAAAAACCCAAACGCAAACGCGGCCGCACCGCCAAAAAGGAAAAAGAAAAAGAGGAGAAAGCCGCAGCACCCGTGAAAGAAGAAACCACAAACGAAAGCGATGACGCAAATAAGCAAAAAACGCGCCAACGCAAAACAAAATCCACCGAAGAAATAAACACGGAAGCACCTGCTGAAACTGCTCCTGAAGCTCCCGAGGTGAAACCAAAACGTCGTGGACGCCCGCCCAAGAACAAGGCCGCCGAGCAATCAGAGCCTGCCAGCGAGGCCAAGGCCGAGGAGACAGAACCCGAAGCAATTCAGGAAGAGCAACCGGCAAAGCGCGGTCGTCGCAAGCGCATTGTGAAAGACATCCAACAGGACGACACGGTTGTAGTGGCCAGTGACAATATACCCGAAAATGCTGAGCAGCCAGTGCGTGAAAATACAGCAGAAGCGCCGCAACAGGAACAACCTAAAGAATCACAACAAAAGCGTGGACGCACGGCACATGTCGAAACGCCTGCGCCTCAGCCCGAGGCCAAACAACAGCCTGCACCCCAACCACAGCAGCAAGGCAAGACGAGCAGCGACGTGTCGCTAGGTTCCTTCTTTAACAACGGCGGAGGCTTCACCTTTAAGCCGCGCACCAAAGAGGAACGCGAAGAAGCCGCCCGACGCGCCGAAGAAGAGCGCCGTCGTGCGGCCGAGGAAGCTGCCCGCGCTCCCATCACCATAGAGGAGCCCAAGGCCGAGAACCAACAACAACCACAAAGTTCAAAGAAAAAGAAAAAGAATAAGGGCAACCAACAGCAGCAGCAACAGCAAGCACAACAACAACAGCCCGTTAACCCTTACAACACGCCTTACGACTTCGAGGGCTTCCTCGAGGGCGCCGGAGTGCTCGATATCACACCCGAGGGTTATGGTTTCCTGCGATCAAGCGACTATAATTACCTCACGTCGCCCGATGACATCTACGTCACCCAGCAGCAAATTAAGGCCTATGCCCTCAAGACAGGCGATGTTGTGGAATGCACCATCCGCCCGCCGCGCGAAGGCGAGAAGTATTTCCCAATGTCGGCCGTAAGGCTCATCAACGGACGCACGCCTGAATTTGTGCGTGACCGCACGCCCTTCGAACATCTCGTGCCCTTGTTCCCCGACGAGAAGTTTGACCTGGAGAGCCACCGCCGCCAGAATATCTCAACGCGCATCGTTGATATGTTTGCGCCCATCGGTAAGGGTCAGCGCGGCCTCATTGTGGCACCTCCCAAAACGGGTAAGACGGTACTGCTCAAGGATATCGCCAATGCTATTTCGGAGAATCACCCTGACACCTATATGATTATCTTGCTCATCGATGAGCGTCCCGAGGAGGTTACCGATATGGCACGCAGCGTCAATGCCGAGGTCATCGCTTCGACCTTCGACGAACCTGCCGAGCGCCATGTAAAAATTGCCGACCTCGTGCTGCAAAAGGCCAAACGCATGGTGGAATGTGCCCATGACGTGGTAATCTTGCTCGACTCGATTACGCGCCTTGCTCGCGCCTATAACACCATCGCTCCCGCCAGCGGTAAAATCCTCTCGGGCGGCGTTGATGCCAACGCCCTGCAGCGACCCAAGCGCTTCTTCGGCGCGGCACGTAACATCGAACATGGCGGCAGCCTTACCATCATTGCCACGGCTCTTATCGAGACAGGCTCGAAGATGGATGAGGTTATCTTCGAGGAGTTCAAGGGCACCGGTAACATGGAGCTGCAACTAGACCGCAAGCTCAGTAACAAGCGCATCTTCCCGGCCGTCGACATCATGGCCTCGAGCACACGACGCGACGACCTCTTGCTCAAGCAGGATACCCTCAACCGCATGTGGATTCTTCGCCGCTTCCTCGGCGACCGCACTTCGGTCGAGGCTATGGAATTCATGAAGAAACGCATGGAAATGACGCGCACCAACGAGGAGCTCCTCCTCACCATGAACGAGTAGCAGGTAAGTTTTAAGTATAAACATTAAGTGTTAAGTATTTTCGCAATTCATCTCTCGCAATACTTAACACTTTATTTTTGTGTAAAGATCATAGCTGAAGTGTATTAGGAACGTAATAACGCAGGCGGCAACTCGCTTGATGGAGTTGCCGCCTGTTTCGTTTTCCCCGCGTGGGGTGACAAGTAGGGTAGGCCGGTTAGGCTTTCTTCTTGCGGTTGCCGTAGCGGCTGAGGAACTTGTCGACGCGACCTGCGGTGTCGACGAGTTTCTGCTTACCCGTGAAGAAGGGGTGAGAAGAACTCGTAATCTCGAGCTTTACCAGAGGATAGGTCTTACCATCGAGCTCAATGGTCTCCTTCGAGGCCACAGTAGAGCGGACGATGAAAGTCTCTTCGTTCGACATATCCTTGAAAACCACGTCGCGGTAGTTGTCGGGGTGAATACCTTTTTTCATTTTTAATTTTAAACGTTTAAAATTTTACAATAATGCGGGCGAGTGGTAAAATCGCCCTTATCTTGTAATGGCGGCGCAAAATTACTACTTTTTCTCCATTCCCGCAATCTTTTGTGTCTTTTTTGGCTAAATTTTCCAAAAATTAGTCGTAAATTTGCATCTGGAATAAGAAACATAACCCTTTTTCGATTTTTCTCATGTCCAATACAGTGCAAGAATATGACCAGGTTGCGGCCCGATGCCGCGCCCTTTTCGTCGACAAGATGAAGGATTACGGCCCGTCGTGGCGCATCCTTCGGCCGGCTAGTGTAACCGACCAATTGTTCATTAAGGCAAAGCGCATCCGCACGCTTGAAATCACGGGCGAAAGCCGCGTGGGCGACGACGTGTGGGGCGAATTTATCGCCATCGTCAATTATGGCATCATCGGAATCATCCAGCTTGAGCTTGGGTTCAGCGATGAGATTGACATGACGGCAAAAGACGCGCTAAAACTCTATGATAAGTATTTAAAGGAAACGAAAGATCTCATGTTGGCCAAAAACGCAGACTATGGCGAGGCGTGGCGCGGCATGAGGGTGAATAGTTTTACCGACCTCATACTCACCAAGCTGGAGCGCACCAAGGAAATTGAAAACCACGGAGGTCACACCCTGGTGAGCGAAGGCATTGCCGCCAACTACCAGGATATGGTGAACTATGCCGTTTTTGCCCTTATCAAGCATGACAATGGCGAAGCTTAAACGACTACTGGCATCCTTTTCCCATCAACGTTGGCACGGCGTGGTCATCTATGTGCTACGCGTACTGATTGGAGGGCTGTTCATTTTCTCGGGCTTTGTCAAGGCGATTGACCCGTGGGGGAGTTTCTACAAGTTTACTGAGTATGTCTCGGGCCTGCATCTGGGGTTCGGGGCAGGCCAAGTGCTCTTTTTGGCCTTCGCCGTGGCCATTGTGGAATTTGTGTTGGGCGTGTGTATCCTGGTGGGGTGCTACCGTCGCGGCGCGCCCATTGTAGCACTCACTTTCATCGGTGCCATGCTGCCGCTCACGTTCTATCTGGCAGTAACCGATGCCGTCCCCGACTGCGGTTGCTTTGGCGATGCGTGGGTGTTGGGCAACTGGGCCACATTCATCAAAAACGTTATCATTGCCGCCCTGTTATATTATCTATTGCTGTATAATCGGCGTTATCCGCCGTTATATGGCCCTGCTGTACATTGGGTGGTGGGCGCGCTCTCGTTCGCCTTTGCCCTCTCGGTATCACTCTACGGCTATTTCATGCAGCCTTTAATCGATTTCCGCCCTTACGGGGTGGGGGAGAACTTGGTGTCGGTATCATCCACTTCTCCACCGGAGGATAACAACTATACATTTGTGTATGAGAAAGATGGCCAACAAGTGACCTTCACTATCGACAGTCTGCCCGACGAGGAAGATGGCTGGGAATTCGTGGAACGCAAAGACGAAAGTGGCATGATAGCACCCGTTCAACAGCAAGAAAAACAAGGCTTTGCAATATTTGACGAAGGGGTAGATATCACCAATGATGTCATAACTCTCGAGCGTGACGCAATTCTCGTGTTGTTCCCCGATATGCGTAACGTCGATATTTCGTCGGCCTATCCCGTGAATCGACTGGCCGAAACGGCTGGCAACCTCGGTGTTAGTCTTGTGGCGCTCACCGGCGACACACCCGATGTGATAGCATGGTGGAATGACATTTCAATGGCCGCTTACCCTATTTACACCTGCGACGACAGCGACATCAAGATGCTGGCACGCGGCAATCCTGCCGTAGTGTTCCTTCGTAATGGCACCATTGAATGGAAGCGCACCCTCTCTTCGCTTGACGTGGAATGTCTTGCCGAGACCCACGACCTCAAGGCATGGGGTGGGGACTTCGACGCGCTCGCCACGCTTCACAGCCTGCTCGCAATCTACTT
>JAGCUP010000185.1 GCA_017962765.1 Muribaculaceae bacterium | reverse complement strand
TTACCTTTAAGCCCGTAGGGCTGATGAGGGTATAGGCGGGGGTGGAGCCGAAGGCGGCCTGCATGGTGTCGCGGAACATATTGGTTGAAGCCCGTTAGGGCTGACGATGGCATAGGCAGGGGTGGAGCCGAAGGCGGAACCCCTGTGATAGATAGAAATAGTTGAATTAGCCCCATAGGGGCGACAGAAAATATAAATATGGCAAATACATTCGTCAAAAACGACGTGCATATAATTTTCCACACCAAGGCTAAAACCACTAATGTACTTGCCGAAGACTTGGTTCGTTTGCACAAGTATATTGGTGGGATTGTCAAGGGTCTGGGAGCTGTTTTGATTGAGGTAGGTGGCATGCCCGACCATGTTCACTTACTGTGTTCGCTTCCCAAAACCATGGCCTTGTCCGATTTTGTGAGAGCAGTTAAAGCCGAAAGCAGTCGCTGGATTAAGACAATCAATAGCCACTACTATGGCGCATTTGCATGGCAAGATGGCTATGGCGCCTTTTCGGTAAGCGCGTCGGTGGTTACAAAGACGATAGAATATATTCGCAACCAACAAGAGCACCACAAAGTGAAATCGTTTTTAGATGAATACAAATCGTTTCTCAAGGCTTATGGAATGGAGTATGATGAACGATATTTGTAATTGTGCCGCCCCTAATGGGGCTATTCCGTGAAATGCGGCTTGAATACAGGGGTTGCGCCTTCGGCTCCACCCCTGCCTATGCCCTCGTCAGCCCTACGGGCTTATTTCAGAGATTGCTTCGGTCCCTTCCCTGATTGAACCTTTGTCAGCCCTAACGGGTTTGATATGGGGGTGTGATGCGTTTTCCCCTGCTTTCGCCATACGCTGATGGGATGCGCTTGTGCGGCAGTGGGCAAAAGGACGGAGGCATAGAGGAAATATTGAGGAGACAATGAGGAGACATTGAGAGGAAATGTGCGAAAAAGGTGGGGAAAGATTTGTGGCATTGGGAAAAATTGGCTAATTTTGCGGGAAAATAAACCTAATTCATTAAACCTTAAAAATTATGGCAAAAATTCATGGTGCTGTCGTGGTCAACACTGACCGCTGTAAAGGCTGCAACCTGTGTGTTGTGGCCTGTCCGAGCCACGTGCTCGACTTGCAAAAGAAAGAAGTCAATGATCGGGGCTATCATTTCGCCTATATGAGCAATCCGGAGGCCTGTATAGGCTGCCAGAGTTGCGCTTGGGTGTGTCCCGACGCTTGTATTGAAGTCTATCGCGTGGTAGAAAAATGAACCTGAGTAATCACCATTAACTCTCAAAAGATGAACGATAAAGTTACATTAATGAAGGGTAACGAAGCGCTCGCCGTGGCGGCCATCCGCTATGGTGCCGACGCCTATTTCGGTTACCCCATCACCCCGCAGAGCGAGGTGCTTGAGACGCTCGAGGCATTGAAACCGTGGGAGACTACCGGCATGGTGGTCCTGCAGGCCGAGAGCGAGGTGGCCGCCGTCAATATGGTGTATGCCGGCGCGGCCTGTGGAAAAACGGTGCTCACAAGTACGTCGAGTCCCGGCTTCAGCCTCATGCAGGAAGGCATGAGCTACATGGCAGCGAGCGAAGTGCCCGCTCTGATGATTAACGTGATGCGCGGCGGCCCGGGTCTGGGCACCATTCACCCGTCGCAGGCCGACTACTTCCAGGCTTGCAAGGGCGGTGGTCATGGCGACTACCACGCCATCGTGCTCGCTCCCTCGAGCGTGCAGGAAATGGTTGATTTCGTGGCGCTGGGCTGGGACCTCGCATTCAAGTATCGCTGTGTGTCGATGATTTTGGCTGACGGCGTCGTGGGCCAGATGATGGAGAAAGTGGTCCTTCCCGAGCAACGTCCGCGTCGCACAGAGGAGGAAATCCGCAAGTTGTGCCCCTGGGCAGTGACCGGCCGCAAGGACATGCGTCCCCGCAACGTGATTACGTCGCTCGAACTCGACGACGATATCATGGAGGCTAACAACCACCGCTTCCAGGCCACCTATCGTGAGATTGAGAAGAACGAGACGCGCTGCGAACTCATCAACACCGAGGACTGCGACTACCTGATCGTCGCCTTCGGCAGCCCCGCCCGTATTAGCATGAAGGCCATGGAGATGGCCCGCGAGCAGGGTTACAAGGTAGGTCTGGCTCGTCCCATCACCCTGTGGCCCTTCCCCGTGAACCAGATTCGCGAGGCCGCTAAGAATGTCAAGGGCATTCTGTGCGTGGAACTTGCCACTGGCCAAATGATTGAGGACGTGAAGCTCGCTATCGAGTGCAGCAAGCCTGTGGAACACTTCGGCCGCCTGGGTGGCAATGTGCCGGCTCCCGACGAGATTCTTAACGCTCTTCACGAGAAATTTCTTGACAAATAATTAACACGTAGAACCTCACATTATGGAATTAAACGAAATAATTCGCCCCGAAAACCGAGTTTACAAGAAACCGGAGTTGCTCAACGACACCCACATGCACTACTGCCCGGGCTGCAGCCACGGTGTGGTGCACAAGCTCGTGGCGCAGGTCATTGAGGAAATGGGCATGCAAGAGAAAGCTATCGGCGTCTCGCCTGTGGGGTGCGCCGTGTTTGCCTACAACTATATTGATGTAGACTGGCTCCAGGCAGCCCACGGACGTGCGCCTGCAATGGCCACTGCCGCCAAGCGCTTGATGCCCGACAAGCTCGTCTTCACCTATCAGGGCGACGGCGACCTGGCCGCTATCGGTACTGCCGAGACTATCCACGCCTGTAACCGTGCCGAGAACATCACCATCATCTTCATCAACAATGCCATCTATGGTATGACTGGTGGTCAGATGGCGCCCACAACCCTGCTGGGACAAAAGACGGCTACCTGCCCCTACGGCCGCCGCGTGGACCTCAACGGTTATCCCCTGGCTATCGCGCCCCTGCTGGCACAGCTCGACGGCACTTGCTACGTGACGCGCCAGAGCGTGCACACCGTGGCCAATGTGCGCAAGACGAAGGCTGCCATCCGCAAGGCTTTCGAGAACAGTATGAAGGGCTTGGGCACCAGCGTGGTTGAGGTGGTGAGCACCTGCAACACTGGCTGGAAACTCATTCCCGAGAAGGCCAACGAGTGGATGGTCGAGAACATGTTTGCCAAGTATCCGCTGGGCGACCTCAAGAACAAGGAGGAATAACGTCACGCTTTTTGTTGAACATTTTATCACAAGTATATTAAGATGAAAGAAGAAATAATCATAGCCGGTTTCGGCGGACAAGGCGTGCTCTCGATGGGCAAGATTCTCGCCTATTCAGGCCTCATGGAGGACAAGGAAGTGTCGTGGATGCCCAGCTACGGACCCGAACAACGCGGTGGTACTGCCAACGTGACCGTCATCTTGAGTGATGAGCGCATCAGCTCGCCCATCCTCAATGCCTACGACTCGGTCGTCGTACTTAACCAGCAGAGCCTTGACCGTTTCGAGAGCAAGGTGAAGCCTGGTGGTGTGCTCATCTATGACAGCTACGGTATTCACAACCCGCCCACACGCGACGATATCCGCATCTATCGCATCGATGCCACCGAGGCCACGTTCGACCTCAAGAACAGCAAGACTTACAACATGATTGTCTTGGGTGCGCTGCTTAAAATTAAGCCCATGGTCACTCTCGAGAACGTGTTGAAAGGCCTCAAGAAGTCGCTCCCCGAGCGTCACTGGCACCTGCTGCCCATGAACGAGGAGGCCCTGCGTAAGGGTATGTCGCTCGTGAAGGACTAAAGTCAACATTTATTAGAATAAACGAAATGTGGAGGGTGTGTCAAAATGTAGGTTTTGGCCCACCCTCTTTTTACTATTAAAAATGAAAAAGATTATTTTTTTGCTTTTGGCAATTGTGTGCTTTGGCGCAAACGCCTCTGAACTGGCGGCAGAAGGGACGGATGAAAAGGTGACTACGGCCTCCTCGTCGGTTGTGATGCAGCAGCTAAAGGGGAAAATCGGGCCTTATGCCATCGTGATGAACCTCGACCTGCGGGCAATGAGTGAAGGTGAAATAGTGGGAACTTACTATTATGTGAGCCGTCCCCATTCCATTTTCACTTTGCGCCTTGTGAGCATGGCGGCCATTAACGCCAAGGGCTCGATGATGATTGTGTTGGAGGAATATTCGCCTGCGGGCAAGCACACAGGCACCTTCGATGGCCAGTATGAGTGCCGTGGCGACTACTATGCCGGCACCTTCACCAACGCCACTACCGGCAAGAAGTTCAAATTCGTGCTTGAGTGATGAGACGCTGGCTCGTTATCTTGTGTGTCGCGCTTTTGGGGGCGCCCATGGCAATGGGCGCCACAAGCGATGACGGTCCCATCGAGGTTGACTGGTACCCCCTGTTCACCGACAGTGTGGGCTGGAATATCTATAGCGGTGGCTTCGTTATAGGGTGGGTGAATGCCCCGAGCGGCCTCGACGTGGATATGGGCCATAGCATGGAACTGGGGTGGCTCAACGTGGCTGGTGCCAAGTTCAACACGGGTCACGGGCAGCGCATCACAATGGGTGTGGGCATAGACTGGCGCAACTACAAGTTGCACCGTGGCACCCGCTTTGTGTGGGATGATGACCGTATCACTGTGGGCGACTATCCGGCAGCAGCTGTTCCACGCTCGTCGCGCCTCAAGGTGTTCTCGCTCACTATGCCCGTCATCTTCAGGCAACGGCTTGTCGATAAGGTAGACCTCATGGCTGGCGCCATTGTCAACTTCAACGTACACGGCAGCCTTGAGACCGTCTATGACCTCGATGGGGAGAAAATCACCGAACGCACCACGTGCATTCATCAGGTGCCCGTCACGGTTGACCTCTTTGCCGGCGTGAAATGGAGCTGCCTCGGCGCTTACGTTCGCTACAGCCCCTGCCACGTCCTCCGTGAGGACCACGCACCCGCCTTCACCTCCTTCTCCACCGGCCTCTTCCTCGGCTTCTAACTGGCGGCTAGATTGTTTACCGTCAGGGAATGCATTTTATTTTTAACTCCATTCTCTTGTGCGGAAGTAACAATAGAGGAAACAATGCGCCAAGAACGCCTTCCATCTCCTTAACCGATGGAGTGGTAACCGTATTTTTCGCCTTTCCCTTGCAAAATAGAAGATTCCACCGTACCTTTGCGTCCAGATTGAGCACCTGAAACATTTGGCCGTGCTTTCGAGCGTGTCACCTTCGGGTATCTTCGGGGTTTGTTTCGGTGCTTTTTTGTGTAATGATTATTGGCCTAATGGTCATTTTGGTTGGTAAAATCTTTGAAAACGCCCATTATTGCTTAATTTTGCGGCATTTATAATCAATATGGCTCAAAAAGTGCTTTTTCTGCGGCTCTTCTGAGACCACAAAATACGGCAAAAGAAAAGGCGTTCAACAGTATATCTGCAAAGATTGCGGAAAGAAGTTTGCTGGCGGTAATCGTTTGGACCACAATAAGGTAATAGAGGACTATGTGGTACACAAGATGACTCTTCAGGAGCTGTCCTCTAAGTACTTAAAAAGTGTAAGCACGATACAGCGATGCCTGCGTAAGATGCGCCATGTCCGCATCATTTCAAGACACAAGGATGTGACAGTCCTTCTTGACACGACCTACTGTGGGCAGGAACTTCGGTTTGATGGTGATAAAGGATGCCTTGCGCAACAAGATACTCTGGCGCAAGTACGTCAGCCACGAGACCATAGCCGACTACATGGAAGGCATAGAGTGGCTCCGCTCACACGGCTTCAGGATTTACGGCGCAGTATGTGACGGCATGAAAGGGCTGTTCAAGGCACTACATCCGACACCCGTGCAGATGTGCCAGGTCCATCAGCAGCGTATTGTGCGCACGTACCTCACGTCAAAGCCGGAACTGGAGGCATCGATAGAGCTGCTTGAGCTGTCAAAGACCATGACCGGCACAGACAAGGAAAGTTTCATCGGAGCCTTCAACCAGTGGCATGAGCGGTGGAGGGGGTTCCTGTCCGAGCGCAGCATAGACAAAGCCACAGGCAAGAAGCGATACACCCACAGGAGGTTGCGCAGCGCATACCTGAGCCTCAAGCGCAACATGCCGTATCTGTGGACTTTTTATGACAGGCCTGAACTCGGAATACCGAACACCAACAACTCCCTTGAGGGAACATTCACGGACATAAAATCCAAACTCAGAGTGCATAGCGGAATCAGCAGGGCGAACAGAATCAAGTTCCTTGACGAGTACATATCAAGGCATTGCTACTGACGCTCGTCGGGGGCTGCTCGCCCCCTTGCCGCTTGGCGCTCCCCTCGGTGTTTTTCATAATATTTCTTTTGCTTACAGATTGTAAGCACCAACCATTTTGACCATTAGGAGTCTTTTAATCAATTTTTACCAACCATTTTGACCATTAGACCTGATTATTGAATATAATGCGTATCTATTCCAGTTGAAGTGTTTGGTGTTTTTTCGTCAAGCACTTCGATTTTTGCCACCTCACACGAATAAAGGCCAATAGCCTTAGCTTTATCGATTATACGATGCCCAGACTCTTCCTGTTGATGGCGCGGCCTTCGCTCGTTATCGTCAAATCGTTCAGTGGCCAGCCCTTCTGCGAGACAGTCAATATCGCCTCGGTCGCCACGTTCTGGTCCTCCTCCGGCAGACTCATCACGTAGTCCACCGCGCTCTGGCCGTTGCTCAGTTTCAAGTCGCCCAGCTTCTCCTTCACCTCCTCCGGAGTTATTGTCCACTCCATGAGTTTCTCTATCATTTCCTCGTATGTCATCGCTTTCTTTGATTTCTCACCATCTTGCAGTAACTTTGCAGCACCTATGTGGGGAGCCCCATAGGCTCCGCTTTGGTCGAGACTTTTGTCTCGGCCAATTCTATTTCTGTGTCCGACACCTCTTGACTTTTTTCTCCGAGGTGTTGCTCTCTTTCTGTTCCTCGCTTTTCTCCTTTTTGTTCTCCTCTTCGTTCATCTCTCTCAGCATCTGATAGAACCTCCCCTCGCGGCTCTCTCTGAAAACGTGAAAATGTGCCATCTGTTATAATATTTTTAAATCGTGCTACAAAGTTATGAATTTCTTCGTTTCCATAGTCTATTTCTCCGGAAATAAGTTTCTCCCAACCATGTTTTACAATCTCTTTTCCTGAAATTCAAATGTTCTTCTTGCATGGAATGAATTAAATTCCTAACTTTGTAGCGCAAAACAGGTGATTGCAATGGAGCTAAGGCATTTTGCCCCGTACCTTGCGTTTGATTACCTGTTTTTTCTTGTTTTGTACCAAGGTGGTATTACTGGAAATCATCTAACAAATAACCACTGTTTTTGTATTGCTTGACAATTAAGCGCACAGAGTGTTGAATACCATCAGTATATCGTCCATGCGCATCGTCCAGCTCACCGCCTTGTTTTGACGGGTGAAAATCTAAACAAATGTTAAAATAAAAAAGTTAGTTAAACCTTTGCATAGTTGTGTAGTCATAGAAGTGTATTTAGCAAAGAATAGCTTCAAACACATAGTAGTACTAACTTTTTCATAAAACAATTACGATGTTAGTCCACATGCTGCCGAAAGCACCCCAGGACTATCAGCATATAATCCCGATGGCCACCAGCCACCGGGATTGTTGTAGTAATAAGTTCTTACGTTAAAGAGGTTTATATTAGTGGGTTGCCTGTCAGAAGTATTCACTTACTGCAAATTCAAATTGCTGCATGAAGATTTGTTTGAAAGCATAAAGATTGTTCTGCTCGTAGAAAATGAGCATTGCCTTTTTATAATCAATGGAATCGACGGTGCGAAAACTCAGTGGACAGTAGCCGTTAGCAATGAGAATAGCATTGCTAGTGATACGGGCTGTGCGTTTGTTCCCATCGCTAAACGCTTGAATATAGGATAATAGCACAAGCGCCAACAGGGCTTTCTCAAAAATATTATTTTTCCCATTTATCAGCTCACAGGTGTCATTCATTGCTTCGCGTATCAAAAATTCGTTGTCAAGAGGATGATAGTTGGTGCCTGTAATGCCCACACGCCGGTGGCGAATTCCTCTGTCAACCGAAAGATCCTTTGTCAGCAGAGTGTGTATGTCTTCAATGTGACTAAGTGATAATTGTTCTAAATAATCAGGATTGTCAAGGACAAAACGCAGTGCCTCCTTGTGATTAAGCAGCATAATAGCCTCTTCTTTCGTCTTGCCTTCAGCTGTTTTGCTCTCTCGGAGCAGGCGTTCTGTCTCAAGAAGTGAATAAGTGTTACCCTCAATTTGTGATGATTTCCAGCTCAGGTCAATTCCCAAACGTTCCATTTCTTTTCTATATTCATTATCCGACATTTCGTCGACATGCTTGCGAAACAGTTGTTGGAGCTCATCCAGGTGTTTGTGTTCAACATCGGTGAACAATGTTACTGCTGGAATCTGCTCTCGTATAAGATGAAAATTAAATGATGTCTGCATCTGGCGCTCGTCCACATCTTGGGCAAAATAGGTGTCAAGATTTAAAGGCATGAGCAGGTGAGCCTGTGGTGAAAGGCAATAGCGTGTAGCTCGCGCCTTTCCAGTGACAACTAAATCGTTGCTTCGCACTAATGCGGCTATGGCACGTTTCAACATGGCATCACTATATTTAAATGATATGCCTTTGGCAATTTCAGCACGCGTAGAGGGCTGATTATAATGCAAATACTGAAGAATTTCCCTTGATGTATCCATTGTTTTGCTTTTGAAATCGGTGCAAATATATAGAAAAAAAATGAATTATCGGCTCAAGGTGAGCCGATTTTTGTAAAAAATAAGCCATTTTTGAGCCGATTTTCCTTATATCCAATCGGTCGTTTGGGCAATGTGCCTAAAGAGGTTATTTGAAGGCCTCGAGGAGTGCGTCGCCCAGGAGGATACCTTGGAGGGTGTAGCCGGGCTCGAGCTGGTGCAGCTTGTCGGCATTGTTCATCAGTCCCATGTTGAGCCATTGGCTCGAAGAGCCTTGCCCGCCGCACACCTGATACATGTCCCACACGGCAATATGGTTTCGTCGGCCGTAGTCGAGGATAATTTCGCGCACTTGCGCGGTGCCGGTGCGTCCATTGCCTTTTTGTGTTTCCACGGGAGTCACGAGGAGTATTTTTACGCCAGGCATCTGCTGTTTGATGTTGCGAACGAGTTGGTCGAGTGAGGCTCCCATAGCCGATGGCTTGCCGTAGGCCTCGTTGGTGCCCAGCGAGATGATGATGAGATGCGGTTGCAGCAGCTTGAGCTGTGCCGCCCAGTTTTCTACCTTATTATATAAAGCGCAGGTGGCACCATTATTGCCGATTTCGCTCACCACAACGCCTCGTTTGTTGTTGAGCAGGTAGGCACCATAGAAGGGTGCGCTGCACGGCAGGCCCGCAAGGGTAACCTCGCCGGCAGCCGATGGCAGCGAAAATTGTGAGGTGTAGGGCGAGGCTTGGCGCGCAAACACGACCTCATCACCCACGCGCGCGCTCTCGTAGCCCTCGCGCGGCGCATGGAACAAGGTCACATTGTTGAAAACATCTTCGTTTTGCTTGGCCACGAGGGTGAGGTCGGTGCGCTCGCCGCCAAACTGCACACTCACGCCAGTGAGGCCGTTCTCGACGGGCCACGTGCGGCTCATGAGCCGCGACTTACCAGTGACGTTGGCTGTGGAACGTATCGCGTAGTCGCGCGGCTCGTTGGTGCCGGCCAGGGCGAGCGGGGCAATAAGGCCTCGCCCGCCGTTGCCGTAAGTGCGTTGCAGGGCTGTCCGTACCTGGTCGGTGAGAATGCCCGGCTGGATGTGGCTGTCGCCAATTTGCACGATGCTGAATTTGCCGCCCGGACAGCTCGACAGGTTGTGAATCTTGTTTCTCAAACCGCTCCAGTCATCGCCATTGTACTGGATGTGGTTTTCACCCAGCTGGATAAAGTCGATTTCCTGGCCTACCGCGCCCGTTGCGCAGGTGGCGACCAGTAAGGAGACTACGATATGTTTGAGAAACTTCACCGGCCTATTTTATTTGTCGGTGACGCGTAAGCGGTCGCCGCTGCCCTCAACGATAGTGTTGTAGTAGTCTTGTGTATAGCCGCCAAACACGGGCTGCACGGGATTGCCGGCCTCATTGCGCTGGAACTTGCCGTCTTTCTCCTTCTTGATGTTACCATCGAGGTATTTCACGAAGAGGTATTTGGCCAAGTCTTGGTAGGAAGCGGTGGCGTGTTGAGCAGTGTTGGCACTGAAGTTGGTGAGGAATTCGATGGCGTCGCGGCGGTCATTCTTCAGGATGGCGGCAGCTTTGCTGTCGACGAGGGCGACATCGGCTGCGAACTTGTCCTCAAGGGCGTTTTGCACGCGTCTTACGTCGGGAATCATCTGCGAGTAGCGGTTGTAGCACTGGTTGGCTATCAGGTTGTTGACCCAGAAGGCGGCATCGAAATCGAAGGTATAGAGGTCGGCCTTACCCTGGCGGTAACTCTCGGGGGCTTCGGTGATGCAGCAATACATGGGCACGAAGAGTGCGGTATTGGCATCATCGACGCCGAACCAGTTGATACAACCCACCTCGTTGGGCATCCATCCGCGCATTTGCGACACCATCACCCATCCGGTTTGCTGCGTGGCGATGGCGCGTTCTTGGCTGTAGGTTTTGCCGTCAACCTTGAACTCCATGGGACGCCAACGGTAAGGCACACCGTAATAGTTCTTGGCGCCCGGGTCCTGCGTCATGTCGAAGGGCGTGCCCTCGAAGTGGTCGCGCATCATGGCCTGCAGGTCGCGGCAGCTCACCTTGCGGTTGGGTTTCACCCACAACGGAAGCACGGGACCGTCCTCGTGTCCGCTCACGAAGGGCAAGTAGGCGTCCATGCCGTCGGCATAACGCTGGAAGTAGCTCCACACGCGGGCGTCACAGCCGCGCTTGGAGCCGAAGTCGCTGGGGGCATAGACGCGCGAGAACTCGAAGTCCTCGTCCTTGCCGCTGTAGAGACCCATCTTGCGAGCAAACGAGATGACGTCCTTGCTGTAACGGCAGTTCTCTTTATCTTTGAGCGGGAACTTGTAGATGCGCGACTGGTTGGCGTGGCCGCTGATGCAGTCATCGGGAATGCGCATGGCTACCCACACGGCGCCTTTCTCGCGTCCGGCCTTGCCCATCATCTCAAGAATCCATACCTCGTTGGGGTCGCCAATCGAGAACGATTCGCCCTCGCTGTTATAGCCGTAGCGCGCCACGAGGTCGGTCATCACGTCGATGGCTTCGCGTGCGGTGCGTGCGCGTTGCAGGGTGATGTAAATGAGGCTACCATAGTCAATGATGGCTTCGGGCGTGGTGTCGGCGAGCTCCTCGCGTCCGCCAAAGGTGGTCTCGCAAATGGTGAGTTGATGCTCGTTCACATTGCCCACCACATGGTAGGTGTGGGCCACTTCGGGAATTTCACCGTGGTACTTGCCGGTGTCCCAGTCATAGATTTTGCGCATATCGCCCGGCTTATGGTCGGCAGCGGGGAGAATTTGGAGGTCGCCAAAAAGGGTGTGGCTATCGGCTGCGTAGGTGATGAGCGTGGAGCCATCGACGGTGGCATTCTTGCCGGCGATAAGGTTGGTGCAGGCGTCGGCTCTCGAGCCTGTGAGAGCGATGATTGCCGTCACGGCGGCAATGGAAAGGATATGTTTCAGCATGAGTGGGGTGGGGGTGAGAAGGTTAAGATAAAATGTGGGCGGAGAGCGCTACGGATGCGCCGTTCCGCCCACTATGGGTTGAAAAAATAATTACTTGATGCCCAATTTGGCTTTCACTTTGGCAGTGAGGTCTTCTACCTGAGCGCCGCGGTAGAGCAGCATGTCGCTGTAGAGGATGGCGGCATATCCGCCCTCGGCACCTACCTGTTGGATGGCCTCTTGTAGCTTCTTCTGAATGGGAGCCATCAGCGTCTCCTGCTGCTTCTGCAGGTCTTGTTGTGCGGTTTGTTGGAAATTCTGGATGCGGGTTTCAAGTTCCTGGATTTCCTTTATCTTGGCCTCGAGAGTGGCATCGGCAGCCTTGCTGTCGCTCAGGGCTTGGAATTCCTTCACTTTTTTCTCATATTCTTCTTGTAAGGGCTTGGCCTGTGCCGCATACTTGTCCTGAGCCGTTTGGAGGGTGTTCTTTGCGGTGGCTGATTCGGGCATTACCTCAAAAATTTCCTGGGGGTTAATAGCTCCAATCTTGAGTGTTTGTGCTTGAAGGCACATGGGGGCGGCGATGAGCGCCGCGATTAAGAGTTTCTTGAACATAATAGTACTAATAATAAATAATGTGTAAAAGTTGTGATAGTGATTATTTTCTCGTTAAGGGGCGGGTTACTTGCCGTAACCCAGCTTGTCGAGCACTTCGTTGCTCACGTCGATGCGTGGCGAGGCGAATATGATGCTCTGCGACGAGGCCCGGTCGAAGATGACCTGCAGTCCCCGCTCGTCGCACACCTTCTTGACGGCGTTATACACGTCGTCTTGGATGGGTTTCATGAGGCTCTGGCGCTTCTTGAAAAGCTCGCCCTGAGGACCGAAGTACTTGTAGTTGAGTTGTGTGGCCTCTTTTTCTTTGGCCATGATTTCTTCTTCTTTCTTTTTCTTTTGGGCGTCGGTGAGGAACACTTGGTCGCTCTGGTAGTTCTTATACATGGTGTCGGCCTCTTTCTTGAGGTTGTCGACCTCGCGTTGCCAGCGTTGCGACACTTGGTTGAGTTGCTCGTTGGCCATCTCGTAAGCCGGAATATTCTTGAGGATATACTCCATGTCGATGAGGGCGAACTTTTGCGCCGAAGCAGTGCCCACGCAAGCGAGCAGTGCGATAAGGGTGAAAGCTAATTTTTTCATTGCTGTATCTGTTGGTTTTTTGTTAATTTCACACTTTGACTGTTAACTGTCGGTTTGGTTTAAACAGCGATTAGAATTCCTGGCCGAGCACGAAGTGGAAGTTACTGCCGCCCTTCTTGCCGAAGACGGTGTCGAAGCCGTAGCCCCAGTCGATACCCAGCATACCCAGCATGGGAAGGAAGACACGCACGCCGGCGCCCGCCGAGCGTTTCATGTCGAAGGGGTTGAATTTCTTGACACTGGTCCATGCGTTACCGGCCTCGACGAAGACCAGCGGATAGATGGTGGCACTCTGCGAGAGCATGAGCGGGAAGTGGAGCTCGACGACGAAACGGTCGTAGGCGTAGCCCTCGTAGCCCCACGGCGTGAAGGCGCCGTTCTCGTAACCGCGCAGGGCAATAGTCTCGGTGGCGTAGGTATAAGAGCCGCTCATGCCGTCGCCGCCCACATAGAAGGTCTCAAATGGCGACTTGAGATGCTTGTTCCAGCTGCCCAACAGGCCAATGTCGGCGCGCGTCATCAGCACCAGTGTCCAACGGCCGTCGGGGTCGGTGAGCGGTGTGTAGGTGCGTGCCTGGAATTTGAGTTTCCAGTACTCAATCCAGCGGTAGAGCTCGCGCTTTGAAGCGTCGGTGCCGCTTTCGCTCAGCGCTTTCCAGTCTTTCTTGCCGAAGAGGCTTGCGGGTGGGGTTGCGTGGAACGAGAGCGAGAACGAGGAGCCCTTGCGGGTGTAAAGCGGGTTGTCGATACTGTTGCGTGCCAGTGTGAGACCGAAGACGATGGAGTTGCTCACGCCGTTGTTCATGTAATAGAGGTATTCCCAGTTCTTGAGGCTATACCACTGGTAGCTCATGTCTGCGGTGAGGGTGAAGAAGTCAGCGGGCCACTTGAGGCGCTAGCCGAAGCCCACAGTGACGCCGGCCATTTGCAGGCACTTGTTGGGGTCATAAGCGTTCTCGTAGTAGTTGTAGCCGCCGTAACCGCCATAACCGTAGCCATAGCCGCCGTAGCC
>JAGCUP010000184.1 GCA_017962765.1 Muribaculaceae bacterium | reverse complement strand
TATTATTGTTGTCGGACTTTTTGTTATCGGTAGCCTTGTCGTTCTTCTTCTTTTGCTCGGGCTTCTGTTCGTCTTTTTTCTTGGCAGTGCCCGTCTTTTCGGGCTTTTGCTCCTCTTTCTTCGTTTCCTTGGCGGGCGAAGGTTTTTCCTGTGTCACCTTGGGTTTCTCCTGCTCGGCCTCGTTGCCATTGTCGTCGGGGGCATCACCCTCGGTCGATGGCTCGGAAGGCTGGTCCACATCGTCGGGACTGCCGGGTGCCGCCATCTCGTCGCTAGCAAGGAAATCGAGGTCGCCCAGTTGCACAAATTCTCCACCATAGAGGATGGAGTCTTGCTGGACCACGGTGCGCATACCATCCTCATGGGGCCACCTGAAACTCAGCTCGCCATACCACAACAGGGCCAATGTGCCCACCGTGATGAGGAGCGTAATCAGCGCGGCAATAAGTTGGTAGCGTCGTTCTTTATTTTCCTGCGGTGTCATGAAGACATGAATGAGGGTAAAAAACCATGGGGATTATTGTGGTGACGATTGGGGCTCGGGTTGAGACGCCGGTTCGGCAGCTACCGGTTGCACCTCGGGAGCGGCTTCGGCACGCGCTCGCGGCGTGGTGGCCAGTACAATGCGCAAGCCGGCCTGGGAGCCACGGTCGAGTACATCGACGATTTGGCCGTAGTGCACCAGGGTGTCGGCGTGCAAGGCCACGAACTGGTCGGGGTCGCTCGCCTTGAGTGCCCGCATGAGGCCCAACAGCTGGTCGGGGTTAGCGATGCTGTCGGTCTGCGCATGGCCAGTGGTATCGGTCTGCACCCAGTAGATTTGTCCCTCCTTTTTGATATAAATACTGGTGGTGGGCCTGATGGCGGCCTGCTGCGTGCTTTGCGGCAGGTTCACCTCAATTTCGCTGGGCTGCACGAAGGTGGAAGTGACCATGAAGAAGATGAGCAGCAGGAAGATGACGTCGGTCATCGACGACATGCTGAACATCGCCTGGGTTTTGTGTTGTCGTTTCAGTGCCATAGTGATAGCCTGTCGATTAAACGGTGCGATTAGTCATCGAGGGCCACGTCCCCGACAGCGTTGTTCTCTTCCTCGTTGTCCTGCACGGGCTCGTTGAGCAGGTCCATGAACTCCATGGTGTTGCCCTCGAGCTTGTTCATCACCTTGTTCACACGGCCAGTGAGATAGTTGTAGGCAAACAGCGCGATGATGCCCACCACGAGACCGGCGACTGTGGTCACCAATGCCTCGTAGATACCGCTGGCAATGAGGCTCACGCCACTATTCTGACCCGTTTCGGCCGCCAGATTGAAGAAGGCCTTGACCATACCTGTGACGGTGCCCAAGAAACCGAGCATGGGGGCTCCCGAGGCGGTGGTGGCAAGCCAGCCGAAACCTTTCTCAAGCTTCGAGATTTCCATATTGCCCACATTCTCGATGGTGACGAGGACGTCGCTCATGGGACGGCCGATGCGCGAGACGCCTTTCTCAATCATGCGCGCGTAGGGCGTGTCGGTGTCCTTGCACAACTGGCGTGCTTCGGCCACGTTGCCCACGTGGATGAGCTTCTTGATTTTCTTCATGAACTGCTTATCTTCCTTGGCGGCGCGGTTAATGACGATGAACCGCTCGAAGAAGATATAGATGCTCACGATGGCCAACAAGGCCAGCGGAATCATAATCCAGCCGCCCTTGAGGGTGAGGTCCCACACTTTTTCGGTCGTGATGATGGCCCCGTCCGAGGTTTGCTGCTGGGCGGCGGCCAAGAGGATTTGGAGGGTTGTCATAGCTATTATTGTCGTTTTAGTGTGATAGCGTTATTTTAAACATTGCTTATACATCTTGATGGCTTGCTCGAGGCCCATGTAGAGCGAATCGCTGATGAGCGAGTGACCTATCGACACTTCCTGCAGATAGGGAACGTGTTCCTTGAAATATTGCAGGTTGTCGAGGTTCAGGTCGTGCCCGGCATTAAGGCCCAAACCCACCTTGCGCGCAGCTTGTGCGGCGGTCACGTAGGGAGCAACTGCCGTTTCGGGGTCTTCGGCGAACTGTGCAGCATAGGGGCCGGTATATAGCTCCACGCGGTCGGTGCCCGTCTTCGCGGCTTGGCGCACGCGCTCTTCGGTAGCATCAATGAAGATGCTGGTGCGTATGCCGGCCTCCTTGAGGCGGTCGACGATGCCTGTAAGGAACTCGAAATGCCCTTCGATGTCCCAACCGTGCGACGAAGTAAGTTCCTCGGGGGCATCGGGGACGAGTGTCACCTGGGTGGGTTTCACTTGCAACACGAGTTTCATAAAGTCCTCGCTGGGATAACCCTCGATGTTGAACTCGGTGCGAATCAAGGGACGCAGGGCGAATACGTCGTCATAACGGATGTGGCGGGCGTCGGGACGCGGGTGCACGGTGATGCCATCGGCGCCGAAGTTCTCGCAATCGATGGCGACGCTTTCCACATTGGGAATGTTGCCACCCCTAGCGTTTCGCAGGGTGGCCACTTTATTGATATTTACGCTCAAATTTACCATGCCGGTAATATGTTGATTGTTGGTTTATATTCATTTTTTGGCGGCAATAGGGCCGCTTTGTCGAAAAATGTTTACCTTTGCACACGACAAAAGTAAATGCAAAAATACGTGTTCTTGGCGAATAATAAAAACAATTTGGCCACGAAAATCGTTTTTTCAGCGTTTTTTCACTTACTTTGCCCCACTTTCAACGATTATTAACGATTTAGGACCCCAATTTCACCCATTATGGACATCGCAATTTATGGCAACGAGTATCAAGGCAAGCACCTGGAAGCCGTGTGGCGGCTCCTGCACGAACTGCAACGCGACAACCACCGCCTGACACTGGAAAAAAAGTTCGCCCAATACTTAGCGAAGGCCGTCGGTAGCGACGACGCATGGGACATCGTCGACCACAGCAAGCGGCATGACCTGGCGCTGAGCCTGGGGGGCGACGGCACGTTGCTGCGCACCGCAAGGCTGCTCCACGCCTCGGGAACGCCTATCATGGGACTGAATACTGGGCACTTGGGGTACCTCACCGCCACGACAATGAGTGAGGCCGCCGACCTGGTGGCACGTTTTGAACGCGGCGAATGCCGTATCGAGGAACGCACCATGCTCACCGTGGCGCGCCAAGACGGCACGCCCATCCCCGCCGAGGCCCACGCTACAGCACTCAACGAGATTGCCCTCCTGCGCCACGACACCTCGTCGATGATTGAGATGGAGACGCGCATCAACGGCGTGCCTCTCACCGTGTATAAAGGCGATGGACTCGTGGTGTGCACGCCCAGCGGCTCCACGGCCTACAATCTGAGCGCCGGCGGGCCCATCATGGACCCCACCACGGCCTGCCTGGCCCTCACGCCCCTCTCGCCCCACTCGCTCACCATGCGCCCCATGGTAGTGCGCGACGATGCCGTCATCACCATCACCACGCGCTCACGCACTCCACAATACCAGGTGAGCGTCGACGGCGACACCTTCGTGTGCCCCAACCGCTCCACCGTGGTCATCAGCAAGGCGCCGCACCCGCTGCGTCTCGTCCTCGGCCCCAACCATAACTTCGCCGTCACGCTGCGCCGCAAGCTCCTGTGGGGCGCGTAATAGGTGACCCATTAAACGAGGCAAGCCTCGTAACCCTCAACGGATTGTGCCATTGATTTCCAAATGGCTCCACTTGAAGGTCACGAGGCTTGCCTCGCGATAGTTTACACCTCAAAGCCCACTGCTCTTGTCTCAAAAGCGGAAGTCGACACCCATGCCGAAAACCTTGTTGGTGCGGCTATAGACATCGGTACCGGGGAGCATAGCCGAGACACCGTTGTAACCTCCTTCAGAGGCCGGCATTTCTTTCTTGTAGTCGCTATAGGTGGTCCAGAAGTAACCCACGTTGATTTTCACATTTTTCGAGACATTGACGGCGCCACCCAGACCAATGGAGTAGCTGTCGCATGAGAACGAGGTGTTGCTCTGATACTTGTCGCTCAAGCCGTAGTCGGTGCGCTGCACGCCGGCACTCACAGTGAAAATCTTGTTGATGTCCCATTCCACGCCAGCGAGGAATTCGTGGGTACCGTGGGTGAGTTCCTTGTTCTTACCACCAGCCATTTCGGCATGACGGTCGTCATAGTAGTGATACTCGATAGTGCCACGCAGCTTCTTTGGAATGAACTCATAGCCGGCAGCCACATACAGTACGCTGGGCAGGTCGTTAGGGGTGTTCACTCCATGTGCATACGGCTCCAATTTCTCCTCAAAACCTGCTGGAGCATCAAGCGTCTTGGTGTCGTTCTCGATTTTGAGGGCTGTCTTAAACTCATACTTTGCGGCAAGTGTCAGGCCACGCCACTTGTAGTTCACACCCAGGATTGGAGTCACGCCCCAACCGGTCTGGGTGTAGTCGATGGCGATGTGCGCCAACCCGTTCTCGGCGGCCATGGGCATGAGCACACTGGCGTAAGCGGGAGCCGCAATCGATATTTGCTGGAATTTAGTCGCAAGGGCTTCGTTGGCAGTAGCGTTGACGTGTCCCACATAGCTGCCGTTGAAATAGTTAACGCGCATTCCGGCATATCCCGAAAAATGCTCATTGAATTTATAGGAGAAACCCACCTGGCCTCCAAAAATGTACTGCTTGCCGCGCATATAGCTGTCAAGCGTGTACTGATTGGGGGTGACAGGACCGCCCAACACCGGAGCAAGCGAAGCCGTACCTTGATAGAGTCCCGCCATCACTCCCACGTCAAACAGGGGGAGTCCGTAATCGAAAGTGGCTTTGCCGCCACCGCCCACGACGCCTAAGTATCCCGAAATAGCCCACTTGGGAGTCTTATAGGCTGCATAAACCGAAGGAATGACGGGGGCCGATGCCGTGCCCTCATATTTTTTATGATAGGTGTCATCGGGGAAGAGTCCCAATCCTGCAGGCGTCATCACCGTAGCATCGATGTCGCGGGTTTGGTATGCGCTATGAATATTGAGCGACAGCGTCCATCCGTCGTTCTCCATAAATGCAATACCGGCGGGATTGGAATAGACGGCATCTATCTCATTACTTGCCCCGCGAGCCATCATGCGCACGAAATCGATGTGCTGGTTCGTGTTATGCAGCAATCCGCCCGCTTGGGCCATCACGGCCATGGCGGCCGTGGCAATCACTAAAACTATTTTTTTCATTTTTCTAATATGTTTTATTTCCCTTTTTTCGCCGGCAAAATTACGTCAAAGATTTCAATGCGCTGTTCTTTTTGGCCAAAAAAATGGTATTTTTGTCCTAATTTGTTAACATTTGTAATTATTTCGGTTAAAAACCGCAAAATAAAACATTTTTTAAAACACATTCCTTACCTTTGCACTATAATCCTCAGCTCATAGCCCCCATGGCAGAAAAAGAAATCAAACAACTTAATTTTGACGACGTGCAGCTGCTCGACCTCGGGCTGCGCTACTACGACGGCGAGGTGGCTTTCGCCGACAAGGTGAAGTCCATCAACCTGCTCAGCAACATCTTCAAGGTCAACCTATTCGCACTCATCTTCTGCGTCAACGGCAAGCTCTCGTTGCGCATCAACTCGGTGGCTCACTCCATCAAGAAAGACGATGGTCTCTTCGTCGACGCGCAAAGCGTCATCAGTGACATCTCACACGACGACAATTTCGAGTGCAAAATCGTGGGGCTGGCAAGCAATGTGGGCCTCTCATTCGTGAGCAAGGGCGTCTTTGAGACTTTCATGACCGTGAAAATGAACCCCGTAGTGCACTTCACGCCCAACGAGATGTCGCTCTTGGGGCGTTACTACGAGCTCGTTGACTTCAAGCTCGAGCACCGAAACATGTTCTACGGCAAAGAAGGCATGCGCAACATCCTGCAAGCCTACGTTCTCGACCTCATCACCTGCGTCAACGCTCACATCGAGAACGACCCCGAAGCCATGATGCGACAGGGCGACAAACTCTTCCGGCGATTCGTCCTCATGCTTGCCGGCAGCGGCGGCACCGAGCGCGGCGTCAAATACTATGCCGACCAGCTGTGCGTGAGCTCAAATATCTCACCAGCATCTGCACCAAGAACGCCCATCTCACGGCCAGCGAGCTCATCACCATGAGCGTGGTGAACCGCATCAAGCAAATGCTCCTCTACAGCGACACTTCGGTCAAGGAAATCGCCACACAGATGAAATTCGAGAACCTCTCATTCTTCGGCAAATACGTCAAGAAACACCTCGGCCACTCGCCCAACCACTTCCGCCGCATCAACAACTACGGCAAGTGAGCCGTGAGTATTGGACAGATGTGGGGGCTGGGAGAACCGGGATTGCTGGGAGGAGTGTGGACTCATAGCTCAAAAAAACTCATCGTCTTTTTTTGGTGAAATGGAGAATTTTCTGTAATTTTGTATGCTTTTTTGCGGGTGTGCCGCGAAAGGGCGATTATTGACAACGCTAATATGGAACAAGACTATAATATCGAACAAGAAGAGAGAGATTACAGTGCGAGTAACATTCAGGTGCTTGAGGGCCTCGAGGCCGTGCGCAAGCGCCCGTCTATGTACATTGGCGACACCAGCGTCAAGGGACTTCACCACCTCGTGAGCGAGGTGGTCGACAACTCAATCGACGAGGCCCTCGCCGGTTTTTGCGACCACATCGAAGTTACCATCGGCACCGACAACAGTATCACCGTGCGCGACAACGGCCGCGGCATCCCCGTCGACGAACACGAGAAGCTCCACAAGAGTGCGCTCGAGGTCGTCATGACTGTGCTGCACGCAGGCGGCAAATTCGACAAGGGCTCCTACAAGGTGAGCGGCGGCCTCCATGGCGTGGGCGTGAGTTGCGTCAACGCCTTGAGCGACCACCTGCGTGCCGAAGTACGCCGCGAAGGCAAGGTCTATTGCCAGGAATATGCCTATGGCAAGCCACTGGGAGAGGTGAGCGTCATCGGCGAGTGCGCTGTCGAGGACCACGGCACCACCGTGATTTTCCACCCCGACGCCACCATCTTCCAAACAACGGAATATGACTTCCACATTCTGTCGAACCGACTGCGCGACCTCGCCTACCTCAACGCCGGCGTGCGCCTCTCGCTCACCGACCTGCGCAACGTCGACGAGCACGGCGTGCCCCACTCCGAGGCCTACTTCTCGCAGACGGGCCTCGACGAGTTTGTGCGCTACATCGATTCGAGCAAGGAAGCGCTCATCAAGGACGTGATCCACATCACCTCGAACAAGGGCGGCATCCCTGTGGAAGTGGCTATGACCTACAACACATCGTTTAACGAGAACATCTACTCGTTTGTCAACAACATCAACACCATCGAGGGAGGTACCCACCTCACCGGATTCCGCCGCGGCCTCGGCGCCACCCTCAAGAAATATGCCGACGAGAGCAAGATGCTCGAGAAAGTCAAGGTCGAAATCACCAAGGACGACTTCCGCGAAGGACTCACCGCAGTCATCTCGGTCAAAGTGCTCGAGCCACAGTTCGAGGGACAAACCAAGACCAAGCTCGGCAACACCGAAGTGATTGGCGCCGTCGAGACCAGCGTGCGCGAAGCGCTTGCCAACTATCTCGAGGAGAACCCGGCACAAGCCAAGGCCATCGTCGAGAAAGTCATCCTCGCGGCACAAGCACGTCACGCCGCACAAACGGCCCGCGCCCGTGTCCAGCGCAAGTCGCCACTGGGCGGCGGAGGCCTCCCCGGCAAGCTCGCCGACTGCTCGAGCAAAGACCCGGCTGAGAGCGAGCTCTTCCTCGTCGAGGGCGATTCGGCAGGCGGCAGCGCCAAGCAGGGCCGCGACCGCAACTTCCAGGCCATCTTGCCGTTGCGCGGAAAAATCCTCAATGTGGAAAAGGCTATGGACCATAAGGTATTCGAGAGCGAATCGGTGGTCAATATTTTCCGTGCCCTGGGTGTCACCATCGGCACCGAGGAAGACCCCAAGGCCGCCAACCTGAGCAAGCTACGCTACCACCGCATCATCATCATGACCGATGCCGACGTCGACGGTGCGCACATCGCCACCCTGCTCATGACTTTCTTCTTCCGCCGCATGAGGCCCATCATCGAAAACGGATACCTCTACATCGCCAACCCGCCCCTGTACCGTTGCACAAAAGGCAACGTGTCGGAATATTGCTGGGACGACAGGCAGGTGCAACAATTCATCGACAAGTATGCCGCCGGTGAGGAAAAGAGCGTGCGCAAGCAGCGCTACAAAGGTCTGGGCGAGATGAACCCGGAGCAACTGTGGGAAACCACCATGGACCCCGAGAACCGACTGCTCAAGCGCGTCAACATCAGCGACGCAGCCGAGGCCGACCGCATCTTCTCCATGCTCATGGGCGAGGAAGTGGCTCCGCGACGCCAGTTCATCGAGGAGAACGCCACCTACGCCACGCTCGACACTTAACCCCGCGCCTTATGGCTTTCACCCGCGAAGAAAAAGCTGCCATCGTGAGTTTAATCATTGAGATGATTAACTGCGATGGCAGTGTCACATACGAGGAGTTGATTGCCACCAACGTCATCGTGCGCGAGCTCGACATGGACCACGATACCTTCAATATGGGTATCAGGCTCAAACCTGAGCACGCCATCGCCCTCGTCGCCCGCATGGACGACAAGAAGAAGATTGCCGTGGGGAAGTTGCTCACGCGCGCCATCGACGCCGACGGCAAAGTCGAAATGCAGGAGCTTGCCCTGCTCGGCACCATCTGCCGCGCCACAGGTATCGATGCCCTGCTCAAATAAAACACCCGAAACCACAAAACAAAAGCAAATCAATATGAAGAAATTATTGATAATCATTGCAATAGCAGCCATTGCAACAAGTGTCGTGGCCGCCGCATGCTGCACGCCGAAGACCGAGCAGAGCTCGACGAGCAAAAGCATTCCCATGGTGAAAATCCCATTTCGCCTCCAGGTTGACACCTTATTAGTATTTAGCGACAAGATGGGGCGCGAAATCAAAAACTCGGTGATACTGCCCGAGCAATACTTCACCGACGGCTCGCGTTTTCCTGTGGTGTATTTGTTGCACGGCTACGGCGGCTGTTACAAAGACTGGCTGCGCGTGAAGTCGCTGCCAACGCTAGCCTCCGAGCTGGGCATGATTATCGTGTGTCCCGATGGCCAAGACAGCTGGTATTTCGATTCACCCATTGATTCTACGATGCAGTTCGAAACCTATATCACTACAGAACTGCGGCAAAAGGTTGACAGCACTTACCGCACACGCACCGACCGACACGGCCGGGCCATCACCGGCCTGAGCATGGGAGGACACGGCGCATTGTGGCTCGCCTTCCGTCACCCCGACCTTTACGGGGCGTGTGGCAGCATGAGCGGCGGTGTGGATTTCACGGGGTGGCCACGCTCGTGGCGTCTGCCCGACCGCTTGGGCCCTTACGAAGCCAATCCCGAGCTGTGGCGCAGCCACACGGTGATTAGCCTGGTTCCTACGCTCAAGCCAGGGCAACTGCAAATCATCATCGACGATGGCGACGCCGACTTTTTCTACGACGTGAACATGGCGCTCCACGAGTCGCTCGTGGCACACGGCATCGCCCACAAGTTCGACATCCTCCCCGGCGCCCACTCGTGGGACTACTGGACACGCTCGGTGGTCTTCCACTTGAAGTTTTTCAACAAGTGCTTCAAGGGCGAGCAACCCGAGCTTGACTACCATATTCTTCCCAAAGTATCCAAAAAAGAAGCGGCATGAAACGTCAACTGGCATGGATTATCGATGGCGTCTTTTGCCTCGTGCTGATGCCGGCGCTACTGCTGCTACTCCCACTTGAGCGGTGGCAGCAACACGATGCCACTTTCGTGGCGCTGCTCGTGATATGGCTCTATGCAGCCTACTTCCTCTTCCGCCATGCCGTGGTGCCTATGCTTTTCAGCGGCAACCGCGCCAAACAAGCGGGAGCTGTGGCCATCGTCGTGCTTGCCGTGGCGCTCACTTGGTGGCTCACGCAATATGACCTTACTCCGCCGCAGCACACGCCACGCGGCCCCATGCCGCAAGGCCCGCCGCCCAGCGCCGACGAAGTGGCCCACCATGAGGCACGTCGCGCTGCCGGTTTCTATGCGCGTGTGCGCCAGGCTGTATGGTTCCTTTTTGTCACGGTAGCCGCCTTTGCCACCGCGGTGGGCCTGTTGGTGAAAGTGAGCCAGCTCATGCTCAAACGCCAAGAACTGGAAGTGGCGCGCGACAAGGCCGAACTGGCGCTCTACAAGGCACAAATCAACCCCCACTTCCTGTTCAACACGCTCAATGCCCTCTACGGCCTGCTCATCACCGACCCGCCTAAGGCCGAAGAGGCTTTCCTGCACTTCACAAGCTTGATGAAGTACCAGTATGAAAACGCCCACGACGACGCGGTGGCTTTCGATGTCGAGGTCGATTACCTCGACCAGTTCATCGAGCTCGAGAAATTCCGTCTGAGCGACATCACCACGGTGCGCTTCACCCACGACGACGACGGCAGCGCGCCCGGTGCCACCCTTGCCCCCATGTTGCTCATCACCTTTGTTGAGAACGCATTTAAATATGGGGCCTCATCGCATATTCCGAGCGATATCGATATTGACTTGCGCATTGCCAATCGACACCTCGTCTTCACCACAGCCAACGCCATCGTCAACCCCAGCGCCGAAGGCTCAGGCATTGGCATTGAGAACTGCCGGCGGCGCCTCGAGCTCCTCTACCCGGGCCGCCACACGCTGGAATGCGGCCCCGACGGCGACGGCAAGAACTATCACGTTAACCTCGACATCGCCCTGACATGATTAAGTGTATCGCCATTGACGACGAGCCCCTTGCGCTGCGCATCATCAAGAAATATTGCGAGCAACGCGGCAACATCGACCTCACCACCTTCACCGACCCAGTGGCAGGCATTGAGGCCGTGCGCACCTCGCACCCCGACCTGCTGCTGCTCGACATCGAGATGAGCGGCACCAACGGCGTGACCCTCGCCCGCACCGTGCCCCAAGACACGATGATAGTCTTCACCACGGCGTACTCCAAGTATGCCCTCGACGGATTCGAGGTCAGCGCCATCGACTTCCTCCACAAGCCCTTTGCCTATGCCCGCTTCGCCACCGCCCTCGACAAGGTGGAAGCCGTGAAACAGATGCGGCAGCTGCGCCACAGCGCCGAGCAGCGCGCCGTGACATTCACAGTGAAAAGCGAATACAAGAACGTGACTGTCGACGCGGCCCAGCTGCTCTATGTCAACGCCATGGACAACTACGTGCGCCTTGTCATGGCCGACGGCTCCAAGGTGCTCACCCAAATGAGCATGAAAGCCATCATGGAGCTGCTGCCCGACGACCAGTTCATGCGCGTTCACAAGTCGTATATCGTGGGCCTCGGGCATGTAGCCAGCTACACCCGCGACCGTATCGAGCTGCATGCCTGCGACACACCCATCCCCATAGGCCGCTCCTATCAGGAAGAGACAGCCCGCAAACTAAGCGACAAGGGTTAAGTGACAAGGGTTAAGTGATAAGGGTTAAGTGATAAGGGTTAAGGGAAAAAAAATAAGCGTCAAGCGCACTTCACACTTCACACTTCACACTTACAACTTAACACTTAATTAATAGTTACAGCCTAAAGGCGATGGGAAGCACGCAGCGCACTGGTACCTTGGTGCCATCAATCTTACCCACGCTCCATCGCGGCATCTTGCTGATGACGCGCACCGCCTCGCGGTTGAGCGTATCATCGTTAGCGGCACGAATGACCTCGATGTGACTGATTTTGCCGTCGGTACCCACCACAAAGCTGCACACCACACGCCCCTCGATGCCTTTCTGATAGGCATTATAGGGATACTCGCGTGTTTCGTTGATGAAGTTGATTAGGCCACGCTCGCCACCAGGGAATTGGGGACGAACGTCCACATAGTCATACTCATACACATCAATATAAGCGCTCTTGTCGGGCGACATGGGATTAACGGTGGTCACACGCCTGATTTGCCCCGTGGCAGTGACTGCCATCAGGATGGCGATAACCAAAAGAGTTGTTCTAAATGTTCGTGACATATAGGTAGTCATATCATTTGGGGTGGCAGAGGGCCGCTCTCGCGTGGCCTTGTCGCCAACGGCAGTGCAAATATAATGTCAAAAATTGATTTGACAAGCGGTCAGACCACGCTTTTTGAGCATGATTAATAATGTTTTGTGTTTTTTTACATATCACCCAATCCAAACCGCAACTAATACCAATTTTTAAGACAGCCACACAAGCCACGGAGCCACCTGTAGTACTCACGGGCCAAAAGCGTAACGCAGAAAGTGTGCATAGTGACTCGTCTTAAAAATTTCATGGGGGAAAATACTAATGGGGCGGTTTTATCGTTATAATGGTGTTATGGGAATGTTTTCCACATCATGCAAGTGGGTGGCCCGCGCGGCGGCTGTGGCGATAGGCACAGTCGTGGCGCCATTTGTCATGGCACAGGACGGCACCACGGCCTACCAGTTCCTCGACGTGACTCCGTCGAGCCACGTCTATGCGCTCGGTGGCCACAACATCACCCTTATTGATGACGACATCAACCTCGTGGAGCAAAACCCCGCCTTGCTGGGTGCCGAGTTTGATAAGCCGGCCGGCATCAACTACATGCGCTATATAGGCGGCACCAATTTCATGGGCGTGCGTTACGGCCAGGGCATCGGTACCCGCGGCTCCATCGCCGGCGGCATCCAGCACTACGGCTACGGCAGCTTTATCGGCGCCGACGCCACGGGTGTCAAAACCGGCACGTTCAATGCCAGCGACCTATGCTTCTCGGTGACCTATAGCCACGATGTTACCGACCGGTTGCGCGGCGGCGCCACCCTCAAATATATCCACTCGAGCTATGCCGACTACAATTCAGGTGCTATCGCCGTCGATTTGGGCCTGAGCTACTTCAACGAGGAGAAAGACCTCTCGTTGGGCCTCGTGGTCAAGAACTTGGGTGGCCAGGTAAAGAAGTTCAACGAAACAAAGGACAAGGTGCCCTGGGACATCCAGATAGGTATCACCAAGGGCTTGGGAAACACCCCGTTCCGCCTGTCGCTCACCGCCTATAACCTGCACCGCTGGAAACTCCCCTACTATGTGCCCGAGGATGCCAACAACACGTCGAGCGACCTCATCAAGAAGGAGAATTTCGGTTCCAACCTGCTGCGCCACTTCGTGTTCGGCGTCGATTTCAACCCGAGCGAGCGCTTCTACATCTCGCTGGGCTACAACTACAAGACGCGTACCGACATGTCGAACTACAAGCGCAACTTCTTGAGCGGGTTCTCGGTAGGCGGCGGCCTCCGCGTCAAGGCCCTGGGCGTCGGTGCCGCCGTCGCCCAGCCCCACCGCGGCGCCACCACCTTCATGTTCAACCTCACCGCCTCCATCGGCGAGTTCCTCAAGTAACAAGCAACAATTAAAGATTATGCGGAGCGAAAGGAAAACCGTCCTTTTGCTTTCATGATATGCTGTTGCGTGGCTATCATTGCTGCATTTTGCCGCCCTGTGGGGAAAAGTGTGTTAATTTGGTGGCAAAAAGATTGCAATGTGCGTTTTTTTAACTAATTTTGTGGGTTGAAAGGCATTTTATCACCTCAAAACAGCGCAAAATTATGTATCAATTCACCAGCCCCGACAAACTATTAATGGGCGACAACATCGTCGCCAACGCCGTGGGAGTATTCCCCAAGCTGGGCAAGCACGCCCTCATCGTCACCGGTCCCCATGTGGGGAAAAGCACCATGGTGGCCACCCTGGAACGCACCCTCGACAACGACCGCGTGCGCTACACCGTGCTCGACGACATCATGGGCGAGCCCACCGTGTCGATGATTACGCGCGGCGCAAAGTTTTATAGGGAGAACGGTTGCGACTTCATCATAGGGCTGGGAGGAGGAAGTCCGCTCGACGCGGCCAAGGCCATC
>JAGCUP010000183.1 GCA_017962765.1 Muribaculaceae bacterium | reverse complement strand
GTTGCGGTTGGGGTAGGTCTGGGTGTCGTAGGCCGTGGTGAGTATGTAGCTGGTGGGGAAGATGGGCTGCTGTGTCTTGAAGGTGATCATCACGTCATCCCATTTGCCCGTGCTGTTGACAATGCGCCACCGGGTGGTTCGGTCCTGGTCGAAGAGCTTTTGGCATCCCTCGTCGCCGTAGATTTCGAAGTCGCTGTTGATGGGCCACCGCCCGGTCAATATGAGCGGGATGATTCCGAGATCATCGCCGGGCCGGTCGTTGGTCTTGGCCGGAATCATATAGAATTTAGAGGTGAAGCTCCTTTCCTTGCCCTCTTCCTGTGCGCTGGCATCGACCAACACCTCTTGGTCCTCGTTGGTAAGTGGCACGATATAGGGGTTTTCCACAAGATTGTTGTTGACCCAGAGCTTGACTTCGCCATCGCCGATGGCGGTGATGATGCAGGCTTCGAGGGTCATTTTGAAGTTAATCACGGGCTTGGCGGTGACTTTGGGCACTTCAACCTCTTTGACGGTGTAGGCGTTATCTTTCCATGCGCTACCCGAGAAACTGGTTTCGCTGTCGTAGCAGAGGTAGTAATTCGAGGAAGAGTAAGTGTAGCGGATATAGAAATTGCTGCCGCTTCCCGCCTCCACGTAGTTGATGGAGTTGCTGGAGGTATTGGTGGTGAAAAACCATCCCTGGTCCAAATAGGCTTTGCGCGCCCTGTTGTAGATGGCAACTTTGTTTGATGACACCTGGACAAAGCACCACAGGTACTTGTCGCTGGTGGCTTCGGTCGAAGTGGCGGCGATGTCGCTAGTCCCGTCGGATTGGGCTATCACAAACAGGCCGTTAGTTTTTAACTGATACCAATGGGTGTCGGAGTTCGTCGGGTTGGAGGTGACGACGAAGGGCAGTGCTTGCGCCGCCATGGCCACAAACATCAAAACGGTAAGGAGTAATAATTTTTTCATAAGCTTGAATTGTTAATTGTGAATATTCTTATTAAAAAGCAAAACGGCACATTCCACACGAGGGCAGAATGTGCCATAGAAGGCTGTATTTGAGTGATTTGAACTGCATAGTAGCGGGGGGCGCGTGCTTAATGGGAGCAAGTTGCCCACCCGCTCGAGCTTGCTCGACAATATGTCGCTATAAAGTGCCATATTCTCTTGAATGTGCAAATATAATCAAAATTCCACAAAAATGGTAAAAAATACCACATTATTTTCAATGTAAATTTCGCGGGAGTTTTCAACAAAAGTTTTCGATGCGAATTAGGTATGCCTAATTCGCATCGAAAAAAGCCTCACATTCGTGAAGTTAGCAATTAAAAAATCTCGGTGAAAATAGGTTATTCCGAGGGGGTGAGGGTGGCTTCGAGGAAACGGGCGGCATCGGCGACGCAGTCGTGGCACTCGCGCAGCACGCGTCCGGTGCCCACGCCCTTGAGGAGTCGGCACTGCGTGGCGCCGTTCTGCGCTTGGAATTGCGTCATGACTTGCCGCATGGCCTTCATTGCCTTGACTTTGTCCTTGTGGTAGAGGCCGAGCACGATGCCGGCTCCCGTGAGCGCGCCGCAGGTGCCCTCCATGTTGCCCATACCCGCGCTGAATGCTGCAGCGGCGTTCATGGCGGTTTCCTCGTCGAGCCCGGTGAGGTCGGGGTAGGAGGTGAGCACGGCTTGGGAGCAGGAGTAGCGTCCCGACAACTTTTTCTGGGCGGCTATTTCACTTCTTGTTTCCATATTTTATAGCGATTGGAGTAGTTCATTGAAAGCGGCAGCATAGTGGCCCGGCACGATGACGTGATGGTTGCCGATGGGCTGCGTGAAGAAGTAGCGCGTGCGTGCCGCATCGGCGAGGCGAATGACCTGTTGTGTGCGGCACAGGTCGGGCTTGGCCTGAGAGCGCAGTAACTCGGCGTCCTCGGCAAACCAGCGCTTGAGGTCGGACGACACCTTGAACACGGTCATCGGGCCTTCGGGGGAATAGCCGCAGATAGCGACGCCGATGCCCGATTCGAAATGGGTGTCGAGGGTGTAACGATTCACCATGTTGAACTGGATGGTGCAGTGTGCGAAGAGGATTTCGCCCGTTATGGGGTCGATGTGCGACGGATTGGCCTGGAAACCCGTCTTGCCCGTCACGGCGAGGGCGATGGCCATCGAGAGCATGGCGGGCACGTCGCCTTCGCAGCTGGCCACTATGTCGCGGGCGTTGAAGTGCGCCAGGGCCATGCACCCCGTGTTTTTCACAGCGGTGAGCATATCGAAGCAACGCAGGGTGAAACCGTTGAGATTGTGACGCTTGATGAGGGCCTCGAGGGCCGTTTGGATGCGCATGGCACCCGGTAGTGCGGCGTTCACCTTTTCGTTGTCGCAGGCGTTTTCGACAGCCGGCTGTGGCGCTTTTTCATATTCTTCGACCAATTCGTCGATGGGGATATCAACAAGCTCGATGCCTAAGGCCGCTTTCACCGCTTGGGCGTCGGGTTGCGACGAGATGAGCCAGTCGGAGGGCTTGCCGATGATACCCAAGCGCTGGCCGCACAGCTTTTGTCGCGCCGTGGCCACGAGTTCGAGTGTGGCGACGCGGCGGTTCACATAGTCCGGGTCTCCGTGTATGATTTCGCCTCGCAAGCCTTGCTGGTTGAGGTAGGAGAGGATTTCCATTGAGGCGGGGAGTGAATTGCTCTTGTTTGACGCCAGCAGATAGAAGGGCTGGCCGGCCTGGGCCCGCAACTGCGGCAGCAGCTGGCGGAAGACGCCCTCGGTGCCGCCGGTGCGCACGAAGATGAGTTGCAACGCGTGGCTGCCGTAGTCGGCATAGTCGGCACCGCGGAAGTCGTAGTCGAAGCGCATGGTGTCGAGGAACTCGCGTGTGACGGCTGCCACCGCCTGCTCGTCGTGAAGGGGCGAGGTGAGGGTGTAGATAGCGATATCTTTTTTCATCGTGGATTTATGTTTTAGGGTTGGTTAATGGGCTGTGGGTGATGTTATTGGCGGTCGAGCCAAGTGAAGGGGTGGGGGGCGGCGGCAAGCTCGAAATGGAGCTTGACGATGCCCAAGTCCACGCGCGAATAGAAACCTATTCCCGCACGGGCCTCGACCACATCGTCATCATGGAGGATGAAGGTGAATTTTTGCTGGTTGATAGCCGTGGGGGCCAGCAGGGCGCATTCCACGCCCCGGACGAACCATTCGGGGGCCTCGCCCTTGACGCGGCTCACCTTTTCGACGGTTTTGATTTTGTGGTGGCGCCCCTCGTCGGCGCCGTAGCCCAGCGAGATGACGGCGCGCAAGTGTTCGCCGGGAGCCAGGGTGACGGCGCTGCGCCGCTTGCTGTAAGAGAGCCCCACCCAACAGGTGTTCAGCCCGAGCGACTGCGCGGCGAGGACAAGGCGTTCGCCGTAATACCCTGCGCGCTCGTCGAAGTCGGGCGCTTTCTTGCCCACGATGGCGAAATAGTTGTTCGCGTTACGGAATTGGCCGTAGCGGGCCATGGGCGAACTGAAGGCGCGTGGCTCGTTGAGGTATAGGGCTAAATTCAGGTCGCCCTCGGTATTGCACCATTCGACGAGAGCCTGCAGCGCTTCGGCTTTTTCGGGCTCGATGGGGCGGTCATGGTACGCGCGCACGCTGTGCCGCAATGGCACGGCCTCGAGCAGTTGCTGGTCGGTGAAAGTGGTGGGCGTCATATCATGCTTCGGGCTCGGGCGTGGGGGTCGGAGCGGGTTCGGGTTGGGGAGCAGGCTGGGGCTCGGGCTGAGGCTCCGGCTTGACCTCTCCGGGAGTCTCGTCCTGTTTCTTGTCCTTATCCGTGTTTTCGTCCTTATCTGTGTCCTTATCCTTTTTGTTGTCGCGCTCGCGGGCAGAGTGGTCTACGGGCTGCTCGGGCATGGGGTCGGCCTGTGGCAGGGCTTCGGGAGGTGCCGGTTGCGTGACTTCGTTGGTGGCATTGTCGGTGGCCTCTACTTCGACGACCTCGGCCTCCTCGAGGCTCTCATAGACCATCGGGCCCACGTAGAAAGTGAGTGCTGCCAGCGCGGCGAGTCCCAGCACGAGCCATGCGATGACTTTCCACCACTTCTTGTTCATGGCGAGGCCGCTTCCGCTGCTGCCTTCGACGTTGTCCACGGGCAGCATGAGCGCCGGAATTGCGATGATTTTGGTGAGTTGGTCGGTGTCGGGCATACCGCTGTCTTTGGCTTTGCGGAAGAGTTCGAGCAGTTTGGCCACGTCGAATCGTCCACCCGTAGAGAGGATGAATTGGTCGCCAGTCTTGACGTCATCGAGCTGCATGACCTTGGCGCGCGAGGCGTAGATGTCGAGCACCTGGTCGCGGCTGTCGTAGAGCGCGTTGCGCTCACCCGGGCGCACTTGCAGCAGGCGTCCCTCGCCCATTTGCATGGCCAGGGCACCGCCACGGTGCAGCATCAACAGCGTCATGTCGCATTTCTTGACGCGCGTACCATCGATGCGCAGCGCCTTGTCGAGAGCCTCGTTGGCATCGAGTGACGAGAAGGCACGCGATGCGTTATAAAGCGCCGAGAGTTGCTCCACCATGTTGGTTTTCACTTGTGGATTGCCGCAGGCGATATAGAGCTGCGCGTCGCTTGTGCCTTCGCTGAGCGCAAATGCTTCGACGTGCTCGGTTCCGTGGGCAATCTCTATGGGGTTGTTGAACGAAATTTTCATTGCCTTGAATTTACTGAAAGGTGAATTGCAACTGCAAAATTACGCATTTTTGCGCCACTGGCGAAACAATTGTGCAGGATTGTTACAACAAAACGGCCATTTTTCATGGCTTGCGCCCGAAAAATGGCCGTGATGTCGATTACCGTCAACTCAATCAGTCGACCACGCGGCAGGCGCCACGATAGCGCACCTTGTAGTAGGTGTCGGTGATGTGGTTGATGGTAATGCCCGTGCGGGTGGCGGCGTGGATAAACTTGAAACCCTTGTCGTCGATTTCATACACGATACCCACGTGACCCACGCGGTTGTTGCCTCGGTTACCGAAGAACACGAGGTCGCCCGGAAGCACCTGGTCCTTGGCCACTTGGCGGCCATCGGCCACCTGGCCGCGCGAGGTGCGGTCGAGCTTAATCCCGAAGTTTTTGAACACATAGCTGGTGAAACCCGAGCAGTCGAAACTGTTGGGGCCCATGGTGCCATAGACATAACGGGTGCCCTTGAACGAAGCGGCGTAGTTCAGGATTTCCTGCACGCGCTCCTGGCGGGACTTATTCAATGGCGAGCGCATCAGCTGCTCTCGCACACTCATTCCTGGATTGGGGTTTACAACTTGTCGTTGTTGGGGTTGCTGCGCTGTGGCGGTAATTGCCGTACTAATCACAGCGATTGATAAAAACTTCTTAAAATTACGCGATAAAAAATAAATCATTAAAAATTGTCTTTTAGGAAATCTCGACCGGCACGCGGCCCTGGATTTCTCGTTTCACTTAAGCCTCGGGAAGATATACATCGTCCCTTTTGCGCTGCAAAGGTACTACCTTTATTTAAACCCCACAAACTCGTTAAACCTTTGTAAACATTTACGGTTGCAAACAAGCGCAACGTGACGAATCGCCCTCGTCGCCCACCCACACAAGGCTCACACCGCCCCATGCCCTCTAAGGCAATCGTTTACTTTAAAATGCAAATTGTAACACTTTTTAACTTAATATGGGGTTTTTAAACATCTCAAACTCGCAAAAAACGCCCCACGGGGCTGTGCTCGCGGGGCGTGAGAAGGTGTGGGCTTTTATTGCCTTTGTCTAGTGATTACTGCACTTTGTAGTTGGCATATTTCTGCTTGATGCCGGCCAACTTCGATTTGATGTTGGCGGCGCGGGTTGCATCGCTGGGGTGCGTGCTCATAAACTCGGGCGTGGTCGAGGTGCTGGACTGTCCCATGCGCGTCCACAGGTTGACTGCCACGTCGGGGTTGTAACCGGCGATGGTCATCAGCACGAGGCCCATCTCGTCGGCCTCGGTCTCGTGTTTGCGCGAGAACGGCAGCATGACTGCGTAGTTGGCACCCAGGCCATAAACCTGTGCGGCGAGGTTCTGCGTCTGTGCGCTGGTGCCTTGGAGGATGCTGCCCAGGATTTGACCGCCATATTGTGCGGCAAGCTGCTGGCTCATGCGCTCGTTGCTGTGTTTGGCGACAGCGTGTGCCACCTCGTGGCCGAGGATGACGGCGAGCTCATCATCGCTCTTGACAAAGTTGGTCATGCCTTCATACACGACGATTTTTCCGCCGGGCATGCAGAAAGCGTTAAGCTCGTTGTTCTTCACCAGGTTGAATTCCCATGCAAAGTTGGCAATCTCGTTTTGCAAACCATTGGCGCGGAGGTAGGCCTCGGTGGCAGCGGCAATCTTCTTGCCCACGCGCGTCACCTGCGCGCTCTGTGTGGTGTTGCCCGAGATTTTGGCGGTGCTCATGAACGATTTGTAGCTGGCGAGGCTCGATGCGAGCACTTCGCTGTCGTTGACGAGCATCAACTGGTTGCGGCCCGTGATGGGCACTGAACTACAGCTGTTCAGCAGCATGGCCACTACAGCCGCAAGGAGAAATAATGATTTTTTCATAAGAATGGATGTTTATTTAGTTGTTAATATTATTTGTCATTGAATTTATCGCACGTGGACGCGCTGCGTGGGAGGCAGTGTGGCGTTGCGCTCATCTACAGCCTGCGCCACTTCGCTGGCAAGTTGCATGAAAGAGGCTCCGCTCACGGTGTTGTTCAATATCACGGGTACGCCCTCGTCGCCACCACGGCAGATGCCTGCCACCAACGGAATTTGCCCCAGGAGGCGCACATCGAGCGTCTCGGCGAGCTTGGCGCCGCCGTCGTGTCCAAAGATGAAGTATTTCTCGTCGGGATGCGCTGCCGGCGTGAACCACGACATATTTTCTACGATGCCCAGCACAGGCACGTTGACATGTTCGCCCAGGAACATCGACACGCCTTTGCGCGCATCGGCCAGTGCCACCTCTTGCGGCGTGGTGACGACGATGGCGCCCGTGATGGCGAGCGTCTGCACGAGCGTCAGGTGGATGTCACTGGTGCCCGGCGGCATGTCGATGATGAAGTAGTCGAGCTCGCCCCAGTCGGCCTCGTTAATGAGTTGCTTGAGAGCGTTGCTGGCCATGGCTCCGCGCCATAGCACAGCCTTATCCTTATCGACGACAAAGCCTATGGAGAGCACTTTCACGCCAAATTTCTCGGCGGGCACGATTAGGTTTTTGCCATCGACCTCATGCATATACAGTTGCTCGTCCTCGATGCCCAGCATCTTGGGAATCGACGGGCCGAAGATGTCGGCGTCGAGCAAGCCTACCGCATAGCCCTGCTGGGCAAGCGCCACGGCCAAGTTGACGGCCACGGTGCTCTTGCCCACGCCGCCTTTGCCGCTCGACACGCCTATGATGTTCTTTACGCCCGGCAGTGGCGATTCTTCGGCTTCAGGGGCTTGCGGTCGCACTTTGACGGCGATGTTGCCCTTGATGTCCACGTCCTCGCCGACGAAGGCAAGAATGGCGGCCTCGGCGGCACGCACCACGCTGCGCACAAATGGGTTGGTGGCGTGGTCGAAGAGCAGCGAAAAGCTCACTTTTCGTCCTTCGATGCGCATGTCGTCTTCCACCATGCCCAGTTCCACAATGTTTTTCCCGCTGCCCGGATAGCGCACGGTGCGCAGGGCATCGATAATCAAATTAGGATATAAACTAGTTTCCATGAATGGTCCACATTGTTTAGGTCCTGCAAATTTATCACTTTTTCCCCATTTCTCCAAAAATATACTTTGCCAAGTGCCACTATGGTATCGAAAAACATCTAAAATTGGAGTATATAATCATCGCTGTCTTTGAAAGCATTGCATTGCTCTAAATAAGCTCTCATCGCCTCAAAGCTTTCACCCCGTAGGTGGTAGCTGAATAGGCGCACGCGTTCAAGTGCGCGAATCAGTGTGTCAGGATTATCACGACGGGAGAGTTGTCGTAAGGCGCCCAGGTAGTCGGCGCGGAATACAGTGGGAATGATGATTTTTGATTGCCCTGCAGCTATGAGTTCGGCGTTCATCATGATGCGCGAAAGGCGGCCATTGCCGTCGGCAAATGGGTGCACTTCGCTAACCATAAATAGCATGAATAGGGCGCGGGCGAACGGGTGGCGTAGTGCACAATAAATTTCAAATCCCTTTTTTAGTGTGCCAGTCACCAGACGATAATCGACAAAATGAGTTTCTCCCGCATGATTGTTTTGCATCTTGAATATACCCGGGTTGGCTTCATGGCGGGCGCCCATCATTATACGATGGCGGTGGCGGAGTATTTCGAACAGATGGGTGGGTGAGGAAGGCGTGACAGCCATTTCCTTTCGGTTTGAAACAATATAATATGTGCCTAGCACGTCATGGCTGTCAGCGTTTCGTGTCGGCATTGGAGTCAGCGTTTCAACTATTTGTCGCGCATCGTTGACTTCAAATTCGGTTCCTTCGATATAGTTGGAGAAATAGCTCTCGAAGAATGCAAGATTTTTATACGCAGCTTCAGATTCGTTAGGATCAGCGTAGTTTTCGAAATCACGATTATTAAGAGCTGCCATGAGTTTACCGAAAAGCTCCAACCGACGGCTATCGAAAGGCTCGCCCAATGCACGTGCTTGGGCCGCTGGCGAGGTGAGAATCTTGGACGGTTTCGTCGATAGGATAGCACCGATGAGGGCGTCCAGTTTTTTTAGCGCTTTATGCATGTGGAGATCGCTAGCAATCATGCGGGCCTCGTCGCGCAATTGGTTCAATTCATTCTCGCCATTGGCTTGTACCATTTTTTCAAGTTTCTCTTCAATGGCTTCGTGACCAAGGCATTTCGACACACCGTCGTGACTATAGCTCGTTGTGAGGTTCTCAAGATAGGCTCTTGCACTGCACGAGATGTGCAAACCGCCCACGAAGGGATGGTCACAAGGCAACGCCTTAGGCCCTTCCAGTAAATGCACGGTGATACCGGGTAGCGACACCTTTTTTGTGTACCGATAGGTGAGATAGATGTGTCCGTTGGGGGTCGGGCGACACTCAAAAGCACTTCGATGGCTCATCACGGCACCAGGGTACAATTCACCGAGGATGAAGAACAAGTTGCGCCGCACTATGTTTTCGGGTGTGTCGTGAAGATTAGTGGTGTAAATTTTTGTGGCAATCTTTACGATTCGTCCTTCTCTTTTCATTTTTGCAAGTACGTTGCGTGTGGTCGCTTCACTCGAAGCCATCACAATCTCGTGACTCATTATATCATTTTTTTCCATAAATTTTCGCTTTTACCCCACAAAGGTAGCAAAATTTTCCACAAATTCGCTCAATTGCAGCAAAATTTTCCAAATTCATGCAAAATTTTCCAAATTCACGCAATCTGGGCGATTAACGACAAATTAACGACAAACGGGATAGAGCCAAAAGATGTAGGGACGTGGCGTCGCTCGCGCTCTGCCGCATCCCTACAATTCGTTAATCGTTACTCCTTAATCGCAACTTACTGTTCGAGCAGTAAGTTGTAGAGGGCTGTCACATCGGAGCCATTGACCACGCCGTCGCCGTTGACGTCGGCGTCGCCGCCTGGTATAGCGTTGTCGAGCAGCACGTTGTAGAGGGCTGTCACATCGGAGCCGTTGACCACGCCGTCGCCGTTGACATCGCCCTTGGCTACCGCATTGATGTTATCAACCATCTCCACGATGCTCACGTTCTTAAATTCATCGTAGGGCAGTTTGAGGTAGGCAAATCCGCGTCGCACGCGAGTATTGAAAGTAATGTGGTCGAACTGCCACGGTGTCACGTAATCATATGTGAAGTAGGCGGCGTCGGTCTCCTCGCCGGTGAAGTTGGTTATCGCGCTGGTGCCCACCAAGTTGTTTGTTACATTATAATAATCAGCCACCAAATTTGTCGGGAGCAGGTAGCGTGTGTTGGGCTCTCCTTCAAGCATGACCGCAGTGCCGTAATTCCCTTTTATCATTGACGTGCTTTCACGTTTGATTTTTGCCTTGTTGCCGCTGATTTTGTAATCGGTGGCGGCATAAGCGGTAAGCTCAGAGGGAATTTCAATCGGCAGATAGGATGAGAACGGGATGGCGGTGTATTCGCCCAGATTTACCCATACATTGAGGTATCATTTGGGGTTGTAGCTCCATTGGGCCACTGAGTCGCACCAGTTTTGCACTTGCGTCCAACTCACGTATACCTTCAGGTTTGCATTGGGATTGGTCACGCCATAGGCATCGCTATAAACGGTTGTGGCGAGGCTGCGGTTAAAAATCAGTTTCTCCAGACTCGCACAGTTGTCGAACGCCTGCTTTTGAATCACCTTGGCGGTTGCGGGCACTTCAAATTCCTTGATGGCGGTACCCCAGAAGGCACGATATCCCACACTGGCGGGCTCGAACCCCTCGTCGTAGGTTACTTGGGCCAACTTGGTGCAGTTCTCGAATGCCCAGCGGGGCAGCGTCGGGAAGGAGGCGGGGATATGTGCGCTGAGCAAACGATTGTTGCCGGCAAAGACGCTATCGCTGAGCGCCGTCACCTTGTATCTCAATCCATTGGCGGGGCAGGTGACGATGGTGGGGATGAAGGTGGTCCAGTCGGCATCGCGTGTACCGTAAACCATCTTTACCTCGCCTGGGGTGTCGGTTGTCGCTGCCTTGGTGACGATAAAATCGCCTTTGTTGGTAGTGTAGTAGTTGTAGAAGTCGTAACCGCCCGCTTTGATGGTGGGGAATTTCTTCCAATCGGTGGCGGTGGCGTATGTCTCCCAGGCGTTCACGGGCACCTCGAGCCTGTTTAATTTACTGCAGCCGTGGAAGATATCGGTACCTGTTGTGGGCGGTTGTGAGGCTCCTATATTGATGTAGCCCACGGTGGAATTATAGAAAGAATAGTTGCCAATACTGGTTACCGAACTCGGTATGACCACAGTGGTGATATTACTATTCTCAAACACATAGTTGTAGATTGTTTTCACTGTGGGAGGAATTTGCACATAGCGCGACGAGCTACCACTGAAAATAGCTCCGGCACACGAGCCGGTGCCCATTGCCGAAAAAGTGACGGGCATGTCCTTATCGAACCAATCACTGGGGTCCCTAGCGACTGGCACGCGCACCAGTGTTGTTTGTTCCTTGTTGAAAACTAAGCCGTTGGCAGCGCTATATTTTGCGTTGTTGTTGTTTACTGTAAAATCAGTAAAGTTGGTGCAGTCGTCAAAGGCGTTGGTTACCATTGTGGTCACCGATGCGGGCAGCTCGAAGGTGGTAAATGCCGTGTTGGCAAAAGCACGCGAACCTATCTCCACAATACCCAGTGAGAAATAACTGCTCGTGCTTTTCACGCTGGCAAGGCTTGTGCAGCCTTCAAAGGCGCTGGTGCCTATCTTGGTTATGTGGCTGGTCATGGCCACCTCGGTGATGCCGGTCATGCCGTAGAACGCCTTGTTGTCGATTTGGGATGGGCTCACTTGATAGCCCGTGGCAACCGATGCTTGGACATAGTCATCGATGGTTAGCTTTCCACTGGGATTGGCGCCGGGTCTATTGAAGATGAGACCATCCATCCGAATCGCATTGTTGGAGCCCGTTGGCTTGGCCCCCGTGGGCGCCTCGGTAATGTAGATGAGATAGTAAGAGCTTGAACTGGTGTCAAAGAGCGCGTTGTTCACTTCCACTGTCTTGAAAGTGGAGCCTCCCCAGTAACCGCTTGACTGATACTTCGCCAAAAGACCGCTCACATTGGGCACCTGCAGCGTCACGCCCGTGAGAGCGTAGTTGTGCGTCGTGCCGGGGTCGGAGGGGGGAGTGAGGGCAATGCACGACAAGGTTGTAAGCGCGGTGCAGCCGTTGAAGGCATTCAAGTCCACCGAAGTCATCGTGCCCGGCAGCCTCACGGTGGCGAGTTTAGGGCAAGACGCAAACGCCGACGCCTTCACTTCTTTGTAGCCGGGCTCCAGAGTCACGGTGGTGAGGTAGGCATCGCCACTGAAGGCTCCCTCGGCGATGCCACTCACATAGTAGGTGGTGGAGTTGTATTTCGCCGTCAAGGGGAAGTTGGGTGCCGTCCAATGATTGGCCGCCCCGGTAGAGGTGTATCCGGTGCAATAGACGACGTTGTCGAAAGTGCGCACATACTTGAAATCGCCGTCTTCAAACGTGGTGCCTGTTTGTGCTGCTGATTTCGTTGGTGTGGCAATTAGCACGATTGCCACAAGGCATTGCATTATTCTACTTGTTTTCATTATTTAATGAGGGGGCTAATAATTTGTGATTCCAGTGCAAATGTAGTGATTTTTTTAGAAATAGCAAAACACATAGGTCAAAAGGCGTGATAATACCGTGAGATATCTCAAGTTGCGTTACAATCGGCCGAGGATGAGTTTTCACTCGAGAAGACGCGGATGAAAAGAAGAGGGTGTGCCGGAAGTCTGGCACACCCTCTTGTGTATTGGGGCTGGAGGGATTAATCCTCGTAGCTGCTGTCGTTGCGGTCGTCGCGGCGACGGTCGTTGTTGCGGTTGTCACGGCGCGGTCCACGGTTGCGGTCGTCGCGGCGCGGTCCACGGTTGCCGCCATCGCGGCGCGGCCCGTTGTTGTCGCGGCGCGGTCCGTTGTTGTCACGGCGCGGTCCACGGTTGCCACCTCCGCGACGCTCCTCGAAGCCATCGGGCTTGTCTTGGAGTGCGCGCATTGAGAGGCGATACTTGCCGGTCTTCTTGTCGATCTCGATGAGCTTGACGGTGACCTCGTCACCCTCGTGGAGGCCACTGGCTTCCATGTCCTCGAGGCGGTTCCAGCTGATTTCGCTGATGTGGAGGAGGCCGTCGCGGCCAGGCATGAACTCGACGAATGCGCCGAACTCAAGGATGGAACGCACGGTGCCGGTGTAGATTTCGCCCTCCTCGGGAACGGCGATGATGGCCTGGATGCGTGCCACAGCAGCTTCGATGCTCTCCTTGTTGTTGGCAGCGATTTCGATTTCGCCACGGCCGTCGATTTCATCGATGGTGACGATGGCGCCGGTCTCTTCCTGGATACCCTGGATGACCTCGCCGCCCTTGCCGATGATGGCGCCGATGAATTCCTTGTCGACGCTCATGGTGACGATGCGCGGCACGTGAGGCTTGTAGTCCTCGCGCGGTTCGGGGATAGTCTCGTTGATGATGTTGAGGATGTGGAGGCGTCCTTCCTTAGCTTGACGCAGGGCTTGCTCAAGCACCTCATAGGGGAGGCCGTCGCACTTGATGTCCATTTGGGTGGCGGTGATGCCCTTCTCGGTACCGGTCACCTTGAAGTCCATGTCGCCCAGGTGGTCCTCGTCGCCGAGGATGTCGCTAAGCACGGCGTGCTTCACGTTGCCCTCGTCGGTGATAAGACCCATAGCGATACCTGCCACGGGGCGTTTCATCTTAACACCAGCGTCGAGCAGCGCCAAGGTGCCACCGCACACTGTTGCCATCGACGACGAACCGTTGCTCTCGAGG
>JAGCUP010000182.1 GCA_017962765.1 Muribaculaceae bacterium | reverse complement strand
TATACACTTAACACTCAACACTTAACACTTAAAAAATGGCTACAGCACTGTTTCAAGGTTCTTTCGACCCATTCACTATAGGGCACGCCGACATCGTAAGGCGAGCGCTCAACATCTTCGACCAGGTGGTGATAGCCATCGTCGTCAATGTGGAAAAGAAGGGCTTGCTCTCGCTTGAGCAACGACGAAACCTCATTGAGCAAGTTTTCGCCGACGAGCCGCGCGTGCGCATCGTCGCCAGCGAGAAACTTACCGTTGAAGTGGCACATGACGAGGGAGCCACCTGCCTGCTCAGGGGCGTGAGAACAACCCAAGACTTTGAGTACGAACAAGTAATGGCACAGGCCAACCGCGAGCTCGGTGGCCTCGACACCGTGTTACTCTTCACGCGGCCAGAATATGCCCACGTCAGTTCCAGCCTTGTGCGAGAGTTATTGCGCTTCGGCCGCGACGTCACCCCCTACCTCCCTGCGGGCATCACACTACCCCCCAAGCAGTAAGCTGTGAGTTATAAGATAAGGGCCTCAACTTCCGTGCGGGAGATTGAAGCCCTTTTATCATACTCACAACTCACCGGCGGTGGTCGATGAGGTATTGGCCGATTTGCACGGCGTTGAGGGCCGCGCCCTTCTTGATTTGGTCGCCCACAACCCACAACGTAAGACCGCACGGGTTGGCAAGGTCCTCGCGGATGCGTCCCACATATACCGGGTCTTTACGCGTGCAGTCGATGGGCATGGGATAGAGGTTGCTCTGCGGATCATCCACGACAATCACGCCCGGAGCGTTGCGCAGCGCGTTGCGCGCCTGTGCCGCCGTCACGGGGCTCTCGGTCTCGACCCAGATGGCCTCGCTGTGGGTGCGCATCACAGGCACACGCACACAGGTGGCGCTGGTGGCTATCTCGTCGCTGTGCATGATTTTGCGCGTTTCGTAGAACATTTTCATCTCCTCGCGCGTGTAGTCGTTACCCTGGAAGGTGTCGATGTGCGGAATCACGTTATAGGCCAGTTGGTGCTGGAAATTCTTCACCGTGGGCCGCGTTCCCGTGGCAATTTCAAGATACTGCATGGCAAGCTCGGTCATCGCGGCATGTCCAGCACCACTCGCTGCCTGATAGCTGGCTACGTGGATGCGCTTGATGGGCGACAAGTCATGAATGGGTTTGAGAGCCACCACCATGATGATGGTGGTGCAGTTGGGGTTAGCGATAATGCCGCGCGGCGCATTCAGCGCGTCGGCACCGTTGACCTCGGGCACCACGAGTGGCACGTCGTCGTCCATGCGGAAGGCGCTCGAGTTGTCAATCATGATGGTGCCGTGCTTGGTGATGGTAGATGCAAACTCGCGCGAGGTGCTGGCTCCCACGCCCACAAAGGCGATATCGGTACCTCGGAAATCGTCGTTGTGCTCGAGCAATTTCACCACATAATCGCGGCCCTTGAAAGTGAACACGCGGCCCGCGCTGCGGTGCGAACCGTAAAGTTCCAACTCCGAGAGCGGGAAATTCTGCTCTTCGAGCACGCGCATAAACTCTTGTCCCACGGCGCCGCTGGCGCCCACGATAGCAACTTTCATTTCTCTTAATTTATAGGGTTAAATGATGATTTTCTATTTCTGCGAAGCCCTGTCGTCATCGGGCGCGGGGTGCAACCGGTCGACAAAGCCTGGAGGATATTCCACCTTGCGTTTCCACCGCTTGTGGGTCCACAGCCAGTAAGCGGGCTGCTCGTGGATATTATCCTCGAGCAGGCGGGCATAGGTGTCGGTAAGCTCGCCGGGCTCAGTATTGGCGGCATGGTCACACAGCGGGACAACGTCACACTCGTAGCGTCCCCGCCCCACCTTGCGCATGTGCATATACACCACGCGCATATCGAGCTTGCGGGCGATGGTTTCGGTGACGGTGATAATCGCCGTGGGGTGGTTGAGGAACTTGACGATGTGCCGCTGGTCGTTGGGTAACGGATGCTGGTCGCTGATGAAACCGATGCCAATCTGCTTGCCCGTTTTCTTGGTCATGAGCATGGTGCGCAACACATGGTGTCCCGAGATGAGCCGGAACCCGAAATGGGTACGGATTTTCATCATTAAATCGTCAAACCACTTGTTGTGCAAAGGCAAGTAAGACGAACCTAACAGGTGGCCGGCGGCGAGCGTCTCGGGGCTGAGCCACAGGCTGAGTGAGGTTATCCACTCCCAGTTGCAAAAGTGTGAGATATAGAGCATTACAGACTGGTCGTTCACAAATGACTGGTCGAAATACTCGGCACCGTTGAATTTCATGTGCTTGCGCATGTCGTCCTCCTTCACATGCAAGAGTTTGATGGTCTCGAATAGCATGTCGGCGAAGTGACGGAAGAACTCTTTCTCAATGGACTTGCGCTCTTTCTCCGACTTCTCGGGGAAGCATTCGCGCAGGTTTTGACGCACCACCTTGCGGCGGTAACCCACCACATAGTAGATGAGGAAAAACAGTACACTGGCATGGGCATAAAGCACCCACCAGGGCATGCGGGCAAGTAGATTCAACATCCATCCCAGCGGCTTGAGCAATATGTTTTGCGTCGTGCTGCTCATTGTCGGTCGGGGATAAGGGCGTCAATACTCAAGTCCTCGTTCACAGTGCGCAACAGGGCCGGCGTGATGGTGTTCACCACATCGGTTAGTGCGGGAGCATTCACGCGCAAGTAATTGTCGGTGAAGCCGTGCATCACGCGCGCACCGGCTCGCGGCTGTTCCCACAGCACGGGGCGCTCCGAGGCCAAAAAGCGCGCGATGAATTCTTGCTCCTTTTGCCGCCCCAGTTCCATGAGACGCGCCACGCGGAACTCCTTCTCTTGCTTGGTTACAATATAGGGGATACGCAGGGCCGCAGTACCGGGCCGCTCACTGTAGGGGAACACGTGCAGGTGCTGCACGTCGAGCGAGGCGATGAAGTTGTAGGACTCCTCGAAATACTCGGGTGTTTCGCCGCGTGTACCCGCCATCACATCGACGCCGATGAAGGCATCGGGAAGCAGCTGGCGTATCTGCCCCACCCTGTCGGCAAAAAGGCGGCTATCGTAGCGGCGCCCCATGAGGCGCAGCACAGTGTCGCTGCCGCTTTGCAGCGGAATATGAAAATGAGGCATGAAGGCGCGCGAAGCAGCGACAAACTCGATGATGTCATCACTAAGCAGGTCGGGCTCGAGCGATGAGATGCGGTAACGGGCTATACCCTCCACGGCATCGAGGGCGCGCAGCAGGTCGAGCAGCGTCTCGCCCGTGTGCTTGCCAAAGTCGCCGATGTTTACGCCCGTGATGACAATCTCGCGGCCACCTTCGGCGGCCACTTGGCGCGCCTGCGCCACGAGCGAGGCCACGGTGCCGCATCGGCTGCGTCCGCGCGCCATGGGTATCGTACAATAGGTGCAAAAGCAGTCGCAGCCATCCTGCACCTTGAGGAAATAGCGGGTGCGGTCACCTCGTTCACACGAGGGACTGAAGCGCTTCATGTCCTTGTGGCGGCTCACGGCAAGGACGCGCTCGCGGTCATCAAACCAACGCTCTACATAATCGACGATGTCAAGCTTATATTCGCTGCCCAACACTATTTCCACACCAGGAATGGAAGCAACTTCCTCGCCCTGCAACTGTGCGTAACAACCAGTGACCACCATGAGGGCTGCCGGATAGCGCTTGACAAGCGCGCGGATTTGCTGGCGGCATTTGCGGTCGGCGAGGCTCGTCACGCTGCACGTGTTTACCACGCACACATCGGGCACCTCGCCCTCTTGCGCACGCACAAAACCCGCTTGGGCCATCAGCTTGGCGATGGTGGCCGTTTCGGCAAAATTGAGTTTGCACCCTAAGGTTACATACTTCGCCTTGCGGAAAACGGGGATGGTGACGCTCTCCATCGCCTTGTAAATCAATTACTCAAACAAGTCACGGCGTGCGGACCATGCTGTGGTGGTTACGACGTCAGTCCTTGTCGTGTTTCTTTTCCTTATCCTTACCGCGACGTGCGAACAGTCGTGAGAGGAGGCCTTTTGCCTTCGAGCCCTCACTTTCCTCGCCCTCGTAATCGTAGGTGTATTCGTAGCCATAGCCATAACCATAGCCACCATAGCCATAGTTCTTGGCATTGAGCTTGATATCGTTCACCAAGAATACGAGGTTCTTGAAGCGGCCGGCTTCGCTCATGTGCTCGAGATCCTCGAGGTAACCACGGTCCACCTTGCCATCGCGGATGATGTACATTGTCACATCCACGTGGCGGTTGATGAGCGATGCATCGGCAATCACGCCGTAAGGCACAGTGTCGAGCAACACATAGTCGTATTTCTGCTTGAGTTCCTCAATCATCTTTTTGAGGCGGTCGCCCATAAGCAGCGCCGTGGGATTGGGCGGAATGGCGCCCATGGGGATGATGTCGAGGTTCTCATTCACCGAACCCTTCACTATGATTTCGTCAATATTGTCCACCTTGCCGGCCAGGTAAGCGCTGGCGCCTACACCCGTCTGCAAGTTGACATACTCGGTGAAACGTCCCTTGCGCAAGTCGAAATCGACAACCACCACGCGTTTGCCCACCGTGGCGTAGGTCAATCCCAGGTTCAGGGCGATGAAGCTCTTGCCCTCGCCGCTCATCGTAGAGGTAAGCTGTATTGCCACACCCACGCCATCCTCGGGCGTCACCACATAGTCGAGGTTGCTGCGCACGATGCGGAAGGCCTCGGTGACACGGTCGCGTCCATCGGCGGTGACAATGATTTCCTTGTCTTTCTGGCTCTCCTTCTTCGACGGCAACTCGCCCACAATGGGGATGTTGCACACATCCTCCACGTCATGACGCGAGTGAATCTTAGTGTCGAGCGACAATATCCAATAAATGGCATAGAGGATAAGAGCCGGGATGAGCAAGCCCAGCAAGATGCCAATCAGGATAGTGCGCGTCTGATTCGGGGCAAAGGGCGACGAACTACCGCTCGCAGGCTCGATGACCTTAGCGTTAGGCTCAGTGATGGCCAGCTGCAACGCGTTCTCCTCGCGCTTGTTGAGCAGATAGAGGTAAAGTTGCTCCTTGACGTTCTGTTGGCGTGTCACTTCAATGATAGCCTTTTCGTGGCCGGGCGCGGCCACTATGCTGCCGGTGGTGCGGCTCGACTGTGCCTGTGCCTGCGCCTGTCGTGCCGACAGCTTATTAATGTGGTTGGTGAGCGAGTTGATTAGGTTGCCGCGCAAATTATTAAGCCTTTGGCTCATCTCCTGCATGACGGGCAACTCCTGGGTCGAAGTGGCCGAGAGCTTTTGATATTTGAGCATCTCGGTGTTATAAGCGGTAATTTGTCCCTCAATGCCCGCGTCGGTGATGCCGGTGTTGCTGGGTATGAGCTGGTCGTTACCCGCACGATTGATATTTTCGAGCACCGACCGGGCCAAGCTAATCTGCACGCCCGCATCGGCCGCATTCTCCTGATACTTGATTCCCGACGAAGCGTCGGCATACATATTGACGCTGGCGCTGGCGCTACGCAACGAGGCGATGCGGGTATCGACGCCGCTCAGGTCTTGCGACAGGGCCTCGATGCGCTCGGCGATGAATTGCTCGGTGTTGCGTGCCACGCTGTTCTTGTCGTTAATGGCGTCCTGGTTATAAGCCACGATAAGGGCGTTAAGCACGTCCATACTCAACTCATAGTTATCGCTGGTGTGATGCAGCTTGAGCATGTCGCTATATTTATCGGCCGACTCCACGACAAGGCCAGCCGAGAGAGCGCGGGCGCGTGCTTGCACGCTGGCCACGCGGGCAATCACCGTGAAACCGATATAACGTGAATCGAAAAGATTCGTTTTGGTAATGGCGATGTCACCGCACGAAGTCTTAACGCGGTTGCCAAACTTTGCAGTCTTCCAATCTTTGCTATCATTGATTGAAAACTTAAAGTCAGTAGTCGACGTGGGGATAATCGTAATCGAGAAGTTCTTGTCCCCACCGTCGAGCGGCGTGATTTGCACCGGCGACTTCTTATAGATATTCACGTCGCGCAAATACACATGGCCATAATACTGGGTAGTGAGGCCCAAGTGTTCCACCACGTCCTCCATGAGGCGCGACGAGCGAATCTTGTAAATCTCGTTCTGTACGATGCCGTTGCCGGCCGCAATGCCCAAGTCGGCAAACGTCTGCGACTGGCTACCCGCCGTGCGGCTATCGCGGTTGGTAATTGCTATAAGCGCATGAGCCTGATAGCGTTTCGTCTGCGACTTCGCATAGAGCAGGGCTATGCTGCCGCACACCACTGCCGAAATCACAAACCAATACCAGTTGCGGGCACACGCCTTAAAAAACGTACTGATGGGAATTCCCACTCCACGCGACTTTTTCGCCTTCTTGGTCTCACGAGGAGACTCTTGAATTATTTCCTGCATATCTCAATACGATTTAACTTGTTGCAATATAGATAATTATAGCATACACCCAAATTAGGGCGCATTACCACCTTGCAAATATAGCACTTTTTCGCCACTCCACAACGCACACAGCACAAAAAAACGCGCACGCGCGCGATTAGGTACGATTACGCCCAGCCACGCCCCAAATTGTGCCTGGAATGAAAAAAATGACGATAAATTTGTGGGGTTGTGGAAAAATAGCTACATTTGTGGCGCAATTAAGATCTTTGAAGCTGACAGCAACTTTTTCGGTGCGCTCGCCTCATCCCCCGAGGGGCTGGGGCTTATTTAAAGGCGATGTGGGCAATCGTTTGCATTATGTTTATTTAACATTTGGCAATTCACAACCATAGCGTCAAACAGCGCACTGAAAGTCAACGGATTGCTTTAACTAATAGCATTTTTTGCATCGATGCGGATGAAAAATATGTTTTAGAACAATATGTGTTTGTTTGCATCGCGCGAAAAATGATTATACCTTTGCCAACGTAAACCTAAAACAATCTTTTTACCTTTCAAAATTATTACCTCTTGGAGAACGTAATAAGGAACTTTGACGAAAAGTTCCTTATTATTTTTTACCCAATTTTGGAATAGATATGTCTTATCGGGAATCAATCCGAATTGAGTGGGGTTATTCTGACTCGGTGGTGGAGGGCGCGGCAGCGGGAGTGCGGCGCATATACTTCTTCTTGTTGAAGATGCTGCTCCAGCGCAACTTTATCACGCCCAGCAGTGCCTCGCTGAAGATGCCGCCGCTCATCTTGCTCGTCCCAAGGACACGGTTAACGAAAACGATGGGCACCTCCTTGATTTTAAAGCCCATTCGGTGGGCTGTGAACTTCATCTCGATTTGGAAGGCGTAGCCTTTGAACTTGACCAGGTCAAAGTCGATGCTATCAAGCACCTCGCGACGGTAACATACGAAACCCGCCGTGCTGTCTTTCACCTTCATGCCGGTAACAAGACGCACGTAGATGGATGCACCATAGCTCATCAACACGCGTCCCAACGGCCAATTCACCACGTTGATGCCGCTAATATAGCGAGAACCCACGGCCACGTCGGCACCCTCTTCGGCACAAGCCTTGTGGAGCGCCACAAGGTCTTTGGGATTGTGGGAAAAGTCGGCATCCATCTCAGTGACATACTGGTAATCGCGCTCGAGGGCCCAGCGGAATCCGGCAATATATGCCGTGCCGAGGCCCAACTTGCCTTCCCGCTCGACGAGGTGTATACGGTCGGGGCGTTCCGTCATCATTCGCTTGACGATGTCGGCGGTTCCGTCGGGGCTGTTGTCGTCGATGATTAGTACGTCGAAGTCGTGTCCTTCAAGCTCTAGGACGGCATTGATGATGGCTTCCACGTTCTCCTTCTCGTTGTAGGTGGGTATGATGACCAGTGAGTCGTTGGACATATAGCGTGTGAAATTAAAAAATGTAACTACCTAAATAAAACGCAAAGTTACTGAAATAATTGTTGAGCGTCAAGAAAAAGTGGCACGTCAACGATACATGAAACGCTTAATACTACGCTTGGGCGTCTTCTCGAACTCGTTCACCTGGATTTCAATCTTGCTCAGTTTCTCGTAAGGCGCCACCAGTTTGTTAAGCTCGGTCTTGACCGTCTCCATGTGAGCCGGCAGCTGGTCGCGCGTGATGCCGTCGCGGTCCATGGCGTCGTAATCGGGATACACGAGACCCACAAAGCGTCCATCGCGCTCCACGACGAGGCTCTCGGCCACATAGAGCATATTGTTGAGCTTAGCCTCTATTTCCTCGGGATATACGTTTTGGCCATTGCTGCTCAAGAGCATCGTCTTGAGGCGCCCGCGAATGAAGATGGTACCGTCGGCACTTAAGGTTCCCATGTCGCCGGTGTGGAGCCATCCATCGTCGTGCAACACCTTGTCGGTGGCGTCGCTGTTGTGGAAATAGCCCTTCATCACGTTCTCACCACGCACGCAAATTTCGCCCGGGATGTTCTCGGGGTCTTCGCTCAATATCTTCGCCTCCATGATGCCCGGCAACAGGCGACCCGCGCTGTGCAGTACAAACTCGCGCCATGGCGCGTGGCTCACGAGGGGACCGCACTCGGTCATGCCGTAGCCCACGGTGAAGGGGAATTTAATTTTATATAGGAATTCCTCGACCTCGGCGTTGAAGGCGGCACCACCCACGATGACCTCCTCGAAGTTCCCTCCGAAAGCCTCGATGAGTTTCTTGCGGATTTGGTCGTAGATTTTTCGGTCCAAATAAGGGACGTTTAAGGCCCAACGCAAAGCGCCCTTGCTAATCATGGGCACAATCATCTTGCTGTAAACCTTCTCGAGCACGAGGGGCACACAGATGACCAAGTGTGGCTTAATCTCCTGCATCGCCTTCACCAAAATCTTGGGCGACGGAATACGGCCCAGCAAGGTGATGTGGCTACCCACGGCGAGCGGCGTGAGCATATCAAAGGCACATCCGTAGGCGTGGGCCATCGGCAGGAAGGCCACGCAGCGCGTGCCGCGCCGGTGCAGCTTGGAGTTGATGCCATAGACGATGTTTCCGGCCAAGGCGTTGCCGGTGAGCATCACGCCCTTGCTGAAGCCCGTGGTACCGCTCGTGTAGTTGATGTCCATGAGCGCGTCGTTCGAAATCTCGGGATAATTGATGTTGGCGGCGCTGAAACCACTTGGGTAAGCCTCTTTCATAAGCGCGTCGAGCTTTGCCATGGTCTCGGCCACACATTCCTCGTCTTTTTCGGCAAGCACCTCGTTATTGTCGATGCCGATGGCAGCCCGCACATGCTTCATGTTGTCGAAGTCGAGATTATCCCACACCGCGTTACCCACGAAGAGCAGCTTGGCTTCGCAGTGATTGATGATGTGTTGCGCGTCAACCGGGTTGAACTCCTGCAGGATAGGCACTATGACGGCACCGTAGGTAATGGTGGCCAAAAATGCCGTCACCCAGCGTGGCGTGTTCTTACCGATGAGGGCGATATGGTCGCCATGGTTGATGCCCACATGCTTAAACAACAGGTGCAGGCGCGCTATTTCGGTGGCAAACTCACCATAGGTGACGACTTTTTTCGTGCCATACTCGCTGAGGGCTGGCAGGTCCCAGTTCTCGCGGAAACTCTTCTCGAAAATCTTGATTGTATTTTCTTTCATCATAAGGTGTATCGATAGTTGGACTTATGCCCAACTTTTGTGCAAAGGTACAGCATTTTTTTGGCTTTATTAATATTCTTAAACCACTTTTTGAGCCTCTTTTGCACAAAATAACACTTTGTGTGCATTTCCACCCTCAGCCACCTCTTTCCCAAAGCTAATTTCCAAAAAAATTTTCAATGCTAATATCACAAATCAGACGAATTTTGCGAAATTCGCATTGAAATTCAGCGTGGGTGTGGCCGAAAATGGGTAACTTTGCGGCCAATATGGAAGAATTCTTGGCACAACACTGGCTTGACATGGTCACCACGGCTCTCGGGGTGGCTTACATCGTGCTCGAACTGTGCGCCAACCGATGGATGTGGGCCGTAGGAGCCGTTATGCAGGTGCTGGGAATCATCCTCTATTACCAAAAAGGTCTCTACGCCGATTGCGGCATGGAATTCTACTACCTGGGCATGACGGCTTATGGATTCGCCATGTGGACCTGGGGCTCACACAAGAAACGTGAGCCACGGCCCGTCACCCACTTCCCGTTGCGCCTCGCTGCGCTATGGGTGGCGGTGACAACAGCCTTATGGGCGGCAATTTACTATTGGTTAGCCAATTATACCGACTCCACGGTACCCCTTGCCGACAGTTTCACCACGGCGCTTAGTGTGGCCGGCATCTGGGCTTTGGCTCGCAAGTACCTCGAACAGTGGTTCATCTGGATTGCCGTGGATATCGTCACCTGCGTACTCTACTTCTACAAGGACATCCCCTTCAAGGGTTCCCTTTACGGCTGCTATGTTATCATCGCCATCGCCGGCTACTTCGCCTGGCGCCACCGCCTCACCCCTAAAATGACAGAAGAACACAAGCCTTCATAAGAACACAAGTTTCTCTACCCATTTTTGGGATTGATGATTTCTTATGCTCTTCTGAAAAAATATGTTCTCATGTTTCGTTTTCTCACAGCTCGCGGGCGGTGAGTGCGGCGAGGCGGGCGTTGTTGAGGACGAGCTGGATGTTAGCGTCCAAGCTGTCGCCGCCGGTGAGTTCCTTGACTTTGGCGAGCAGGAAGGGTGTGGTTTCTTTGCCACGAATGCCCTGGTTCACGGCCTCTTCAATGGCCTCATCGATGGCGCGGTTAATGATTTCGGGCGGCATCGAGTACTCCTCGGGGATAGGGTTGGTGACAAGCATACCGCCTTGAAGCCCCATCTCAAGTTTAGCGCGGAAAGCGGCGGCAAGTTCCTGTGGAGTGTCGATACGGTAGTCCACCTTGAAACCGCTGTGGCGTGTGTAGAAAGCGGGTAATTCCTCGGTACCATAGCCGATGACGGGCACGCCCTTCGTCTCGAGGTATTCGAGCGTGAGCCCCAGGTCGAGAATTGACTTGGCCCCTGCACAAATCACCATCACGGGCGTCATGGCCAGCTCCTCGAGGTCGGCACTGATGTCCATCGTGGTCTCGGCGCCACGGTGCACGCCACCAATGCCTCCGGTGGCGAAGACACGGATTCCCGCCATGGCCGCAATAATCATCGTGGTGGTGACTGTGGTGGCACCGTCGGCTTTACGAGCTATGAGCACGGGAAGGTCGCGACGCGACGCCTTGGTTACGTCCTTGCCTTTTTTGCCAAGATATTCAATTTCCTCGGGCGTGCAACCAGCCTTAAGTTTGCCGCCTATGATGGCGATGGTGGCTGGTACTGCGCCGTTATCGCGGATGGTTTGCTCCACTCTAAGGGCGGTTTCGACGTTTTGCGGATAGGGCATACCATGGGAGATGATGGTTGATTCGAGGGCGACAACGGGACGTCCCTCGTCAAGTGCTTGCTGCACTTCGGGTGAGATGGAAAGAAATTTATTCATAAGTGTTATGTCGTAAGTGTTAAGTGTCAATTCTTAAGTAATTCAGAGATTTCTTCGTTTACGGCGCGGGGCGAGAGTAATGTGGCGCGAGCGGCAGCAAGGCCCATGCGGGCTGTAAACGGGAAGGGGCTGCCGTTCACAAAGGCGTGTACCACGCCCGCCAAGAAGGCGTCGCCCGCACCTGTGGTGTTGACCACGGTGACAGGCAGCGCAGGAATTTCTTCGCGCACCTCACTGCTGCTGGCGAGTACGCCGCCAGCACCCAGCGTGATATAGACATGTTCCACACCCAGCTTGTGAAGCCAGGCCGCAGCCTCCCCCACGGTGCCGCAAGGCGTAATGGCAAAGGCCTCCATGCTGTTGAGTTTGAGAGAGTGGAGGCGTGGTGCCCGAGCTTGCCGCATGGCCTCGACCACCTTGACGGCCTTAGCGGTGCTCACCGTGTCGATGAACAGGGGGGCGCGGCACTCGTCAAGGAGAAAGCGCAGGGCGGTCGTGGGCAGGTTGGTGTCAGCCACTACGGCAGCCGAAGCGTTGATGGCCTCAAGTCGCGGAGCGAGGAACTCGGGAGTAATGTGGTCGATGATTTCGGTGTCGGCAACAGCCACCACCATGTCGCCCGAGAGGTCGTTGACGCACAGGTACAAGCCATTACGCGCATCGTCATGGAGCTCGCTCAGCGACAAGTCCATGCCCACGGCCTCGCACTGGTCGTGGCACATCGTTCCGAAGGCATCGCCGCCGAAAATGCTCACGAACTGCACATGGTGTCCCAGCAAACACAGGTTGTGGGCGATATTGCGTGCCACTCCGCCACATCCCATATCGACGTGACCAGGAATGGAATCGGCATGGACAAACGGCGCGGTGAGATTGGCCGAAATGTCCATGTTCACACCGCCTATCACCGTGATTTGCTGCTTTCCCATCACCTGCGGCTATTTGGTAAAGACATTAAGCAACATACTGTCAATCTTCTCCCTGAGGGCACGACGCGAGCCTCGCCAGTTGTTGATGAGCGTCACGAAACCCCACTTGGGCGCATTCACGGGGTAGTAGCCCACATAGCACTGCACATCGCTCATCGAACCGCTTTTCGTCGCCACCTGGCCCGAAATGGGGCTCTGGGCTATGGAACTGCCGATGCGGGCATTGACGCCCACGCGCGGCATGAGGTCGACAAGCTGCACCTCGCGCGTGCCCATCTTGTGGCTGTTCATCGCTGTGAGCATCTGCGCGAAGAAACGTGGTGTGGCTTTGTTAGCGCGCGCCAAGCCGCTGCCGTCGCGCTGGAACTTTGCACTCACGTCCACCCCCATGCGCCGCATGACGCTATCGACAACAGCGACGCCGTTGGTGCAGGTGGCACGGCGGCCACTGTGGTAGGCGAGGGTGCGCAGAAGGCCCTCGGCAAACATATTGTCGCTACGCTCGAGCAACGATGTTACAATGTCGGTGAGCGCCGGCGAGCGGTGCTCAACGAGCGGCCAGCGCTCGCCGCGCGCGTCAATCTCGCGCCACCGCACGGCGATACCGGCTCGCGTGAGCGAGTTGGCGATACTGTCGCGCAGCAACACATCGGGACACGGGTTGGCGATATCCATATAATAAGTGGTGTCGATAGTGGTCCCGGTGGCGATGATGGCGGGGTGCACATATTCAAGGTGGAGATCCACGTTGTCCTCGCCACGGCCGCTGAGCATATCAATGATTTCGACGTTGCTCACATCGGGCATGAGGTGGGCATTGCCCAGGGTGCCGTCGTGCCCGTCAAAGATGAGGCGCGTGAGGTTGTCGCAGTAATTGACGGCGTGGATGCCCATGCCGTAGTTCCATGCCAAGTCGCCCACGTCCCAGTCGCCGCAATAGGGCGGGAAGGGATAAGCCGAATTATCGACGATGACTTTGCCTTCAATGCGGTTGATGCCATGACTCTGCAGCGCTTTTACAATTTCGCCCGTGATATCAAGGTCGTCCTTGAAGAACTGCGAGCCCAGCGTGGGGTCACCGGTACCCACAACGACGATATTACCCTCGAGGCGGTTTCCCTTAACGGCCCCGTCGAGATAAACGGGGGTCACATACTGGAAGTCGGGGCCGAGGGTGAGTCGTGCGGCCGAACTGGTGACCGTCTTCATGGTCGAGGCGGTGATGCAGGCCACGTCCACGTGGTTGCCGGCGATAATTTCACCCGTCGAAAGGTCAACGAGGGCGACGCCGGCGCTGGCATGCCGCAACATGGTGTCGGCGACAAAGGCGTCGACTGTCTTTTGCGCCTGAGCGCGTGTGAAGGCGTTGGCCGCGAACGGTGCCAGGGCCATCGCCAAGAGGAGGAAAGTTATTTTCTTCATTTTCTTGAGTTTGTTTGGTTTCTTTTTGTAATGGCGCAGCCAGGTGTAGTGTCGGCGATGCTCGAGGTAATTGAGGTCGCCCATGTGGGCGTAGGCTTCGCGCTCAAACGAGATGTTGCGGTAAGCATTGCCACGCATCAACAACCTCACAAGCCATTCACCCAGATAGAGGATATAAAAAAAGAGGTAGGCGAGCTCGCGCATCTGCGCCGTGTGGATGCGCTCGTGGTTCAACGTGTAGCGGCCCGCACGACGTCCTTTCCTGACGACGATGAGGCCGAACAGATTGATGGCGTTGAAGCCCCTAAACGGGATGAAGCGGCTCACGATGACCTTCATTTCTCGTCTCCTCCCGCCTTGATTGAGTGAATGATGTGTGAAGCGGTAGTTGCCGCACAGTCGTTTGTGCCCAGTGCCGTGCGCAGCGAAGCATAGCTGCGCAGCATGGCAGCACGCGCGTCGCCCTCGGTGTCGAGCAGGCGGGTGAGCCAGCTATCCACATTCTCTTCGTTGCAATGGTGCAACAACAATTCGGGAATGGCGTCGGCATCAAGAATGAGATTGGGCAAGGTGACATATTTGCCCTTGATGAGCCTTGAGTAAAAGCGATAAACCCACTTGCTGCCATTCATCCGAAACATGGCCACCTGAGGGGTGCCCAATAGCGCGGTCTCAAGGGTCGCCGTACCGCTGGTAACGAGAGCTGCCGCAGCATGATGCACGAGAGAGAAGGTGACATCGCGGAGCACCGGCACGCGGTACTCGCCCATCACTTGACGATAGAGCGACTCGTCGATTGAGGGAGCCCCGGCAATGACGGCCTGCACTTCGGGATGGTGAGCGGCCACCGACAGCATCACCGGCAGGTTGTCGCGGATTTCTTTTTTGCGACTGCCCGGCACGAGGACCAAAATGGGACGGCTGTCGAGCCCGTGGGTCGTTGCAAAGTCTTCGCGCGTGCCCATGGCGGCAAGCGCCTCCTTCACCTCGTTCACCGTGGGATTTCCCACATAGTCCACATCATAGTCGTGTTGGCGGTAGAACTCCACCTCGAACGGCAGAATGGAGTACATCCTATCTACCCACCGCTTGATGCTCTTGACGCGCCACTGTTTCCATGCCCACACCTTGGGCGAAATGAAATAGTGCACCGGCAGGTGAAGTTTGTCGTGGGCATATCGTGCCATCTTGAGGTTGAACGACGGGTAGTCGATAAGGATGAGTACAGCAGGAGGATTCGACGCCAGCGCGCGCTTGGCAGTGCGCATGAAACCGAGGATGGGACGCAGATGTTTAATCACGTCCACGAACCCCATGTAGGCCATGTCACGATAGTGGATAAGCGGCTCATGGCCAGCCACAAGCGCCATCTTATCGCCGCCAAGGAACGTGAACCGCGCCTCGGCGTCGTGCCGCTTGAGGGCCTCCATCAGCCGACTGCCATGCAGGTCACCGCTGGCCTCTCCCGCTATGATGAAATACTCCATACTAATCAATTTTCACTGCAAAATTAGTGCAAGGCGAACACAAAAGCAAAAAAATTTTGCTTTTGTTGAGCCGCAGCCTAATTTCGCCGCGAAGCGGCAACATTAGTGCAAACCGAGAGCAATACAAAATGAAAAATCGAATTTTTCATTTCAATTAATGAAACATCGCCTAATCACCGGACATTTTTCGGTGATTAGGCCGCCTATTCGCCGAAAAAATTCGGCGAATAATTTGGCCATTCCCCGAAATAAATGTAATTTTGTCGCAAAATCATAAGTCATGAGATATATTCACGATTACGAAAATTGGTGGCATTTTCATTATGACAGCCAACAAATAATGGACCATTTGGGGCGCTTGCGCGCCAAGCAGGGACAAGTAGTAGGAAGGATGTTATCCTTGGGATTTGTTTCTCAAGAAGAAGCTGTGCTTTCCAACATCTCGCTGGAGCTTGTTCGCTCATCAGAGATTGAGGGCGAGAAACTGAATCTTGAGGAAGTACGCTCTTCAATCGCACGCCGATTAGGCATCGAAACGGCTGGAGTTGTACCAACTTCTCGATATGTTGACAGCGTGGTGGAAATGCAGCTGGACGCGACTCAAAACTACGACAAACCTCTCTCTCATGACCGGCTTTTCGGTTGGCACAATGTGTTGTTCCCAAGTGGAATGAGCGGATTATACCGCATCGATGTGGGCAAATACCGTTCAGGCGAAATGCAGGTAGTGTCGGGGGCTATGGGCAAGGAAAAAGTACATTATCAAGCACCGTCGGCCGAGCGTGTCCCTGTCGAGATGGAACGCCTCATTGATTGGGTAAACACCAAGGATATCGATGCCGTTTTAAAGGCGGCAATAGCTCATTTTTGGTTCGTGTCAATACATCCTTTTGATGATGGTAATGGCAGAATTGCAAGAGCATTGACCGATATGCTACTTGCACGTTCCGAAAACTGCAGCAAAAGATTTTACAGTATATCTGCCTCAATAAAAGTATTGCAAAAGGAATATTACACGGTGCTGGAACGCACACAGCGTGGAAATGGCGACATCACCGAATGGATATTATGGTTCTTCGGTTGCTTCGAAAAAGCATTGGAATCAACCGAAGATACGCTGTTGTTGGTAATGCGTAAAGCCGAATTCTGGGAACGCCACCGTGATGTTTCTTTCAACGACAGGCAACGTAAACTTTTGGAAATGCAGTTTAACGGTTTCTTTGGAAAACTAACCAGCAGCAAATGGGCAAAAATTGCCAAATGCTCCTCGGACACGGCACTTAATGACATAAATGACCTTATTGGGAAAGGAATATTAAGAAAATCAAGCGAAGGAGGCCGGAGCACAAACTACATCTTCGTGGATGAATGATTGACCAATATGGAAATTTGTTTTAAAGTGCCATGCCCCTGCGATGAGGCCTGGTTTGTTGCAGGGAAAGTGGATTTTTTGTAATTTTGCGGCTTAAAACGCTAACTTATAAAGCATGATTGAAGGACTTATTACCGACTTGGCACTAATTCTGGTGCTTGCAGCCATCGCCACCGTACTGTTCAAGAAACTGAAACAGCCTGTGGTGCTGGGATATATCGTGGCTGGATTCATTGCCAGCCCGCATTTCTCTTTTTTCCCCTCGGTGATTAACGAGGACAACATCGAGTTCTGGGCGCAGATTGGTATCATCGTGCTCTTGTTCTCGCTGGGACTGGAGTTCAGTTTCAAGAAACTCATCAACGCGGGCGGCAGCGCCATCGTGACGGCCCTCATTGTTGTGGCCGGCATGATGGGCACAGGCTTCGTGGTGGGGCAAAGCATGGGGTTCACAGCCGTCAATAGCCTCTTCATGGGCGCCATGGTATCAATGTCGTCAACAACCATTATCATCAAGGCACTCAGCGACTTGGGTATGCGGCAACGCCGCTTTGTGCCCAAGGTGCTGGCGGTGCTTATCGTCGAAGACCTCTTTGCCGTGGTGCTCATGGTGGTGCTCTCATCCATTGCGCTGCACAACACGGTATCGGGTAGCGAGCTGGTGATGAGCATCCTCAAGCTCTCGTTCTTCCTCATTATTTGGTTCACGATAGGCGTGTTCGTGCTGCCCACGGTATTCAACAGTTACCGTCGCCTCATCAGCGACGAAATGATGCTCATCATCGCCATGGGACTCTGCTTCCTCATGGCCATCCTGGCCGTCAAGAGCGGCTTCTCGATGGCCCTTGGCGCTTTCGTGATGGGCTCCATCCTGGCGGGCACGAGCCATGCCGAGCGCATCGAGCGCGTGACCAGTCCCGTCAAGGACCTCTTCGGCGCCGTGTTTTTCATCTCGGTGGGTATGATGGTTGACCCGGCCATCATCATGCAGTATGCCGGCACCATCGCCCTGCTCACCGTGGTGGTGATTGTGGGTATGATTGTGTTTGGCACGTTCGGCATGCTGGCCACAGGACAGTCGCTGCGCGTGGCCATGGAAAGTGGCTTCAGCCTCACCCAGATAGGCGAGTTCTCATTCATCATCGCCACCCTGGGCATGTCGCTGGGTGTGCTCGACGATAGCATCTATCCTATCATCGTGACGGTGAGTGTCATCACCACGTTCTTCACGCCTTTCTTCATCAAGTGCGCCGTGCCTTGCTATGAACGTGTCGCAAAACGGCTGCCCAAGAAGTGGAACGCGCTGCTCGAGGGCTATAGCCAGAGCGCCAGCGAAAGCGACAAGAGTGCTTCGCGTGGCATATGGGGACGAATCATCAAACGATATGTGCTGCGCATTGTGCTCTACTCAGTCGTC
>JAGCUP010000016.1 GCA_017962765.1 Muribaculaceae bacterium | reverse complement strand
GAATCGCGCCTATCCGTTACTGCGCCTGCTCTTCACCAAGAAGCGCGTTACAGATGAAAAAACCGAGACAACTGAGACGACTGTAACCGAGACAGCTAATCAAAGTACAGATAACCATTAATCACTTTCAGTAAGTCATTCAACATGAGTAAAGAAAGAGAAGAAATCCAAACCGCGCCTGTCGGAGATGTCGATTGGGGTGCCATTTCCGAAGAGTTTTTTAGAAAGATAGAAGGGAGAAAAGAAAGATTAGGTATCAAACTTTTGCCTATCAGTGATATCGAGGGAGGTAAGTCCATTGCGAAAGTGGTACCGAACAATCTTGGCAAACTACTGTTTTTCTCCACGTCCAACCCCAATGATGCCAAGCATACACCAAAATATTATGCTTGGCGCAGGATATTAATTATTGTCACGACGTTAGCGTTTATGGCTTTGGCATGGTATTATTATGGAGGTGATGGACTGACGGTCGCAGGACTTATTGGCTTTATTATCATTTGTTTTGCTATAGGCTTGAACGGATTTCGAGCCACCGACTATTTTTTGGGCGAGAAAGGCTTGGCAATCTATATGTTAAATAAGAATCGCCACACCGTGATTGAGAAGAATGAGGTTCTTTTTGATGACATTGATTACATTTTGCATTGTGACAAAGAAATCTATGACGCTAGTACCCATGATTACAAAGAAACCAGATATTATTTTAGTTTGGTGACAAAAAAAGATAACGATTATGAGACCGTAATCAAATTAAAGGATGTCTATGACAAAGATAACTATGATTCCTACATTTCCTTTTATTCTTATATTGTCAATAATAATGAATCAAATATTGATGAGCCACAAGTAAATATTGGCGAAGGTTACAAATATTACAAATATGATTTTATCAAGAGAGTAGAAGATGTGGTAATGACCAAGCTGGCGGAGCGAAATATCCAAGATTATCTCTACAAAGGCGAGGCCACTTTTCCAATCTATAATCAAAACACATTTTTGTTTGAAATCACTGTTTTTGCCAACGGCGACATTAAATATGACAAAGAGTCGATAAAGAATGACAACATCACAAAAATGTTCATTAAAGATGGCATCTTGACCATCGTTTACAACAATGACAATGGAAAAGTGAAAGATGTGCTAATCACGATTGGCTATGTAGGTAACCACAAAGCGTTCCTTTATTTAATCAAACTTAACCACGAAATTGAAATGTAGTCCTGAGATTCCAAAAAATCGACCATGAGCCAACATTATTTGAAAATTTTCAATTCTCGCGACGTTAACAACATTATCACCTTATTGCTCTAACCACCATTTATACAAGCTTAAATAGAATAGACACAAAACACTATAAAAAATCATAATACATATTATGTTAAATTTTATCTTGCTATATATTGTGAGGAATATATGTATGGTTCCCTACTTCAAGACGAAAAATAAATTTAAACAAAAGTTGATTTTGTGAGACTCGAAGGAACAGCTGTTACGTCTCAGACATAACAAGGACGATTAACGACCGCGAGTTTTTGAGTATCCGTGTTCAAGACGATATTTCCTGACGTCGGCAAAAAGGTCTGTCGCATAAACAAAGTTTATAAGGTCTTCATTATCGACGGCATAAATTTCGTCTTTGTTGCCAATCCAACCCACATGTCCCTTGTTAATAAAGACGATATTCTCGCCTATCCCCATCACCGAGTTCATGTCGTGAGTATTAATGATGGTAGTAATGTTATATTCGTGGGTGATGTCGCTGAGCAGGTCGTCAATCACGATTGAAGTTTTCGGGTCAAGTCCACTATTTGGCTCGTCACAAAATAAGTACTTAGGATTGAGTGCAATAGCTCGTGCAATTGCTGCTCGTTTCTGCATACCGCCGCTCAATTCGCTGGGATACTTGTCTTCGCTGCCAGTAAGATTCACGCGGTCTATACAGAACTGTGCCCTTTCGCGCTGTTCCTCGTGGCTCATGGTGCTGAACATTTTTAGCGGAAAAATCACGTTGCCCATCACGGTTTCACTATCAAATAGCGCCGACCCCTGGAAAAGCATCCCTATCTCCTTGCGTAATTCCTTGATTTGCTTATTATCCATCGCGATGATATTACGGCCATCGTATAGAATTTCGCCGTTCTCGGGCTTAAACAGTCCTACTATACTCTTCATTAACACGGTTTTACCCGAGCCACTCTGCCCTATTATCAGGTTTGTCTTGCCGTCATAGAACTTGGCGCTGATGTTGTGGAGCACCTGTCGCTCTCCCCCATCGAAAAACTTATCGATATGTTTAACCTCAATCATTTTGCGTGGGTTTATTGTAACATTAACTTGGTGAGAATCACGTCGGCCACCAGTATCATTATATTGCTCATCACCACGGCGTTTGTGCTCGCCTTGCCCACTTCGACCGAACCACCAGTCACCGTATAGCCATAGAACGAAGATATGCTGGAAATGATAAAGGCGAAAAACAACGATTTGATGAGCGCAAACCAGACATACCACTCTATAAAGTAGGATTGTATGCCATAAATAAACGTGTCGGGCGTTTCAATTCCGGTAAGTACACAAATGATATAGCCTCCAAACAAACTGGTGCCCATGCAAATAATCACAAGGAAGGGCATGATAGTAATCATTCCAAGCATTTTAGGCATTATCAGGTAGTTGGCGCTATTTACACCCATGATGTCAAGGGCGTCAATTTGTTCGGTGACACGCATGGTACCTATTTCGCTGGCAATATTCGAGCCTATTTTTCCACTCAAAATGAGGCAAAGGATAGTCGAAGAAAATTCCAACAGGATAATCTCGCGTGTTGAGAGGCCCACTGTATAGCGCGGCAATAGCGGGTTACTCATGTTAATCTTAATAAGAATAGTACAAAGTGACCCGATGAAAATCGACACTATTAAAATCAGCGGAATAGAATCGATTCCAAGCTTGTACATTTCGTTAATATAGCGCTTGAAAAATTCCTTCCACTTGTCGGGCACTCCGATGCTCGACCACACGAGCGCGCAGTACTTTCCGAATACTTCAAGAGACTTAAACAATACCATAAAAAAGCACGTTATCACCCGCAAGAACAGGTGTGATAGCCATTAATTTGCTGCAAAGGTAGGCAAAGCGTTGGTAATTACAAAATAATTAGCTACCTTTGTCGTTCTATTTATAGAAAATGAATACGACAAACTATCGCAAACGACTTCCCACCATAGTCTGCTGGCTGCTGCTGGCCGCATTTTTCTTTATTGGCATATTAGTCGTGGTCATGATTGTGATTGTCTCAGCTGGAGCCAATTCAGCCGATTTTGAACACTTGACCAAAAATCAGACCGCGATCATGTCAGTGCTTCAAAACATCATCGCATTCATCATTCCCGCCATCGTAGTGGCAAAATTGATGAAGCCGACGTGCGGTGAGAGCATCTCGCACCAGCTGCGTCTTGATAAGGCTCCCGCGCTGAAATGGGTCCTTGTGGTCCTTGCCGTGTATTTTGTGGCGCTACCGGCCATGAATTGGATCACCGTATGGAACGAGAACTTGCATCTGCCCTCATGCATGCAAAGGCTTGAGGAAATTTTCCGAACCTTCGAGGACCAAGCTCAAGAGGCTACCAAGCAGCTACTTGAGTCCACCTCAATGCTCGAGATGTTGACGATGTTCTTTGTGGTGGCGGTGCTGACCGGCATAGGTGAAGAAATCTTTTTCCGCTCGTCGCTATTGGGGACTGCCCTCGATCGTAATCCTCGCCACACCCATTTATTTGTGTGGACCGTGGCCTTCATCTTCAGTGCCTTCCATCTCCAGTTCTACGGCTTTGTTCCCCGCTTGCTACTGGGCGCATGGCTTGGCTACCTGTTGTTGTGGAGCCGTTCGGTTTGGGTGCCAATCATTGCCCACGCTTTCAACAATGGCATGGTAGTGGTGTTTACTTACCTTGTGAACAACAATACTTTGTCTGAAAATAGTTTAGACGTGATTGGAACCTCCGATAGTGAGGCGATACCATGGCTGGCCATAGCAAGCGCTGTGCTCACTATTGCACTGATTTCCGCTGCCAGCCGTATGAAGGTAAGGACACTGCCACCTCCCCCACCCCAACCACTTAATTCCGTCGTCACCAATGACTAAGCCCCGCTCGACAAATCGCTTGCTGGCTATTGCCATACTGATGTGCATGGCAACAGCAAACCTATGGGGTTACTCCTTCATGGAGCGAGGTATTGCCTACAACGCAAGTGGTTTACGAGCCGTGGTGACAAGCACCAGCGATATCTCCCGAAACTATTATGGATTAATCTCGGCACGCATTCCGGCAACTGTGCAGCACGATGGCGTCACCTACACGGTGACCACCATCAACGACCGCGCTTTCTTCAACTGCCCCACATTGCGCTCTATGACAATTTTGCCAGGCGTGACCCGTATTGGCTCACAGGCTTTCCAAGGATGCACTCGTCTCACTTCAATCAGTATTCCGCAAGGCATTGTAGAAATCAATGACGCCACCTTTGCTGGTTGTACTGCCCTGGATACGGTGGAGATGTCAGCAACTGTAACCACTATTGGCAGTGATGCGTTTACTGGCTGCACCAGCCTTAAATCGCTCACCTTACCACTGGGAATGACCGATTTGGGCGAGCGCGCATTCAAGGGATGTTCGTCGTTGCGCGACCTAAATTTAAGAAGTCGTATCGCCACCATCTCGCGCGAGGCTTTTGCCGATTGTCGCTCGCTTAAGACTGTTATCATTCCCGATAACGTGACGATTATTGAAGACAATGCGTTTGGCGAATGCACATCGTTAACGACCGTGACCCTGGGCATGAAACTGAATTGGTTGTCCCACTTGGCTTTCGACGGGTGTACGTCGCTCGCCACCATTGAGGTAGACCCATCAAATACCCACTTCAACACGTTAGACGGCATGTTGACCGACATCACTCGCACCGAATTGGTGCTCTTCCTGCCGGTTAATACGCCTAGCGATGGCCACATCACCCTGCATAATCGCTTGGAGTCAATAGGTGAGTATGCCTTTGCCAAAAACGACCGAGTGAAGACTGTTGCCATCCCTAGTGGCCTTGCCGAGATTAAACAACGCGCATTCAGCGGGTGTGTCTCGCTCGACACCATGTCGTTTCCCCACTCTACCCGTTACTACGGCGACCATGTCTTTGAGGGTTGTTCACAGTTGCACAAGGTGCGTTTCAGCAATGGGGTGCTTACGTTAGGCTCTGACCTGTTTCGCGGTTGCGACAACATGACCGAGTTGCACCTGCGCGAACGCAACCCTCACGACATTTTCATCGCTGACGATGCGTTCGATTACATCAAATCTCGCTGCACACTCTATGTGCCTGTCGGGCAGAAAGAGAGATATGAGAGCATGGACGTTTTCATGGGCTTTAAGGAGATTGTGGAAGAGAGCGTTGAAATTCCTGGCGACATCAATGGCGACGACATTACCAATGGCGCCGACCTCACATACTTGTACAATTACCTACTCGACGGTAATGACCACGGCATTGACCTACGTTATTTCGATGTTAATGGCGACGGTAGCGTCAACGGCGCTGATATTACCGATTTATACAACATTCTGTTGGAATGAGTAGGCTTTTTTAAAAACAAAAAGTAATTATATTATGAAGAGATTTTTATTGATGGCAATTATCGCGCTTTCCAGTTTGTCGATAATGGCACAAGAAACAAAGGACTCGACCGCCGAGACGGCGGCCAAGACTACCGCAGTGAGCGGAAACTGGAGTGCCACCTACTATGGCAACACATATAAAAGCGCACGGCGTAACGCCAATGGCGAACCCTTCAACATGAACGCCATGACATGCGCTGCACCCAAGAAGTTTCCCTTCGGCACACGCCTAAAAGTCACTAACATCGCTAACGGTAAGTCAGTAATAGTGAGGGTTTGTGACCGCTGTGTGGGCCAAAGCATCATCGACCTCACTTATGGCGCTTTCGGCAAAATCGCCAGCTATAGCGCAGGTCGCGTGAAAGTAAAAGTGGAAATCGTTAAATAAGTAATAAAAGTAAGGAGTCAAGTGTAAAAGGGTTAAGCATCCAAATTGGACATTTAACCCTTTACACTTGATTCTTATTATCGCTTGTTAGTGATAGGGTGAAACTCACGCTCAGGGATGAGACCCGAGCGGAAGGCGGCTAACAGCAATTGCAAATCCTTGATTTGACTAATCAATTCTTTTCCCGCATCGGTGTTTTTTACCAGCATGCGTTTATTTGTCATTTCCACAAGTTGGTTGGTCGACTTAATATCTTGACCTTCTTCCACGGCCCTCCTGATTGAAGTGAAAGGCTCGTGCTGCACGAGCTGAAAGCCGCGCGAGTGATATACGAGGGTATAGCCGGCGATGCCCGTTTCGGGCTGATAGGCCTTAGAAAAACCACCGTCAATCACCATCAATTTGCCGTTGGCCTTAATGGGATTCTCACCCTTTATGGTTCTCACGGGCACGTGCCCATTGATAATGTGGCGGAAATCACCCTTGAGACCGAACTCGTCGAGGATGCCATCAATCACACGCTCGTCGTTGCGCAATAGGTAGTAATTACCCTTTTCCTCTTTGTGGGTAGCCTTGTCGGCAATGAAATAGCGCTCGAAGGTGGCCATTTTGTCCTTGTCGAAGGCCGGCGAGTTCTTGCCGCACCACAAGTACCAGATATAGTCGCGCGCAAAGTTGCGCTCCTCCTTGTCGTCGCTTCCATAGTAAGCAGCGCGAATCAAGGAACCTACTCGCTTAAACAGGGCCTCCCCGTGGAACGTTTCGCCCATGATGGACACGTCCTTGAGTGAGCCATCCTCATTGAGGGGCATGGAAGCATGGAAGAGCAGGTTACCATTGACCACAGTATATATGCACCCGTTGCGGAAGAGGCAATCAATGTGCTTACGTAGTTTCTCGCTTGACACAAAAGAGTGGTGCAGTTTATTCACCAGTTCCTCCTCCTCGGGCGATAAGTTGTAAGGATTGTTGGGATCCACAGTGGGGAAATGGCTATCGGTAAGCTCATATTCTTTGCCGTCAATATTGATAACACCACGCTTGGCATCGACACGGTGCAGCAACAAGCGGTCGTCCATCTCAAAGTCGGGATGACGCTTGATGGCGGCAGCTTCGAGTTTGAATTGGATGATGGCAATAGCCTTGTGCATGCGTGCGATAAGCGCTTTCTGTCGCTCGTTCTCCACTGCTGCCCTCGATTGGAACATGGCACACTCGTCGTCATCGTAGTGGTCCATGGCAAAGGTGGCCAGCGGCAACAAGTTGATGCCGTAGCCGTCCTCGAGTACAGAGAGGTTACCATAGCGAAGAGCGATGCGCACCACATTGGAGATACAGCAATCGTTGCCGGCAGCGGCCCCCATCCACAATATATCGTGATTGCCCCACTGGATATCGAAATTGTGGAAAGTGCACAGGATGTCCATAATCTTGTGAGGCGCGGGACCACGGTCAAACACGTCACCCAGGATATGGAGCATATCGATAGTGAGCTGCTGAATGAGATAGCAAAGCGCAATGATAAAATCATCAGCGCGACCCGTCGTGATAATGGTGCGCACAATCACATCGACATAACCTTGCTTGTTAGGGTCGGTGGTGCTTTCGTGTAACAACTCCTGGATGATGTAAGAAAAGTCGGCTGGCAATGCCTTGTGCACCTTGGAGCGCGTATATTTTGACGAGACATCACGGCAAACCTTTACAAGACGGTTGATTGTGATGAAATACCAGTCATGCAACTCGGCATCATCCTCCATCTCGCTCTTTACAAGTGCTAATTTGCGCTCGGGGTAATAAATAAGCGTACACAACTCCTTTTGTTCGCGTGCGCCTAGCGTTTCCTTGAATTGTTCACGCACCTTTCGCTTGATAGTGCCCGAAGCGTTGCGCAACACATGCTGGAACGCCTCATACTCTCCATGCAGGTCGGCCAAGAAGTGCTCAGTACCCTTGGGCAAGTTAAGGATGGCCTCCAGGTTGATAATTTCGGTGCTCGCTGTAGCGATATTGGGGAAATTGCGTGCCAGGAGTTTAAGAAACCTAAGGTCGTGCGACGAGGGCTGGCGGCATTCTTTATTCATCGTTGTCAAAAGTTTTCAATCAGGATAGTTGAGATTTTCTTCTTTAAGCTCGTTCAGGACTTCCACGAGAAATTTGCGGGCCTCCCATCGTGCCATAGGCAGATTGTTGAGCGTATAATTGCCACAGTCATTAGCATTTGCACCGGGGATGTCGCCTTCAAAGTTAGCAATATACTCGAAGGTCTCCTTGATAACTGGCACGATATCGCGTGACGTGAGGTCACCCTTGACAAGCAGGTAGTTGCCCGTACAACAGCCCATAGGCCCCCAATATACGATTTTGTCTTTCCATTGGGGGTGGTTGCGCAAAAATGTTGCCGCGAGGTGCACTATCGTGTGAAGGGCACTCTGTCCCATCGCCGGCTCGCGGTTAGGCATTTTCATGCGGATGTCGAAAGTGGTGACTACTCCCCCACCCTCAAAAAAATCCTTGCGTGAGACATAGATGCCTCGCAATAATCTGGTGTGGTCTATTTTAAAACTATCAATCTTCTCCATGACAGAAAGTTAATTAGAGAGACTTTAAGATATGCTTTAACACTTCAAAAGTGTGCTGGGGCGCTTCGGCCCAGAAATCGTTGTATTCGGCGGCATTGTCGTGACCAACGCCGGGTGAATCGCTTATAACACGCATACTCAGGAAGGGTATTTCGCGCAGGTAGCACACTTGTGCAATAGCGCCCGACTCCATGTCAAGGGCCAGCACATCGTCAAATTTCTCACGGATAGCCTCCACCTGCTCGATGCTGTCGATGAACTGGTCGCCCGAGCAGATGAGGCCCACCTTGATATCGCTGCGCGTGGGAATTCTCTTGAGCATGTCGGCAGGTGCCTCATAGTAAAGGGGCAATCCTAGTACGGCTCCAGGCGTGGTCTCGGGCCCGCACCACACATCGTGGTAGGCGACGCGTTTACCCACAACGATATCCATCACGTTCACTTTTTCGCTGGCGCCGCCAGCCACGCCGGTATTGATTACCATATCCACGTCAAAGTTGGTGATGAGGGTGATGACGCCTACTGCGGCATTTACCTTGCCGATGCCTGTTTTTAGGGCAATGACATCATGTCCCGATAATCGGCCACAAGTGAACTTGTAATTATCCACCATTACGTTCATCCTATTCTCGAGCAATGGCTCTAACAAACGTAATTCCTTGTCCATAGCAACAATGATTCCAATCTTCATAGTCAAATCCTTTTAATTGTTAATTTGCCGTAAAATTACTAATTTTTGCCGTCAATACCAAAAAATTACGCCACATTTAAGTCGCACGGTTACAAGTCGTCGATTTTGCCACTGCCAAGCACATAATAGAGACGACTCAGCACCTGGCGCACGGCATCGGTGCGCAGGCCGCGCTCGTAAGCTTTCTCGATGAAAGGCAGGGCTTGGCGGTAGAGCGCGGTGGCCCGGTCGTCCTTGCTTCTGTCTAAAAGGGTGGCACGGGTATATAGCACGTTTCCCAGGTGGAAAGAGGCCTCGGTATTGTCGGGGTCGATTTCCACGGCACGGCGGTAGTATTGCTCGGCAGCATCATGCCCGTGCTGCGCCTCGGTGATTTGGCCCATCAGGTCAACATATTGTGCATCATCTGGGTGCAATTCCATGGCACGCGCGAGTAATTCGGTGGCAGCCTCATATTTCCGCTCCTTTAGATAGTCGTTGATAAGGATGTTTACATATTGTCGCTCGCTCGCGCCATAGCGCGTGAACGCGCGATTTGCCACCTGCCACAAGGCCTGCTTGTCTCCGATGACAATGAGAGCGTCAATCCAACCGTCATAGAGTTGTTTACTCTCATACCCCTTGGCAAGCGCGTCGCTGAAACGCGCTACCGCGTTGTCATATTCGCCCGCATGATAAGCGGCAAGTCCTTGAAAAAAGCGATAGTAGCCCACTACGCTGTCGGGAGCTGCCACCTTTTGCTTCATGGCGGCCGGCGATTGCGACAATTCGCAATATACGCCCCACGCATCATAAGCCTTGCGCCACTGCTTGTCCATGAACAGGTCGCCACCGGCGGCGCCGAAGTCGACCAAGTGGGTGAGTTCCTCTTTGACAATTCGGCCCGAAACGCGCGTCTTCACCTTTGGCCTTTGGGTGCGTTTGTCAATTACCGGGTTTCCATTCTTGTCAAGAATAGGCACGGTGTCAAGGCTGAGTGCCTTCGCCATCATCTCGTGTCCTTCAAGTAGCGCCGTCGCAGCTTCTTTCTTGTCAATTTCCTTTCCTGCGGCCCGCGTCTTCATCATCGCATCATAGAGACTGAAACGTATTTTCCCGGCTAATAACCACGTGTCGGCTTTGTCTTTCGTATCGTCGTGATTGAGTGCCGGTTCGAGTTTTCGTGCTGCACGGCGATAGTCATCGGCACCCACTTTGAGCGAGGCGATGTCTTTCTTCACTTGCTCCACGAGCCGCTGCTGCGCCTGCGCCGAGAAAGAGCATATTATAATAAGGAGTAAAAAGAGGTTGCGACGCATCCTATCAAAAAAGCTGTGCATGACCTTTCGTGAGACTCAATCATGCACAGCTAATTATTAGTTCTTTAAATTACTTTAATAAGTCGAGTTTGTAATTGATGTCTTCAATGAAACGGGCTGCCTTGTTGTTGTCGGGCTCGAGCTGTTGCACCTTCTGGAAAATGGGGAGCATCTTCTCATACATGGGCACCAATTTCGGAGCCAGCTGCGAGTTGGTGGCATTGGGGTTGTCATTAATCACATCCTCGGCGGCTTGATAGAGGCAACGGCCAATGTTAAGATAAGCATCGGCAAAGTTAGGGTCAAGTTCCACGGCCTTCTCATAGTAAGGCAGCGCGGCGGCAAGGCCCTTGTCTTGCTCCACGATAAAGCCCTTAATGTCCTGGTTGAAAGCGTTAGCAGGCTCGCTAGCCACGAGAGCATCAATATAGGTAGTGGCTTCTCCAATTTGCTTATTGTCGATGAAACCTTGTACGATATTAGCCACGCACGAGTTCTTGAAGTCATTCACACGGTTTGCGGTGTATCCCAAGTCCACAGCACGCTTGAGGGCAGGAAACGCATTTGCGAAATCCTTGAGCTGGTAAGCCGAATATCCCTCAAAGAAGCCCACCTCGGCACGTGCCTCGTCGGTAGGAGTAAGGCCCATTCCAGGCGATTCTAAAATCTTTCCATAGGCGCTGAAGGCCTTGTAGGAGTTGGCCCAGTCTTCGGCTTGGAGGGCTGCATTGCCAATACCGGCCACGTCGGCCACATGGTTCACAAGCATCGGAACGATGTCCTTTGAATATTTCGTCTTGACTTTGGGAAGACCAGTTTTCTTGTCGATTTTATACTCGCCATTCTTGTCGGTCTCCTTGATGCTGTCGAGGGGCAGTGCCTGCTGCAGTAGCGCCATACCTTCGAGCAGAAGTTTGGTACGCTCACCCAGTGTCTCGTCGGGCGCACCGGGATTTTTAACTTGAGCCTCAAGTTGTGCACCAGCCAGTTTGTCAAATTGTTCGAGCATGGCCTTTCCTTGCTGGAAGAGCGTCTGCGCATCTTGTGCTTTGGCGCCACAAGTAAAGAGCGCCGCACATGACAAAATCAAAAATGCTTTTTTCATAATTCGTTAAAAATTTGATATTGGTTAATGTTTATTTTATTCACTCTCTTGCTCTTGTTGAGCTTCGTTATTGGTTTCGTTATCGGGTTCTTGGGGATTTAGGTTTTGTTGGTCGAAGAGCGTGGGCTGTTCTTCTTCAACGGGTTCAGGAGCCGTTTGCACCTTACAGACCGAAGCGATTTGGTCGTTCTTCTTCTCAAGATTAATCAGACGCACGCCCTGAGTGGCACGCCCCATGAGTCTGAGATCGGCAACACGCAGGCGGATGGTGATACCGCTCTTGTTGATAATCACAAGGTCGTTGTCGTCATTAACATTCTTAATGGCGATAAGCTTGCCTGTCTTCTCGGTGATATTCATTGTCTTCACACCCTTGCCGCCACGGTTGGTCACGCGGTAGTCATCGAGCTTCGAGCGCTTCCCCATGCCCTGCTCCGAGACGACAAGCACATCATCGCGTGCCGAGCTACGCATGCAAATCATGCCAATCACCTCATCGTCATCGTCATCGAGCCTCATAGCTTTCACGCCGGTGGCGGTACTTCACAT
>JAGCUP010000181.1 GCA_017962765.1 Muribaculaceae bacterium | reverse complement strand
TATTAATATTTTATTAAATTTCTCATTTAAAACAGGCTTATTATCGTTTAACAACGGCATAATAGAGCGCAATTTTATTATACATTGAATTAGCTGCTTCGGTCGGCGCTGGTGACACCTTTCACCTTCTTGATGCGCTTGCACAGCTTGGAGAGGATGGCGTTGTCGGCCACGAGTACGTCGAGGTCGCACTTGAAGAGCCCATTGTCGGACTGAATGTTGAGCGCACGCATGTTGATGGCGAGGTTGGTCGAAATGATGTAGATAATCTCCTGCAAGATGCCCATGCGGTCAATGCCCTCAATGTGAATCGACGCTGGGAAGGTGGCGGTGCCCTTTTGCCACAGGGTAACGACAAGGCGTTCGCCGTGCGATGCCTTGAGCACGTTGGCCACCTTGCAATCGACCTTGTGGACGATGAGATCGTTGTGCTCGTCGACATATCCGAGGACGTCGTCGCCGGGCAGCGGGTGGCAGCACGGTGCCAGCTTATAGTTGCTCACACCGTCGATGGTCTTGAGCTCATAGACCTTCTTGGTGTCGATTTTCTTCTTCTTGGGCTTGTCGTCCCCTTTATGCGGCTGGCCGTCCTTGTTGCTCGAGAAGGGGTTCTGGAGCAGTTTGCGGATGAAGCCTTTTTCCTTGGGTTTGGTGGCGGCGATGATTTGCTCGTTGAGGACGATTTCGCCATTGCCCACCATGTAGAAAAGCTCTTCCTTGTTGGGGACACGCTCGTGATTGATGATGCGGGTGAGGGTGTCGCTGTTGAGCTCCATGTTGTTGTCGCGCAAGAAGTCGACGATGAGTTGCTCACCCTTCTCGATGACGGCGCGACGCTGGTGTCGCAACACGGCCTTGAGGCGCGTCTTCCCCTTTGCCGTCTTGAGAAGGTTTATCCATTCGGGGTCGGGCTGTTGGGTGTCGGAGGCGATAATCTCCACCTGGTCGCCCTGGCTCAGCTTGTGTGAGCGCGACACCACCTTGTGGTTGACCTTGGCGGCCATGCAGTGGGCACCGAGGTCGGTGTGCAGGGTGAAGGCCATGTCGAGGACGGTGGCACCGTAAGGGAGTGTGAGCAGTTCGCCCTTGGGGGTGAATACGTTGATTTCCTGCGCAAAGAGGTTGAGCTTGATGGTGTCGAGGAAGTCGAGCGCGTTGGGCTCGGGGTTCTTGAGGGCATCCTCGATGGTGCGCAGCCATTCCACGAGCTCGTTCTCTTCCACGCCCTCGCCTATTTTGTATTTCCAGTGGGCAGCGAATCCGTGCTCGGCGATGTCGTCCATGCGCTCGGAGCGTATCTGCACCTCCACCCAGTTGCCATCAGGGCCCATGACGGTGATGTGGAGAGCGCGATATCCATTGGCCTTGGGCGTCGAGAGCCAGTCGCGGGTGCGGTCGGGGTGGAGTTTGTAGAGGTCGGTGATTTCGCTGTAGATGTTCCAGCACATGCGTTTCTCGTCGACGGGGTTGTTGCAGGCGAAGACGATGCGAGCGGCGTAGAGGTCGTACACCTCGTTGAAGGGGATGTGCTTGGTCTCCATCTTTTTCCAAATGGAGTAGCGCGACTTGACGCGCACCTTGAACTCGTATTGCAGGCCCAAGCGGTCGAGGCGCTCGCGAATGGGTGCCGAGAAGCGCTCGAACACGTCGTTGCGGTGCTGTTCACTGAGCTTGATTTGCTCGCCTATCGACTTATAGGCATCGGGGTGCTCATACTTGAAGCTGAGGTCCTCGAGCTCGGTCTTGATGGCGAAGAGGCCCAAGCGATGGGCCAACGGCGCATAGATATAGAGCGTCTCGCCCGCAATCTTATACTGCTTGGCGGGAGGCATCGAGTCGAGTGTGCGCATGTTGTGCAAGCGGTCGGCCATCTTGATAAGGATGACGCGGTAGTCGCTGCTCATGGTGAGCAACAGCTTGCGGAAGTTCTCGGCCTGCGCGCTGGCGTCCTTGCCGAAAATGCCTCCCGAAATCTTAGTGAGGCCTTCGACAATGTGTGCAATTTTCTCGCCGAAAGTGGCCGCGATGTCCTCCACGGTGTAGTCGGTGTCCTCAACCACGTCGTGGAGCAGCGCAGAGCATATCGATGTGGAACCCAGCCCTATCTCCTGGCTCACGATGGTGGCCACCGCGATGGGGTGAAGGATATAGGGCTCGCCGCTGCGGCGCCGCACGCCGGCGTGGGCCTCGCGGGCAAACTTGTAGGCACGCTCGATGATTTCCACTTTCTTGCGATGGTTGCTTGAAAGATAGCCGTTTAGGAGATTCTGGTAAGCCTCGCTCACCATCCTCTCTTCCTCTTCGGGCGTATATAATGCGGGTTGATAGCTCATCGGTGCCTCCTTTTTAACCTGCAAATATAAGCAAAAAATGCCTTCCCCACCACATTCCTACCCATTTTTAACTATTTATTGTAACCGACAGGCCGACAAGTCGGAGAGGTTTTGGGGGTTGGAGGACTAGTCGTTTGAGACTAGATGGAATTTGCAACTTTATCTTTTTCTTGCTAACTTTGCCATTTGAACGCCAAGTGCGATAATTCAAAACACTTGTACCACAATTTGGGACAACCAATAATTTTATTTTTGCGACATAAACTCATGGAAAGAAATAATATTCAACTTACCGACAAAAAAGTGGGGGAAATCGAAGGGACTTTCGTCATCCCATCCTATCAGCGAGGCTATCGATGGGACGAGCTCCAGGTGCGCGCCCTACTCAACGATATCTATCAGAGCGGCGGCAAACCCTATTGCTTGCAACCCCTTGTGGTGCGTCGTGACGAACATGGGCGCTATGAGGTAATCGATGGCCAACAGCGTCTAACCACTATTTACATCATCCATAAATATATGGTAAATCGCTGGCCCGATTATTTCGATAGTGTCAAATACACCATAGAATATGCAACCAGAAAAGGAAACGTAGATTTCTTTAATGATATAGAGAACGAGAATCTCGCCAACTCAAACATTGATTTTTATCATATCCACAAAGCATATAAATCAATAAAATGCTGGTTTGATGAAAGAATCGAGAAAAAGCCAATCCATGTGGCGGGCGAACTCTCCAAATATTTCGACATAAGTGTCAAAGTGATTTGGTATGAACTTCAAGCCTCCTCAACCGACGAGGAAGCCAATAAGTTATTCACGCGTCTTAATATAGGGCGCATACCGCTTACCAATGCCGAACTAGTCAAGGCCCTGTTCCTCAGTCGGCAACAGACCGAAAAACATGGCGAAGCCGAGAAACAACGCTACCGCCAGATGGAAATAGCCTTCCAGTGGGACATCATAGAGCGCGAGCTCCACGATGAGGATTTTTGGTATTTTCTCACCACTAAGTCCACATCGAGTTATCCCACAAGGATTGAGCTACTCTTCGACTTTATGGCCAAAAAGAGAGACGACGAACTCAACCCATTCTTCACTTTTGACTATTTCAGGGAGCGCCGCTATGATTTGGAAGAGCTGTGGCAAGAAATTTCACAGTACTACTATAGGCTCAAAGAATGGTTCAAGAACGATGACCTTTACCACAAAATCGGCTACCTTGTTTCGTCGGGTCACACGACCATCGACCGTCTCGTAAATGAAACCGAGAACCTGAAGAAATCAGAAATTGTGGCATTCCTTGATGAAGAAATCAAGGCCAGCATCAATTTCAAGCGGCCTTACAGCGAACTGAATTATGAAAGAAGCTACGACCAAATCAAGCGGGTTTTATTGCTCTTCAATGTGGTTTCGCTAATGAAAAACAAAGGCAAAACGCGATTCCCCTTTAAGGAGTTTAATACCAACCATTGGAGCCTAGAACACATCCATGCCCAACATTCGCTCAAACTCAACACGAAGGAAAAATGGAAAAGATGGCTCGAAGACCATTTAGAATCGGTATCTGCGATGGCCGATATCGATGAAAATAGAACTCTTGCCGAAGATTTGTTAAACAACATTACCACCGCTCTTGCCAATGAGCATCTTACAAAGGAAGAATTCAGTGCGCTCGAAGGACGTGTAAAAGACCTACTTTCGGAAAAGGGCGATACCGAATATGTCCATTCTTTGTCGAACATGGCATTGCTTGAGCGTGGTGACAATTCGGTGCTGAGCAATGGCTTATTCGATGCCAAACGCCGCCAAATCATCAAGATGGAAGAAACGGGGCGATATATACCCTATTGCACAAAAATGGTGTTTTTGAAATATTATACCGCGAGCGGCACCAGGGTCAACTTCTATTTTTGGACTAGGGCCGACCGCAAGGCTTACATCAAAAAGATTAACGAAATACTTGTCGACTATAGGAAGGAGGAGTTCTGCGATGATAGTAACCAAAGCAATTAATTTTAGAGACATATTTGAGGATGAGCTTAACGATTTCAACAGTATAGTGATTCCAATTATCCAACGCGACTTCGCGCAAGGACGGACCACACCCAACGTAAATAAAATAAGGCATCGCTTTTTGAAGGCGCTGTACGACGCTTTGGTCGAAGACAAGCCCATAACGCTCGATTTCATCTATGGCAACGTGAATAACAGCGAGCTTACCCCTCTCGATGGGCAGCAGCGCCTCTCCACCTTATTCCTTCTACACTATTATGTGGCACACCACGAGCAAGTCGGTAGCGATGATTATGCTTTTTTGGCTCGTTTCTCTTACCAAACGCGTGTGAGTAGCCGCAAGTTTTGCCAACATCTTATTAACTACGAGCCCCGTTTCGACGAACCTTTATCGACGCAAATCCGCGACCAAGCGTGGTTCCTCATGGAATGGGACAACGACCCCACGGTGCAATCGATGCTTGTCATGCTCGATGCCATCGACGAAATGTTTAATTCCACGATTGACATTTGGCCCAAACTCATGGGTGATGCCATCACTTTTTATTTCCTGCCGCTTAAGGAAATGGGGGCCACCGACGAATTGTACATCAAGATGAACTCGCGTGGCAAGCCGCTCACTCGTTTCGAGCACTTTAAGGCAGAGTTGGAGCTGAGAATGAAAGAGATTGATGAGAAAAAGGCGAGCGAGATTATCAGTAAAATAGATCTCGAATGGACCGACCTGCTATGGCCTTACCGCAATAGTGCGACAGGCGATGAGCTTGACGAGATTACCGATGACGAGTTCCTTCGTTACATCCACTTCATCAGCGATATCATCAGCTACAAGAATGGTGAGGCCGAAATTGTCGATGACTTCGACATCATCGAAAAACAGTTTTCATCGGCTTGTGAGGCAGCACAAGACAATATCATCACGCTCGAACGTTACTTCGATCTTTTTGCCGATCTCAAGAAAGAAGGCGTCAGCGTGGGAGGATTCTTTGACAGCTATGTTTCGAGAAACGTGCATCAAGCAGGTAAAATCCTCATCGAAGAAAGAGACCGTAATGACACTCTTCCCGACCTGTTCAGCGAGTGCTGCAGGGGATACCGACGGGGTAACATGTTTCCGTTAGGGCGTACGTTGTTGCTCTATGCTTTCGTTCTTTATCTCGATCATCGCAACGAGATAGCTGACACCGATTTCCGCCGCCGTATCCGCATCGTGAACAACCTCGTCAAGAGTTCTTCCAACACGTTGCGCTCTGAGTATATGGGAGAATTACTCCAGCAAGTGGACAAAATCATTCTCCAGGGCATCGTCAAACAAGTGGAAGAAGGCCGAGCCAGGTTTGAGAACCGGCAAATGCAAGAAGAGAAAGAGAAATTGCAGTGGACGACTGAGCATCCCAATGAGGCTGAAATTCTCTTTAAACTTGAGGACCACCCGTTGTTAAATGGTTACATGAGTGTCGTAGGACTGGCGCACGTCGATTGGTGTGAACGTTTCTATAGTCTGTTCAGCTGTAACCTCAACGCTGTCAACCGTGCGTTACTTGCCACAGGCAGCTATTTCCAAAAAGATAGGTGGCGCTCCCAAATAGGTGCTGCTGAGGGCGATACATACCTTGCGACCATTCCCAAAAACAAACCTTACTTGAACGTGTGGCGGACCTTATTTGGACCTACGCGCGATAACAGCGCATTAAGTGAGATTCTATGCAATTTGCTTGAGAAACATAGTGAGTTTGACGACAACACGCTTAACGAAATTGCTTGGGATTACCTTACACGAGCCCGCCTTTTCCCTTTCAAATATTATTTGCTCAAATATCCTTACGCACTGAAGTACAATAGATTCGGAAAGTTTTATTGGCGTGAGCAACAACTGTATGGACGCAAATCTTACAAGGTAATCATGATGACGACCGAGTTTGGTTTTGGGAAAAATTATGACTTTTTCATAAAGACCCTGTGTGAGATTTTAGGGGGTGAGAAAGTTGGTGTGCAAATGGGCAATTATTCTAACTCGGAATATAGCGATGATGAGAAAGCTAAACTTTACCTTACCCAACAGCAGATGTGTCTTACCCTTGACGATAACGAGTATATCCTATATTCAACGAAGGAAGGACAAAATATAGAAGTGGAAAGGCTGACTATCAGTCAAAATGACGATGCAACCGACACCGAAGACCGTGTGCTAGTGGGATTAAATCTAATCAATAAGTACATGCATCTTTACAACGAAAACGAGATTAGGGCATTCATCGAACGCTGCGCCTGGACTTTTGCAAAGACCATGCCACAATGGCCACATGAATATATCGTAAAAGAAAAATGCCCTCTCTCAACCGAGGAGTTTGAGCATTTTGTCTGGGCGCAAAGGGTTCTTGGTGTTCCAGAGACTTGGGGCTCTTACCGTCAGCCATATCTTCACATCGATGACTATAAATATTGGACCATGGGCAGTGAAGTGGAATCCACGACAATAATTTACCGCGCAAAACTCAATTAAGACGATATATTATCATCATAGAGATTCCTTTTCTTTTAAAAGATATTTGGTTGATTGAGTTCCCGAGCACCAACTCCGCCTCACCATCAAGGTCACGCGCCACGTCGCGTGACCTCATCACGAATTCTCTCAAAGTCCTGCACACCAGTAGGGAAACGCCTTCTTTCCATTTTTCTATGCGGTGATGACAAGTAAAATCAGTTCTAACCTATAAAAATACGCAAAAAACGAAATCTTACCATGAAAAGACTTTTTCCTCATCATTTTCAATTTAGACCTCCGCAGTCTGATGCAGGTTGTGAGCGTTAACTAACTTTTTCTGCAGATTTTAACATTTTTATATTTTGGTGGGCAACAATTTGGCCTACCCTATGGCGTACTTTGCAGTGAAAAAAGAAACCAACCGCTAAAAAAAATACGATTATGAACACTTTCACCACCACCGCAAGCGCCACTCGGAGCATAGCTCCCATCGGGCGTGACGACATGATTCTGGCCACCCTCGAGGGCAACGGCCGCATTTTGGCCACCGTTCACAAAACGGGGTTCAACAACGTGGACGACGTGACGAACTTCGCCCTCGCACTGAGTGGCAGCTTCGCCGGCCTGGCCAAGCTCAACGTGCGCAATAAGACGCAGGGCTGGCATATGACACTGTGCCTCGCTTCACGACGCCAGCGCCCCCTCACCGCCTGGGCTCCCGCCCACACCGCCAGCGCACCGACGCGCGCGCCTCAGCCTCGCCAGCTCTCCATCGAGTGGTGAGCCACTCACATACGCAAAACCATCGAAAAGCACACTCTCTCGTCATCTTGGACGCGCGGGCAAACCGCCCCGCGCACACACAGGGAGCGCGCGACACCCGTCACGCGCCCCCTTTTCTTATCACTACTATTCCCCAAATCATACAAATCCTACAATTTTCGCGAAAAAGGAGGCTGTCGCACGTCTTGCATTTCCGCTCGGTTTGCACTTATGTTGCCGCTGGCGCGGCGAAATTAGACTTCGTTTCGGCAATGAAAACAAAAAACTTTGTTTTTCGTTTTGCATTGCTCTCGGTTTGCACTAATGTTGCCGCTAGCGCGGCGAAATTAGGCTTCGTTTCGGCAATGAAAACAAAACACTTTGTTTTTCGTTTTGCATTGCTCTCAACTTGCACTAATTTTGCAAAAAATTTAGGAGAGATGGCAGAATCGAATTTTATCGACTATGTGAAGATACTGTGCCGTAGCGGAAACGGCGGCAGCGGCTCGCGACACCTGCACCGCGCCAAATACCTGCCCAAGGGCGGTCCTGACGGCGGCGACGGCGGTCGCGGCGGCCACATTTTTTTGAAAGGCAATCGCAACCTGTGGACACTGATTCACTTGAAATATTCGCGCCACATCTTTGCCACCGACGGCGCACCGGGCACCGAGAACCAGTGCACTGGCAAGATGGGCGAGGACCGCACCATCGAGGTGCCGTGCGGCACTGCGGTGTATGACGCCGAGACCGGCGAGTTCCTCACCGATGTCATCGAACACGGACAGGTGGTGCGGCTGCTCAAAGGTGGGCGTGGCGGACTGGGTAACGTGCATTTCAAGACGGCTACCCACCAAACACCACGCTACGCGCAGCCCGGCGAGCCAGGCATTGAGAAGGCCATCGTGCTGGAGCTGAAGCTTTTGGCCGATGTGGGCCTCGTGGGTTTCCCCAACGCTGGCAAATCGACGCTGCTGTCGGTCATCAGCGCGGCAAAGCCCAAGATTGCCAACTACCCGTTCACGACGCTCGAGCCCAACCTGGGCATCGTGAGCTATCGCGGCCAACAATCATTCGTGATGGCCGACATCCCCGGCATCATCGAAGGTGCCAGCGAGGGTCGCGGCTTGGGTCTGCGCTTCCTGCGCCACATCGAACGCAATGCCGTGCTACTATTCATGGTTCCCGTCGATAGCGACGACATCGCGCGCGAATACGAGATTCTGAGCCATGAGCTCGAAACCTTTAACCCCGACCTCGCCACCAAACCGCGCGTGCTGGCCATCACCAAGTGCGACATGCTCGACGACGAACTCATCGAACAGCTGCGCCCCGAATTGCCAGCAGACATTGAGGCCGTCTTCATCTCGAGCGTAGCCCAACAGGGCCTCACGGAGCTCAAAGACGTGCTGTGGCGCACCATTAACGACGAGCACAACCGCTTGCCCGATGACGCGGCACGCCGCGACCTCGACGACCGTCACCGCGTCAAGGAGGAGGACGACTTCATCTTCGCGGCTGCTCCTGTCGAGAAAGAGCCCGAGGAGGCCGGCGGCTACATGGTAGTAGACGACGAACAGGAGTGGGACGACGAGTATTGGGCCGACCACTACGAGAGCGAAGACGACAAATTCCAGATTGTGAACGACGATATCCCTGAGGAGGAGGACAATTGTCCCCAATAACCCTATTTTTTGCGGATTGTCACTCCACTTTTGCAATAGTGTACAATTATTTTTACCTTTGTAGTTGAAATATGGCGAGAAGCCTACAAGGTGGTTTCACCCACATTTATAATTAGGAAGACGCTTGACAAGACAAATTAATGATACAAAATCTATTTCATAATGATTATTTAGGATTTAAATTCCCAAAGCCACAATATCTGGGAGCTAAATTCATTCATAGAGAATGGATTGCACAACACATACCAGAAAGCGTCAATACTGTTTTAGATGCTTTTGGTGGATCACAGTCAGTCGCTTATCTTATGAAACAATTGGGAAAAAGAACTTTAACCAACGATTTTATGAGTTTTAACAATCACATCGGTAAAGCTCTTGTCGAAAATCCCAATATAACGCTTTCCTCAAATGATACTGATATACTATTTTCAGAGAATTGTAATCCTGAAGTTTTTAATTTGATGGAATCTCTTTTTACCGATTTGTTCTTTACTCGGGAAGAGGCAGCTTTTGCCGATAGTTTTAGAAGTAACGTAAATAAACTCGACAATCCTTACAAACAGTCATTGGCCCTTACAATAATGTGCAGAAGTATGACCCGCAAGGTGACGATGGGCCATTTCGCACACACCCAAGCTCTCAACTATGCAGCAGACCCGGCACGCATTAAACGAAATCGAAGCCTTATTCGACCATTGAAAGAATTGTTTATAGAATTGTTGCCACAATATAATGCTGCCGTTTTCGATAATCGTGAGAAGAACATAAGCTACAATGAAAATATCCTCGATCTGCTTCCTAAGCTTGAAGGCGTTGACCTCGTTTATTTTGACCCCCCGTATTGTGACAGTCATGCCGACTACCAGTCATTCTATCATTTACTGGAAACGTTTGTAGAGTATTGGAAGGATAAGCGGTTTGTTAACGGCACCAAACGGTATGAGCCTAAACGTTTTAGCGGATTTGACAGGAACAGCGAAGCCGTTGACAATCTGCACAAAATGTTTGAGCTTTCGCAAAGTGTCCCAATTTGGCTTGTAAGTTATAATGATCGCAGCTATCCCGACATTGACACTATGATAGCTATGATAGAGCCATATCGCAACGTAGAGGTCGAACGAAAGACTTACAGTACAAGTCGTGGAGGAAAAGGCAGCGTGGCCGGTAGTTGTGAAATTCTTTTAATATGCACACCCAAATATGAACACTATGAGCAACTTTGAGAAATGGGACAATGAATTCCGAGCCCAAAACTTATATGCGTTCAACAATAACACCAATGCTTTGCTTTGGTTGAAAGTGCGCGCAGTATGCCGCGGCAAACTAATAGGTCAGTTCTTGAATGAAAACGGATTAGCCCTTACAACATCTAAGGTATCAGAACAAAATATTGAATTGTTCGAACTCTTGGAGAATCGCGACGACGCTAAGCTTATGCTTGACAGATTCCTCCAAGGCAAAAACCATGAGTGGTACACATCAATGGGTGTTGATGAAGAAAAATTAAAAGCTGACCTATACAAAGTGCAATACTATGCTTGGGGTGGCGACCATAACAATTCTTTGGACAAACATCTTGTCAGCAGGTATGTCAAGGTCATAAGCGAGTACGATAATTTGGTCAGCAAGCAAGGGGAGATTGCTAACAATGCGTGGAACTATGTACAAAACAGCTGGTATAACAACTGGACATCCTATCTTATCGAATCGCTTTTCAAACGCCACCCAAGGGTGATATCTGCCGTAGGCGAAATAAAGAGCGTTGACTTTTTCATTGATGATTTCCCCATAGATTTGAAAGTGACATTCTTCCCTAATCAGTATATGGATGAGAAAATTAAAGCAAAATTGGGTAAGAGTGTTTTGTCATGGCTGAAAGCACAAGGGAAGAAATTCGGCATTACGGCAAATGGTGATTATTCAGAGTCCCAGCAGATTTATACGCTTACCGAAAAACTATCTGAGTTGGGACATTACGAGATTATCAAGTCTCTTAACGCAACAAAGAGGGAGGTCATTAGAGATACTCAAAACGATCCAATAGAATTGATGGTATGGTTATACGCTCATCAAGGTGAGATGCGTTTTGGTGCAGAGAATAGGCTTTTTGTCGTTCTTGCTGACTCTATAGACATGAACCAATCTTGGAAGATGAAACGTGCATTTTCGCTTATAGAGCCAAAAATACAAAACTATCTCGACTGTTTTACAAACAAGTCGCTGAAAAAGATTGATTTCAATTTCAAGAAACAAAACTACACAAGCCTGGCTGATGTAATTTTTGTGATTAGTAAAACTGAGTTTGAGGAGGAGGACGATAAGGAATGAACGAACGACACGTCATTATAGATACCGTTGACCCCGTTGTTTTTTACGGGGTGAACAACGCCAACCTGAGGCTCATACGCAACCTGTTCCCCAAGTTGCGCATGGCCGCGCGCGGGCAGGTCATCACCGTCATCGGCGAGGAAGAAGAAACCGCAGCTTTTGAGAGCAAAATTAAAGAATTAGAACAGTATTGCGCCACTTATAACACGCTCACCGAGGAGGTCATCATCGACACCATCAAGGGACTGCCCCCCAAGGAGCTGAAGATGGACGATGTCATCATCTACGGCGTCAACGGCAAGCCCATCAAGGCGCGCACACCCAACCAGCAACTGCTCGTCAACGCCTTCAAGCAAAACGACCTCACCTTCGCACTGGGCCCCGCCGGCACCGGCAAGACCTATCTTGCCGTGGCACTGGCCGTGCGCGCCCTCAAGAACCGCGAAGTGCGCAAAATCATTCTGTCGCGCCCCGCCGTCGAGGCCGGCGAAAAACTGGGTTTCCTGCCGGGCGACATGCGCGACAAGATTGACCCATACCTGCAACCGCTCTACGATGCCCTCGAGGACATGATACCCACCGCCAAGCTTAAGGAGTACATGGACAGCAACGTGATACAAATCGCGCCCCTCGCCTTCATGCGTGGCCGTACCCTCAACGACGCCATCGTCGTCCTCGACGAGGCACAAAACACCACCACGCACCAAATCAAGATGTTCCTCACCCGCCTGGGCATGGGCTCGAAGATGGTCGTCACCGGCGACATCACGCAAATAGACCTGCCCCGCACCACCGGCAGCGGCCTCATCCAAGCGCTTCGCGTGCTCAATGGCGTGAAAGGCATCGGTCGCGTGGAGTTTGAGAAGAAAGACATCGTGCGTCACCGCCTTGTGCAGCGCATCGTCGAAGCCTACGAGCGCCACGATGAGTCAATGCAAAATGCATAAATTGCTAATTTCTCATTCCTAATTCCTAATTAATGACTATGGACGTGGAGCAAGTGAAACCCTACGACACGGGGCAGCAGAAGACCGAGCAGGTCAGGGAGATGTTTGACCGCATCGCCCCGGCCTACGACTTCATGAACCACGCCATGACCATGGGCATCGACCGCTGGTGGCGACGAGCCGCCGTCAAAGCGCTCGAAAAGGCGCAACCCCGCGTAATCCTCGACGTGGCCACCGGCACCGGCGACTTCGCCATCACGCTCTATAAACGTCTCTCGCCTAACCACGTCGAGGGCATCGACCTCTCGGAGAACATGCTCGCCGTGGCACGCGAAAAGGTGGCCCGCAAGGGATGGAATGAGCACATCACTTTCACGCAAGGCGACTGTCTCGACCTGCCGCAAGACGACGACAGCGCCGATGCCGTCACAGTGGCCTTCGGGGTGAGAAATTTCGAGGACCTCCTCAAGGGCTACCGACAGATGTGGCGTGTGCTGCGTCCCGGCGGCAGCCTCGTGGTGCTCGAACTCTCGACACCCCGCAACCGCGTCACGCGATGGTTCTACGACCTCTACACCCTGCACCTCATCCCCTGGGTGGGAGGACTCAAGAGCCACGACCGCGACGCCTATCGCTACCTGCCGCGCAGCATAGCCGCCGTGCCGCAAGGTGCCGCAATGCTGTCGCTGATGTCCGAGGCCGGCTTCACCGACGGCCATTGCCGCCGAATGACCTTCGGCACCTGCTCGCTCTATACCGCCACCAAACCCATTAAAACCGAAACCGACTCATGATGCGAATTGACATACTCACCGTAATGCCCGAGGCGCTCGAATCGCCCCTGCACTGCTCCATCGTGCAACGCGCACAGGACAAGGGGCTCGTCGAGATTCACGTGCATAACCTGCGCGACTGGTCGCTGCGCAAGCACCGCAAAGTCGATGACTACGCGTTCAGCGGCGAGGCCGGCATGGTGATGCAAATCGAGCCCGTGGACCGCTGCATCGTGAGCCTCAAGGAGGAGCGTGACTATGACGAGGTCATCTTCACCTCGCCCGACGGCGAAATGCTGTCGCAACCGCTCGCCAACCAGCTGTCGCTGGCACAGAACCTCATCATCCTGTGCGGCCACTACAAGGGCGTGGACTATCGCATCCGCGAGCACCTCGTCACCCGCGAAATAAGCATCGGTGACTATGTGCTCACTGGCGGCGAGCTGCCCGCGGCCGTCATTGCCGATGCCGTGGTGCGCCTCATTCCAGGCGCTATCGGTGACGAGCAGAGCGCCCTTAACGATTCGTTCCAAGACAATCTGCTGGAAGCCCCCGTCTATACGCGTCCCGCCGACTATAAGGGTTGGCGCGTCCCCGATATTCTGCTGAGCGGCAATGAGGCCGCCATCGCCGAATGGAAGATGCAACAGGCCCTGGAGCGCACGCGTCGCCTTCGTCCCAACCTACTCAAGTAATCCATAACCCACATAATTAATTCCTAATTACTCATTCCTAATTCCTAATTATATAAAGATGGCAAAAAACAAACTCACCCGACCCAAGTGGATACCCCGATGGCTCAACTTGCCGTTCTTCATTTTCCTCGCCTTCATCTTGCTGTTGCTCTTTTTCGGCGACAACAACTACCTTAAAATTTGGGACCTCAACAAAGAAAAGGCTCAACTCAATGCCCACATCAAAGCACAGAAAGATTCCACCGCGATGTTCCTGCACAAAATCGATGAGCTCAACACCGACCGCGAATCGCTCGAGCGCATCGCACGCGAGCAGTATGGCATGAAACAAGAGAACGAGGAAGTTTATATCACCGATATCCAATAATCCCCCACCCCGCCCATGGACAAGAAAACATTGCTCAACCTCATCGTCATCGTGGCCATGCTTGCGTTGCTCGTCACCGCAGCCATGCCACTCTTTGGCTATAACTATCCCGCGCTACGCATCATCTTTAGCGTGGCCGCCGGCGTCATGTTCGTCGTGAGGCTGCTCCAGCGCACCGACAGCGACGACGTGCGCCTGCGCCGCCTCTACCGCATGAACCTCATCGCCGCCCTCATGTACTGCCTGAGCGCCGCCTGCCTGTGGATTGAGGACATCACGGCGCAACAAAGTTGGGTGCCGCTGCTCCTGGCCGGTGCCGTGCTGCAAGTATATGCCACCTTAATGATTGACCGGCTTGAGAAAAAAGAGAAATAGTTGTACGAGACTTCGATTCCCCGAGCAAAGCTCGCCTACCCGTAGCCTTTCTCGCATTACAACGACATGATATAGAGCTACTTGATTGGTTACTCGTTTACTTAAAATAATATGTTTTCAGGAATAGTTGAAGAAGCCGCGCGCGTCGTGGCACTGAAGAGAGAAGAAGGCAACCTGCACATCACGCTCCGGTGCTCGTTTGTCGATGAACTAAGTATAGACCAGAGCGTGTCGCACAATGGTGTATGCCTCACCGTCGTCAGCCTTCCCGGCGATGGAACCTACACCGTGACCGCCATCCAAGAAACCCTCGACCGCTCCAACCTGGGACTGCTCCAAGTGGGAGACGAGGTGAACGTGGAGCGCAGCATGCGCATGGACGGACGCCTCGACGGCCACATCGTGCAGGGCCACGTGGACCAGACGGCCGTGTGCACCGCAGTCATTGAGGAGGACGGCAGCTGGCGCTACACATTTAGTTATAAAGTGGACCCCGTGCTGGCCGCCAAAGGTTACGTCACCGTCGAGAAGGGTAGCGTGACCGTGAACGGCACAAGCCTCACAGTGTGCAACTCGCAGCGCGACAGCTTTGAGGTGGCCATCATCCCCTACACGCACGAAATCACCAACTTCCATTGCATCGTGCCGGGCACCGTGGTCAACCTCGAGTTTGACATCATCGGCAAGTACCTGGCGCGCCTCATGGAGTTCACGGCGTGAAGACGATAGGCATCCTGAGCGACACCCACGCCTATTGGGACGACCGATACGCCCTGCACTTCGCGCAGTGCGATGAGATTTGGCACGCCGGCGACATCGGCAGCGAGGACATCATCACCCGCCTTGAGGCCGTGGCGCCCGTGGTGCGCGCCGTCTATGGCAACGTGGATGGCGGCGTGCTGCGACAACGCTTCAAGGCGATGGAAATTTTCACAACCGAAGGCGTGAAGGTGGTGCTCACCCACATCGGGGGATATCCGGGGCGTTACGCGCCCGGCATCGCCTCGCGCCTCGACCTGTCGCAGCCACAGCTGCTGGTGTGCGGCCACAGCCACATCCTCAAGGTGATTCCCGACCGCGCGCGTTCCTTGCTTACCATCAACCCGGGTGCCGCAGGGCGCCAGGGATGGCAGCGCGTGCGTACGCTAGTGCGCCTCACCCTCGACGCCGGTACCATTGTTTCGTGCCAAGTCATCGAGCTTGCTTAGTTTATAGATTATAGTTTATAGATTATAGATTATAGAAAAGGAAGGGACGAGATAAGCCGCTGTAAATCAACCACAATCTATAATCTGTAAACTATAAACTAAAATTTTTTTGCTCCCTGGTGCAACCTTTTGACGGGGTTGTGTCGTCTAATGCACGAATAACAACCAAAAACAATGCAACAATGAAAAAGATTTTATCCATCATTTTACTGGGAACGGCCTTGAGTATGGCGGCCGTCAATCCCGCAAATTCCACCACCATCATTGTCAATGGTGACACCACTACAGTACGTCAAAACGGTGACACCACCCTCGTGGCCACCGCCGGCGAAACCGCTGCTGCCGTGGGCGAAGCCATCAACGAAGCGCTCGACGACACTGTTTTTGTCGAAGGTGACTACGAAGGAGCCGGACTGGACGAAGAGTCCAAGGAACTCATGTGGGAAGGGATGCGCTTGGCACGCATCATCACCATCATTATTGTGGCCGGTATCATCTTCATCACTTTCCTTGCCATGCTGTTCTATTACCTGAACCGCAGGCGCAAGTACAGAATGATAGAGAGGGCCATCGAGAGCGGCTACCAGCTGCCGCCCGAACTGCTGGGAGGACGCGCCGTGCAACATCAAAACATCTATGTGACACCGCCCGCACAACCCGCACAGCAGGCAGCCCAACCGCAAACCGACGGCGCCGTCCCCGTAGGCGTTCCGCAAGGCATCCCCGTGGGCCAGCCGCTCACCCAGTGGCAAACCTATCGCGGCGGTATCGTGACCAGCATCGTGGGCTTCTCGCTTATGCTCTTCTTCCTCGCCGCCGGCGCCACTCCCATGGTTGCCCTAATGTCAATCATCCTTTTCATCGGCCTGGCCAAGGTGTTCTTCACCTATCAGGAACAGCGCAACATCACCACTATTTACCACAACGCGATGCAGCAGCCTCAGCAGCAGCCCCAACAACCCGCTCCTCAGCAACCCGCTCCTCAGCAACCGGCACAGCCTGCGCAACCCGTGCAACCCACGCCGCCGCCTTTCAGGCAAGAGGCTCCCACGCAAGAACAACCGCAATCGCCCGAGCAACCCAGTTGATATTCCGCGATGATGCTCTCGAAGATTGAAGAACTCAAACTTGTGGCACAGTGCGCGCTCGGTGACAACCGGCGCGCCTTCGCCACCCTGGTCGAGGCTTACCAGCCGCGCGTGAGGCGTCTCATGCTACACCTCACTTGTGGCGACGAATACCTCAGCGACGACCTGTCCCAGGAGACCTTCATCAAAGCGTGGCTCGCACTGCGCTCCTTCAAGGGCATTTCGAGTTTTTCGACGTGGCTCTACCGCATCGGCTATAACGAGTTCTATTCCCACGTGCGAAAACAGCACGAACTGTCCCTCGAAGCGCAACAACTACCCGACGAGGCGCACGATAGCGCCGGCGCCACCGAAGCCGCCCTCGACGTGCGCACGGCCCTCGCCACCCTCAGTGCCGATGAGCGCACCGTGGTCACCCTCCACTACCTCGACGGCCTGCCGTTGAAAAAAATTGCCACTATCACCTCCATGCCCCTGGGCACCATCAAGTCGCATCTGTCCCGCGGTCGCGGCAAGATGCAACACCTATTAGAAAACGAATAAATTTACTATTACTATCGCTATGCAATACTCCACCCCACAAGAACAAAAGCTGGCCGAGTTGATGCGCCAACAAGCCTACGAGCCCGGCGAAAACCCCTGGTTCACACCGCGCGTGATGAACAAGCTGCCCGAGAAACGCTCACGCAAGCGCAGCGTGCTCGCCGTCGTGTGCTACCTTGCCGCACTCGTCGTGTGCGCCCTCTCCTGGACGTGGTGGGCCAGCGGCTCGTTCAACGTCATCACTGTGGGCGACATCATCTACCTCGCCTCGCTCGCCGCCATCACCGCCATCGTGTGCCTGAGTCCCGTGGTGGCCCTGATGCGCCGTGCGTAATCAACAATCGCAATAATCACCTACAAATTCAATTAGGGTCCCGGCCCCGCATCGGTTCACGTTAGTGCCCCGATTGCGGGGTTTCAATATAAAAATTTACGTATTTTTGGACTTTTTGACGGAAAAGATTTACGTATTTTTGGACTTTTCAGTGGAAAAAATTTGCACAACCTCGAAAAAAAAGCTATTTTTGCTGCTGTGGCACGACACACGAGGCTATAATGCGCCCGTTGCACAACCTGCAAACAACTTTATGACACCTAACACTTAAAACGATATTGGCTTTATGAAGAAATTTTTACTTTTAACGACTATCGCAGTGATAGCCTGCCTCACTGCGAATGCCGCTACCGACTACGGCATCACGGTGGCCGGCACCAAGGTCACAAGCGACAACCTCAGCTTCTCGTTGGGCGGCGGCACGGTGCGCTATAACGTGAGGACCAACAACCTCTACCTCCAGGATGTGAACCTTACCGTTGCCAGTAATGTCATCAACGTGCAAGCCAACTCAAACCGCACCGACAACCACCTTTACATCAACTTTAACGGCAGCAATACGCTCATTTCGACAGCCGCTTCGGCCGTCATCATCGCCGACAAGACGTCGATTGCAGTCAACAGCGGCACCACCCGGATTTGCGCCATCCCCACCAACGGCATGACCGGCTACAACGCTATCGCGGTACAGAACTGCGCCCTCGTGCTGCGCGGCAAAGGCAAACTGCAGCTCGCCTCGTTGCTAGGTCCCACAATCGCCGGCGCAGCCGCCAACACCAGCACTACCCTCACCTTCTCCATCAAGGAATGTGAGGTGGGCGGCTACGACGGCACTGTCATTGGCAGTTATCCGCGCATCACTCGCTTCTACAACGTGAAAGTGAACGAAACCACTTATGAGATTGATTCGTACGACTACTACGTGACCACTGGCAAGGTGACCCTATACAAGACGAACAACGCTTTCCAAGTAACCGATGTCATAGGCTGGACCAACAGCACCAATATGAAATTCCAAACGCCCGAGTACACCTATTTTGACAGCAGCACCTACGGCCTCAGCAACCCATACTGCACACTCTCCTACTTCGACATCGTCATCAGCGACCTCAAGGACAACCCCAAATACACGGTCGTGGGCAACTTCCTCTACAATACCGGCGGTTATGGTAACGGCTACTATGCCGGCACTACCGTTGCCCGACTGATGGCCCCCACGCTGGCCTACTTGAAGTCAGAGCCCGCCACCATCGAGGTCCCCGGCTTTGTCACCCTCGACGGCACCCAGTACCCCGTGCTGGTGGCCCAACTGGCGTTTGAGGGCATGGAATACACCACCAACATTCGTTATCGCTTCGGTGTGGTGGGCATCGAATACCAAGCAATGAGCAATTGCCCCTACCTGTCGCAAGTCGTACTTCCCAGCACAGTGAAACGCTTAGGCAGCAATCTGTTCAAAAACTCTGGCGACCCCGAGGGCAATTTAATAGTTCACTGGGCCACGCTCGACCCCTCCGACGCTGAGGTGGAGTCGGCCTTTGAAGGCTGCAACGCCAAAGTGCGCAACGTTAATTTCCCCACGTCAGCGGCCTACGTAAAAGCCAGAACGGTATCAACGATAGAATCCAGCCCATTCATTGTGAGGTATGATTCCGAGTGGGCTTGCGACACCTACTATCTGAACTATGCGGACCGCTATGTCGTGACCAAAGGCTTCCTCACTAGCGACCCCGGCGAGATGACCCTTGTGGGATGCCCTTCGACTCTTAATAATTTAGTTGTAAATAGAACTGTCGTGTTTGGCGGCAAGACCTACCATAGCACCAGCGTGGCCGCAACTGCCTTTTTAGACCACCCAGGACTCACTAACGTGGACCTGAGCGACACCAGCATCAAGACTATCGGAACTGACGCCTTCAGGTATGCCAGCGAACTGAAAACGCTCACCCTGGGCAGCGGCATCACCTCGTTTGGTGGCTACACCTTTGAAGGGTGCGGAGAGCTGACCAACATTTACGCCAAGATGATGGACCCGGCCAGCATCTCTTACGGGGGCGCCGAGTTTGCCGGTGTGAGCCAGGAAAACTGCACGCTCCATATACCCGCCGGCACTCTTGCCGAATACAAAGCCATACAACCCTGGAAAAGGTTCTTCCACATTGTGGAGGAAGGCGGCTTCGCCCAGGGCGACGTAAACGGCGACGGCGTGGTGAGCGGCGCCGACGTGACAGCCATCTACAACGTGTTGCTTGGCGGTGCCACGGCCGACGGCGACGCCGACGTGAACGGCGACGGCATCATCAGCGGCGCCGATGTCACCGCATTATACAATATTTTGCTGAATTAATTTTCAATGCAAATTAGGCGAACTTCACGAATTATTTATATTATCAACCTGCTTTAGGACTAAGAAGATACGTGAAATTCGCCTAATTCGATTTAGCCCCTGAGCCCTTTCGCATTTATAAGCCACATCCCGCGAGGAGGAACGTTTATGGGGCGCGGAGTAGGGTTTCGGTATAAAAAATGGGGCGGCCGCTGAATGATGCTTGCACGGTTGAAGAAAAGTGTATAATTTTGCGTTTTGAGACTTGGCGACTCATCGCTAAGGGGAAACTATGAAAAAAAACATATTTCATCGACAGAACTGGAGGGAGCTGGCCGCATACGGCGCCCTGTGGCTAATCTTATTCCTGCTTCCTATATTCACCGAATGGGTGAACGCGCGCATCACGCCCGACAAAATATTTCACTGGCATGGCGTGTTCCACCTGTGGTTGTCGATACTGAACCTGTTTATCGTCTTTGTCATACACAACTTTTTCATTGCCCCCATCTTTGTGTATCACCGCAAGAGGTGGATTTATTACCCGCTGGCGATAGCTCTCATCGGCCTATATATGACACTCATCTATATGTATCGGCCCGAGATGCCGCCACCACCGCCAATCGACCAATCGCAGGTAGAGTTGCAGGCGACGCCTCCCTTAGAGACGACACAAGTCGGCATAAACAATATCGCTGGCCCACCACCACTCGACCGTCACGACATTATCGCGTTCACCCTCGCGTTGCTCGTCTTTGGCGTAAACTTGGGCGTGAAGCAATATTTCAAGTCGCAAGCCGACCGTGAGCGCCTCGAAGAACTGGAGAAGGAGAACATTACGCAGCAACTCGACTACCTGCGCTATCAGGTGAACCCCCACTTCTTCATGAACACGCTCAACAACATCCACGCGCTGGTCGATATCGCCCCCGACAAGGCCAAGGAGACCATCGTGATGCTCTCGAAGATGATGCGCTACATCCTCTACGACGGTGCCAAGCAGCAAATCCCGCTACAGCACGAGATAGATTTCCTCAATAACTATATCGCGCTGATGAGGCTGCGCTTTAACGACAGTGTGGAGGTTGTGGCCGACTTGCCCGACAATGCCGGCGACCTGTCGCTGCCGCCACTGCTCTTTATCATGTATGTCGAGAACGCCTTCAAGCACGGTGTGAGCTATGCTAATCAATCTTTCGTCAAGGTGTCGCTGCAGGCCGATGAGGAGCGCAATAGGCTCTTGTTCAAGTGCACGAACAGCATCGCCCACAACAATGCGCCTGCGAATGAACCAGGCGGCGTGGGCCTCGACAACGCCCGCAAGCGCCTCGACCTTATCTATGGCGAAGACTACTCGCTCGAGACTCTTAGTGACGACGATACCTACCGCGTCACCCTTGATATTCCACTCAATACAGCTAACGCTACCTTAACCCCCTCCAATCAACAGCCCTATGAAAATTAGATGTCTTGCCATCGATGACGAGCCCCTCGCACTCCAGCAGCTCGCCGCCTATATCGAACGCACGCCGTTCCTGCAACTCGTCAAGTCGTGCCACAGCGCCCTCGAAGCCGTCGAAGCCCTAGCGGGAAACGAGCCCATCGACGCCATCTTCATCGACATCAACATGCCCGACATGAGCGGACTTGACTTCATCAAGTCGCTGCCAGCGCCACCGCTCTTCGTCTTCACCACGGCCTACGAGGAATATGCCATCGACAGCTACAAGGTGGGCGCCGTCGACTACCTCCTCAAGCCGTTTGGCTTCGACGAGTTCAGCCGCGCCGCCCTCAAGGTGCAGGAGCGCTACACGAGCCAGCGCACGGCGCAAGTGTCGAGCGTTGACGATGACGATTCGATGTTCCTCAAGACCGAGTACAAGATTGTGCGCATCAACGTGCGCGACATCTCGCACGTCGAAGCCATGAGCGAATACCTGCGCATCTACCTCGTCGGTGCGCGCAAGCCCATCATCGTGCTGCTGAGCATGAAACGCATGGAGGAACGTCTCTCCAAAGTGGGCTTCATGCGCGTGCACCGCTCTTATATTATCAACCTCAAGAAGATTGTCGAAGTAAGCAAAAACCGCATCTTACTTGACGAAAACATCGAAATCCCCATCGGTGACAGTTACCGCGAGGACTTCATGGACTACATCAACAGCAAATTCCTCTCGAAATAGCCCCAAATCAACGATTTACGGTGGAAGATTGTCACCCATTTAATTGCAACGGATGCATGCTATTCGGTGCCAAGGGGGTCGCGCTCGGGCAGATAGAAGGGTGTCTCGAGTGAGGCAAGGCTCATGATGATTTGCGCCACGTTATCGGTGCTCACCGGGCGGTCGAGAGCGGCAGCGAGCCTTTCCACCTTGGCTTGATGCCGCTCGGTGTAGATGGGCGAACACCACACCACCAGGGGCACGTGGTTCTGGTATTCCTTCATGGTCTCGGGGTTGGCCGCGTCGGGGCGACGCCCGATGCTGGGACGGTAGTCATAGACCTCATCGCCGTGGTCACTCACATAGACTACGGCAGCGTCGCAGTCACGGAAGATGTTGAAAATCATTCCCATCACATGGTCGTTGTAGAGCGTAGCGTTGTCGTAGTGGGCAATGGCCTGCAGCATATCTCTCGTAAGGAAGTCGTCGGTGCGGAATGCATAATCGTCGGGGGTAAATCGGTCGAATCCCGCATGGTGCGGATAACGTCGGCTTGCCATCACATGCTGTCCTCGCAAGTGGAAAATCACTAATCGCGGGTGCTCGCCGGTGTTGTGCGGCGACTGGGCATATTGTTCAATCAGCGGAGCATCATAGTCGTAGTTGCGGTGATTGAAGTTGGTGAAGCAGAGCGACATCACCTCGGGATCGTAAATGAACGCGTTCAGACCACGTGTGTAAGCGCTCTCACGGAAAAACTCGCGCTGGTTGTCCCACAGGTCAACGTGATAGCCAGCCCGCTTGAAAAGGGCAGGAAAGAGCGGGCGGTCTTGCCATTGCTCATTGTGTGCCAAGCTATTGGTGCTAAGCATATTTCGCACGGCCATATTGGTGTTGCTGAACGGGCTCACGGCATGGTTGAACACCCACAGATTGCCAGCTTCGCACTCGTGGCTCATGCACGGCGTGGTGGGCAGCGGATAGCCATAGATGGCGGCGTGCCGCTTGATGTATGACTCTCCGATTACCAGCACCACAGTCGGAGCATCGTCAACCTTCAGCGCCGGTGCATCACAGGCCTTGCGCGTGGTGGCGATGGCGGTTTCGGTAAGGTGGTCCGTAATCTGCATGCTGTGGCGGCAGAACATCAAGTTGGAGATGGCATCGAGCCCGAAAGAGTCGTTGAATTCTCGGTCATCGTACCGCACCATCGAGGCTGTCAGCGCCCATGTGGACGGTGCGCACACCGCTCCCGTCAGTGCCAATGCCAGCAGTGCGCACACCGCTGTAGTGGCGCGACGAGATGGCGTATGCTCACGAGCGTACCACCGAGCGTCGGCCATAGCCCATATCACCATGGCTACGACGAGGACTATCATGAGCAGCAACCCGGTGCCGTGTAGCAAGTAGGTAGCGGCATATTCGCTAGCCTCCCCGCCATTGGTTTCGGCAATGAAAGTGAACACCTCGGGGGTTAGTCGTGAGTGATAATGAATCATCAGGAAAACGTATACCCCGATAACGCCGAAGGCCACCAATGCCAGCAGCCAGCGTAACCAACGCTTCACGGCCACGAGGGCGACGATAGCGGCCACCACTATCGACAGCCCCGTCGAACAGGCCATGATACGGAGCAATCCCAGCACATAACGCACCGTGGGGAATTCCAGTTGCCACAGCTTGGGGAGGTCGCCTATCGCGGGACCTGCCAGCGCAATCACCCATAGTGCCATCAACGGTAGGTTGGTGACAATGTTCCGCGACAGCTTTGTCGCCAGGTCGTATATGCGTGATTTGATGGACATTGCGAGATGTTATGCGCCGCAATTGGCAATCAGTTTGTTTCCTGATTAAAGAATTATTTGCTTTAGCGATGCAAAGTTACAAACAAATGATGAACCAATGCCGATTCCTCACTTTTATTTCGATGATTATAGTCTTTTCTTTACTTCTTTGATTAGGTTACGTTATCGAAAATTTGGTGCTTTGTAGTTTTCGCATTAAATTTGTGGCCTAATACGCGAATGGCCGAATCTTGTGCTGCTTGAACCAAAATTTTTTCACATGGAAAAGCTAAACATTGTTAAATCACTGGTTTTGTGGCTTCCAAATGGAATTATAAAGAGTTTTCATGACGTGATACACTACCCAAAAAGGCGCATTTTAACAGTTGTTCACTAAATTTTGGGGCTCCATTAAATTTCTCATTCGTATTACTATTGTAGAGCCACCAAGTTGGTGGTTCTATAAATACCAAAAAATGGACCAAATTACAATTAAAAATCAGATGCAGATGCGCCGCGTGGAAATGGCGGCAGGGCTTGAGAAACAAATCATGCGTCACGCATGGATGGAAGTATCGCGCAAGCGACCATTGACCGCCGAAATGCTCAAGCGGTACGAGAATGACCTGGTATGGGATGAGGTGTCGCAGAACCGCGAAATTGAGTGGACCTCCGAGATGGTCCTTCGATGGAAAGACAAACTGAATTGGAGATTATTCTCTAAATGCGCTCACGGCCAGGCAGTAACGGCCCAAGGAATTGAAGAACTCGCCCACCTTTGGGATTGGAAATCCCTCACCGCAAACCCCAACGTGAAAATGACGAACGAACTTGTCCAAAAGTTTGTCACCAAATGGGACTGGAGCGCGATGGCATGGCGCTCATGGGAAGAATATGATGCTCGAGATTTTTATGCTCACTTTATCGAGCGCATCCCGGTAACGGCATTCGATGGTTCAAAACTGCAATACGCCTTGCGCCAACAAGAAGTAGAACTCCTCTGGCAAAGAATGAACGAACAATGAAACGACAAGTCATCAAAGAACTAACGACAAGCGAGCGCCTGACCCTGCTGGAGCAAATCTTTGCCCCGCAGGGCAGGCTTGAATTCGCATCATGCAGCCTCAGTAGCATGGACTATATGTTCGACTTTGAAGACGTGAACTTGGTGGAAATGAGATGGTCGAGCGACGAGGGCGATTTGCGCGAGATTATCGAGCACACCAAGCACCTGCTTTCTCCTGAAGCTGGGCAGAAATTCGGGCTTGGCGTGCATTATTTCGTCCACGCCATCCTGCCACAAGAGCCCATCACCGTGCAAAGGGTGATAGATTGGTTCAAACACGATGAGCCCATCGCAATAGACCACTTTGTGAGCGCGACCGATGCCAGCGACGACATCACCCTGCTCATCGTGTTTATCAACAATGAAATCAGTGAAAAAATCTACGACGAAGTGTTTAAAAATAACAGAATTATAAACAATTAAAAAACAAAGTATTAAAGAGTTATGAAATTAAAAGATACAGAAATGAGTAACAACCCTATTTACGGGGAGTTCTTTTCAAATAGCAACTTGGAAACAACGGTCGAAATGACAAAATGGTGTGGGAAATATTCTAAAAACTCATTTTGTTTTATTAATCCAAAAGTAAAATATAAAGAACGAGAAGGTGTGGTATTGAACAAACTCAGAGAAGTTTTTGATATCAAATCTGATTCTTTCAAAAAGAAATTTGAAATGGCAATTTCTGGTGACGGCCAAGAAGTTAAGCGAATTTCGACTCTCCATTCTTCATCTTTGGCTGCTTTGTTGCTTTTATATTCAGTTTCAGAAAGCAAACAACTTGAATGTTTCTTAAATGAAAAAAAATACACATTTACAGATAGTTTTTTTGAAGTCAAGACAAATGTGAAAGATTCTCATTTTTCCAATATGGACGTTGTTTTGGTTGGCAAGAATTCTGAGGGCAGAGATGTCATTTTCTTTTTAGAGAGCAAATTCAGTGAATATTTTAACACCGGGATGTGTGATAATATAAGTCTCGATGCATATGAGAAAGAATATGAAGAATTAGGACTAAGGGAGGATAATGCTATACAGGGACTTTATTTTAAAAGAATAGGAAAAGATAATAAGGAATGTTTGCAAATAAAGTCTAATACTCCTCTATATTGTGACGGCATTAAACAAATGATATCACATTATATAGGGGTAAGTAACTTTATTGAACAAGGCAAAAATGCCTTGGACCCTAATCAAGAGGAAAAACCTTTCTTTGATAAACTTGACGAATTGCGAAACAAAGGTGCAGAAATTCTCCTTGGTGAGGTGTTATTTGATTTTGGAAACAAAGTTAGTAAAGGAAAAACAAAACTCAAAAATTATTTTGATATATACAAAGCCCTTGCAACGATATTAAATGCTCATACTTCAAAGTTATGTGTTCTTCCTGAAGTCTTAACCTATCAAAAACTACTCGAAGGTTTTGAATTAGACAAAAAGGTTAAAGATTTCTATCAGTTGTAGAATAACCATATTGGGGAAAGAGGATGATTTTCTCCTTAAGAGATACGATATATGACCATTCTTCACATCAGTGACACGCATGGGTTGCATGGTCGGCTGGGGGCGTTGCCTCCAGCCGACGTGCTCGTACATAGTGGTGACATCACCGAAAATGGTACTGAGGCCGAGGTTCTCGATTTCCTCAACTGGTTTATTGTGCAACCATTTCGGGAGAAAATCTTCGTGGTGGGCAATCATGACCTTTGTTTGAGGAATGCCGAAGCGATTGAGGACTTGCCTGAGAGCATGCATTTTTTGCAAAATCGTAGCGTGACTATCGATGGCCTTATGTTTTTCGGGCTGGGTTATGACCATCCTAAAGAACTGATTCCTAATGATGTAGATATTCTTGTCACCCACGAGCCTCCTCTCGAAATACTGGACTTATCGTCGGGTGTGCATTGGGGAAACTTGACTTTGCGCCGACGCATTGAGGTCATTAAGCCGCGCTATCACCTTTTTGGTCATGCCCATGAGGCTTACGGAACACAGCAAAGAAGAAATACCTCCTTTAGCAACGCCTCGTTACTCGACGACCATAACAGCCTTGTCCATGCTCCCCGCATCCTCGAAATTTCGTCATGTTAATTTTGTGCTTGGAAATTTGGTGCTTTGTGGTTTTCGCATTAAATTTGTGGCCTGATAGATTTTAAGTTGTTATTCAATTTTTTAGCACATTATGGGAGAAGATAGAAACTTAACGATGCCGGTCGACGGCAAGTTTGAACTGATTGAATGGCCGAATCCCGCGCTGATGGAGCCGGTCATCAGCAAGGAGACCATGTTGCTGCACCACGGGAAGCACCTGGCCGCCTACGTCAACAACCTGAACGCGCTGCTGCCTGGCACCGAATGGGAGGGACTTCCGCTCGAGGAAATTGTGCGTCGCGCACCCGAGGGTCCGATTCTTAACAATGCCGGCCAAGTCTTGAACCACAATATGTTTTTCGAGCAGATGTCGCGTCCCCGTATGAACGACGAGGACAGGACGCTTCCGCCCCTCGACCTGTTTGAGGCCATCAAACGTCAGTTTGGCTGGACCTTGGGCGAATTCGTCAAGCAGTTCTCGCAGGCCGGACTATCGCTGTTCGGCTCGGGTTGGGTGTGGCTGAGCGTCGATGGCGAGGGCAAACTGGTCATCACGCAGGAGCCCAATGCGTCGAACCCCATCCGTCGCGGACTGATGCCGTTGCTCACCATCGATGTGTGGGAACACGCCTACTACCTCGACTATCAGAACC
>JAGCUP010000180.1 GCA_017962765.1 Muribaculaceae bacterium | reverse complement strand
TCCTAATTCCTAATTCCTAATTTTATAAAGTCTCCACATGTGCCCATCCTCGCTCATGGCGCTGTCGGCAAGCTCGTAGCGAGCGTGTTCCAACGGCTCCTCCTCGGTTACCACCCAGGCGGCATTTCCCTCGTCGAGAAATTCGCGCTGCGACCGGCCCATCTCGGGCAGGTCGATGTTGAACGTGCCGAAGAAGCGGCACTGCGGCACCTGTCCCAACACGGTGTAGAAGCCACCGTCGAGCGTGCCATAATTGAGTAGCAAACTGTCGCCGCCACAGCTTTCAATTTTGTGAGCGAAGCGGTACTGCGGCAGGTCGTCACGACTGTCGCCGATGTGCCACACGTTGGGCGACAGCGCTACCACCACCGCGCAACACACGGCCACCACCGCACGCCACGCCACCGGAGAACGCTCCACCACACCGCTAACCGCGCGCCACAACGCGTTCAGTCCCAGCGGCACAAACACCGCAAGCGCCAGCGCGTAATATACATAAGCCTCGGGGCGGCAGTAGAGCACCAGCAACGAGGCCACCAGCGAAAAACGCACCAGCAGCGCCACGTCACGGCGAGGATAGCGCGCAACCAGTGCCACCAGCACTGCCATGAACAGCAGCGGGCTCTGCATCGCCGCGTTAGCGATGCCGTAGAGCCACACCGACCACAACGGGCGTCCCGTGGCGTGATAGTGCTCCAAATTATTGCCGAAATAAGCCTCCCTCAAGAAGCTATCGGCATCATGCCCCATGAAATAGTTAAAGATAGGTATCGTCACCACCATGACACCGAACACGAACAAAAGAAAGCGCGACATCACGCCCGTCATGCCGTGACGGCGCCACATGAGCCATGCCATGAACACGCCCCAACCCACATAAAAGCCCAGCATCGTGTATTTAATCCACAACACGGCAGCGGCACCCAATGCCACCACAAACCACTGCCAGAAAGGCATACGGCGCTCCTCGACCACGGCACGCACAGCCACCCATAGCGTGCCAGCCAGTAGCGGCAGGCACAACTCTTCGGCGCTATCGCCGTAGCTGAAACACGGCGAGCAATACACCACCACAGCAAGCACCGTCAGCTTGCCGGCACCCGAGCCACCTAGCAGGCGCATCGTCTTGTGGCTGAAATACAGGAAGCCCCACGCTGCCAACCACTCGAGCAGCCACACACCCGTAAACGTGTCGTAGCTTACCAACGCAGCGCCAGCGTGCAGAAAATAGAGCAGCGGGCCCTTTTGCTCATAGAGGTCGCGGTAAGGCACCGCGTCGTCCAGTATCCCCTTCCCCACCGTGAAAAAGCAATGCGGGTCGCACCAAATGTTGAGCGGATAGAGCGGCGACGAACGCGAAAACACCGTCACCACCACACCGGCAAGCAACAGCGTGCCCCACACGCTAGCCCAGCGAGAATAACCCTCGCCGTAACCCTCGGAAACGCCCAGCGGCACCAGGTAGCGCTTCGACACCTTTACCAGTGCCGGCAACGAGAATAGCGCCAGTGCCCACGACACCAAAATGGCCACGCTGCGACCACTCATGTGCCACTGCGCACCCAGCTGCTCGGCCAGCGCGCTGTCCTTCCAACGGATTTGGAACATCGCCACCAGCAGCAACAGCAACACCGCCAGCAACACCCATAGGCGGGGACGGTCGCCATAGCGCCACAAACTGTCCCACTGACGACGGTTCGACATCACCCACAGCGCCACCACAGCGGCACACACGAGCACCACCAGCCACCACTCAGCCGGCGCGCACAGCGCCACGAGTGCCGACACGCTCACCACTCCTGTCACCCAAGTCGCGATTGCCTTTGCTCTCCTCATTATCACTACTTGTTACTCGTTTCTCGTTCGATATGTCGCGATGCTTTCGCGACTTCGTCAGCAGGGCGGTGCGCAAGCTATACTCGCGCACCGCCCTGTGATGTGGTCGCTTATCAGTTGCTGGTGTGGTAGGGGTCCACAACGATGAGCTCCTGGTAGCTCGTGCCGCTACTCGACACGCCCGAGACGGCAGTAGCCGCCACCTTATACACGCCGGCGGGCACGCGCTGGCCCTGGCTGTTCTTGAGGTTCCACTGGAGCGGGAATTGTGCGTTGTCGGCCTTCCACACGAGGTTGCCCACGTTGTCAAATACCTTGACGGTAACCGTTCCATCGACGGCCGAGGTATAGTCGAAGACAGCCTGGGTCGATGCGGGATTCTGCGCCACGGTGAGCGCGTTGTCAAACTTCGTGCCCACAAAGAAGGTCACCGACTTCGTGGCCTTCTTGCCAGCCACGTCATACACCGAGTATAGCAACGTGTGCTCGCCGGCGCTCAAGCCGCTCATGGGTACCACGACCTCCACACGGCGACCGTTGTCGCTCGACGTAGCATAGTCATAGGCTTGGGGCGAGTTCACCTTGCCGTCAATAACGAGCATCATCGAGCCCGAAACCTCGCCGCGCGATGTGTTCAGCGCAACGTCGTCGTGAGCCTTGATGCGCAACGTTACGTCGGCGTCCACCAGGTCGCCGCTCTCAAAGTCGGGAGCTTCGTCGAAGTAGAGCGCATCAATGACCGGTGCGGCATCGTCGGCCACGGCCTTTTCGGGATCGTAGCTGTCGAGGACAAGGTTCGTGAAACGCCCGTTCACCATCTCATCGCTATCGTCGCGGTGGGCAAACATCTTGATGGCACCCGGATTGCCGCTCAACGTCACGCTCGTGGGAACGATAATCGTGCCCTCGAACACGCCGTTGACCACGCGGCCAGCGACTTGGGCTATCTTCTCACGCGGGTAGTGCACGTCGCGCGTCACGGTGCGGCTTTGGCCGCTAACATACACATTCTGCGTCAGCGTGCGGTCATAAGCCTCTTCGCCAAACAACGTGGCCACGCCGTCACCGTTGAAGGTGGCATCAATCTCGTTGGTGCCCGGACGCAGCACATGCGCCACGATATCGAGGCGTTGCATCACGCCCGATTCCACCTGAGTGTCCTGGCGCACGGCCTCACCGTTGAGGCTCACCACCTTAAAGAGCTCCTTGGGATACTTGAAGCGGATTGCGGGGTCGCCAAGCAGGTTGAAAGTCAGCTTGTTCGTGTTAGGTATACGGCTGCCGAACGAACGTTTAGCCTCTTTGTAGGCCTGGCCTATCGTCGTGAACTCGCCTTCGCGCTCATAGCAGAACAACGCATTGATAAACGCTTGGTTAAGCGCATCGTTATCGGTAGCCAAGCACGAGCGACCCGAGCTCATCACAGCAATCACGCCGCCATCGCTCTTGTGAAGCATGTTCTCGGCCATGCCAATGAAGTCGCCCGCATTGTCCCAACGGGCCGTGTTACAGCAAGCCATCGACATCACCGGCAGATGCTCGTAGGACGTCGACAGGATGCGCACGTTGTTCCACATTCCCGACCTCTTCGTCAGGCCGCCGGCTCCAGCGTGGCCCACATAGGTCACGAAGTACTGGCCGTCCTGCAAGTGCGACTTCACAGCCTCGGTCGACTGCTTGCACTTACCGGCATCTTGGCCCTTGGTGGCATAGTCGGGACGATAGAACTGGCGCAGGAACACGCGGTTGTTGGCCATCGTCGAATCGGTATTGGCGTCGATGATGTTGCACAAGCCCTCGGCTTGGAACTCGTGGAGACCGTTGTCATAGTCGTCGCCCATCACCATCACCTCGTTGCGCCAGGGCTCATAGTTGGGAGAGAGCAGATAACGCTCCAGTTTATCGATATCGGTGCGGCACTGCTCGGGCGATGTGCACGTGATGCGGCCCACGCCTATCGACAGCATCGTCGTTGAAATCGTCTGCCCGCTGTTGTCGTCGAGCATGCCGAAGAAGTCGTCGCTGGCGTAGGTGCTTGTCTCCAGACCGCTCTCGTCGCTCTCGTAGGCCAGCAGCGAGCACTGACGCTTGTTGAGCAGTTGACGGTTGTCGTAGCTTCCCGTGCCCAGCAACAGCAAGTTCTTGAACTTGACGTTGTCGCGGTCGTAGAGCATCTTGCACAACAGGCGATAAGCCATGGCGTCGGGAGTACCCGACGAGAATTCATTGAACACTTTTACCTGGTCGACCACGGCCACGTCGATACCATCCACTTGGCGGTGAATATCGGCCAAGCGCTCGGCTTGGTCAACAATCGTTTTCTCGGTGATAATCAGCAGGTCAGGGACCTCCATGCCGTGAAGGTTCTGATTTTCCACGGTCTCATAGCCGGCAATCTTCATCAACGTCTTTGACGGGTTGAAGGCCACATACATCTTGGTCGACGACAGCGTGTTGGGAGCGAAGGCGCGCTGACCGTTGCCCGCATCCATCAGGCTGTAGCGCATGGGGTCACGACCATTCGACACCTCCCACACCTCAGCGTCATCGTCGGCGTTGCTAATGAGGATGCGTTCATCGATGTTCAGGCCTGTGAGGCCCATGCGCAGCTGGTTGGCCTCGGCATCCCCGGGCAATTCGTTGGACTGCTTGTAGCTCAATATCGTGTAGTCGAGCAGACCCAATTTAAGGTCGCCGCCAGTAAGACTCACGCTCAGTGTCAGTCCACCGTCCATTTCAGGCGGCGTGATGAAGCCCACCGGTGCCTTAAGGTCGTAGTAAATCTCATCGGCCGACCAGGGCACTTCGAACTGTGTCGACGTGCTGTAGGTCGACACGCGAGTGTTGTTAATCGTGTTGGTTATGTTGCTTGAGCCACTGTTTACCATGGCAGCCACGCTCGACTGCACGGCCATCGGCTGAGTGGACTGAATGCGAGGCGTGGTGAGCGTCACCGTGTAGGGAGCTGCCAGCAGGCTCTCGCCCAGCATCACCTTGCCGCTCAGGCTCGGCGACACACGGTCAAGCTCGTGGTAGTAGTAGTCGACGCTGTTGTCGCGGTCCACATTCGCATCGGCGTTGTTCTCGCCCTCAAGCACCTCAAACTCAGCGCCGCCCTCATCGACAAGGAAATAGTAGCCAGCCGTCGAGTAAGTGTTGAGCGTACGTGTGAAATAGTCAGCATTATTGTTGCGGACCAGCGAGAACGACACCGGGCCAAGCCCATAGAAACAAATCTTGTCGTGAACACGGCGCACGGGAACGCGCTGCAAGTCATCGATGGCGCTGCCATCCAATATCTCGCTCATCACATTACCGCCATGACCGTACACGCGCACGTTCTCGGGATTACTGAAACCCATCTCGCGAAGCTCAGCGTAGGTGAGCTCGTAGATGCCCGTAGTGGGAATGGACACTTTCACCCAGTGGCCGCTCGCCAATTTCGAGGTCGAAGCGAATTGCGACGTGGGGAACGCCTGGGCCATCAAGCCACCCATCACGATGGCGAGGGCCAAGCAAACTGTTTTAAACATTTGATTCTTCATTTTCGATTTATTGTGATTATATGATTTTTTCTCGTTATTTCTCTATTTGATAAGCACCTGGAGCAAAGGTGCGCCATCGAGCGAAACCTCCAGGCGGTCTCCGATGGACAGCGCCACATCGGCCTCGCTCACATCGCTCAACAGCAGGTCGCCCGTCTTGAACGTGAAATGGCGACTCAACTGCGACAACTGCGACGCGTAACCGCAACACAAGTCACCCGTAGTACCCATAGCGTGCTCCTCGCCGTTGACAAGCAACGAGAGCGACTGCGTGCCGGTCACATCGACAGCGACAGCCTCGCCCAGCAGCAAAGAGCCGTCAAAGGCCACCCACCGTGCGTCGCACGATGATTCGGAGCAAGCACTGAGCAACACCGCGGGCGAAGCCATCTGGCAGTAGCGTGCCGCATGGCGCTCGGCAATCGTCTTGCCCACCAGCGCGATGTGCCACGCAATCGCCAGCCGAGCCGTGCAACTCGTGGCGAAGTGCGGCACATAAAAGGCACGTCCGGTGCGCGTCACGCTCGTGTCAGCCGCCAAATAGGTGGCCTGGGGCGACGACGAAGTCACATTGCCGGTGCTCACGATAATCTTCATAGCCTCAGTGCGTTTGAGTGTTATATAATCCCGCGTCAATGCGGTTGTACATCACAGCCAAGTGGGCATATATCGACGTGTTCTCCAGCACCACGCCGTTAGGCACCTTGATGCGGTAGGGAGTAAAATTCCATATCGCCTTGATGCCGCTCTGCACCGCACGGTCGGTGACCTCCTGTGCGTGCTCCACGGGAACCGCAAGCACGGCTATCGTCACGCCCAGGGCGCGCTGGCGCTCGCCGAGCTCTGCAATATCGTAGATGGGAATTTCGCCCACCTTCGTGCCCACAAGCGACGGCTCCACATCGAAACCCGCCACAATGTTCAGCCCGTATTGCACCAGGTTCACGTCGCGCATCAGCGCCGAGCCCAACGACCCAGTCCCAATCATGAAGGCGTTGTGACGGTGCTTGAAACCGAGGAAGTCGGTGAGCTCCTTCACCAGCGAACGCACCTCGTAGCCGATGCGCGTCTTACCCTTAATGTTCAGGAACGACAAGTCCTTTGCGATTTGCGACGCGTCCACGTTAAGTTTCTTCGCGATTTGCGTCGACGACACGTGCTCTACATGAAGCGCATCGAGCATCTTCACGTAAGCCAAATACCACGGCAAACGCCTGAGCGTGGGCTCCGGCAGTGCCTGCTTGCCATTATGTCGTGTCTCTATCATCGTGCCTTTTCGGGCAAATGCGGTTTTTTCAACCTGCAAAAATAATATTTTTTTATCAATATCACAAATTTTACTAACTTTGCACCCAAATTTAACCACTCAACTTCATAGTATGGACCAAAATTCAAGACTTCGCATCGAGGAAGACATCGTGAAAATGCTCAAAACCGTCTTCGACCCCGAAATACCCGTTGACATCTACAGCCTGGGGCTCGTGTATAAAATCGACCTCCAAGATAATGGGAACGTCGACATCGACATGACGCTCACGGCACCCAACTGCCCCATGGCCGACTTCATCTTTGAAGACGCGCGCCAAAAAATCGCCTCTATCGAGGGCGTCCACGATGTCAACATCAACCTCGTATTCGAGCCCGAATGGAACCTCAACATGATGAGCGACGAGGCCAAGCTTGAGCTCGGCATGCTATAACCCCAATTTTCCGCCATTTTTCCGAAGAATTTTGGCTATTTTTAGCCATTTCTCCATCACGAATTTTCGGCAGAATTTCAAATGCGAATTTTACGAATTCGCATTTATTTTTGCCTATTTCGCAATTAAAACACACCGCATTGTTGCTTGTATTTTAAATAATGTGTATCTTTGTGGGTTATTTCGCATAAAAACGAATTTTTTTAAATAACCATTTAATATTAACCCTTTTTCAAAAAAACTACGCGTATGAAGAAATTCCTATCTCTTCTGTGGATGACGCTCTTTGCTGTCACAGCTTGGGGAACCGAGGTGACCTACACTTTCGGTTCTAACGGCTATGATATCAAATCAGCCGAAACTACGGTGTTAGATGATTTCACATTCTCGTTTGGAGGAACATGGAGCGTACAGAACGCACAATTCCGTCCCAACCAGAATGCGAGTCTCACCATCGAAGGCGGCGGAGTGGTAATCACTGGACTCGAATTTACAGCTTCCAGTGATGGCTACGCACTTACCGAAGATGGAACCACCTTCACCGACGGCACCAATGAAATAGGCACGTTCTCGACTTCAGGCTCGGTAACGTCCTGGACCTATTCCACTGGTACCACGAAAGTGGTAATCACCAACACCACAACTCAGCGACGCCTCAAAAGCGTCACTATCACCTACACCGAAAACGGTGACACGCCTCCCGCGGTAACTGTCACACCACCCTGGTTCAGCCCTGATGCTGGCGAAGTTGATGCAGGAACCGAAGTCACCATCACCAGTGACGAGGGTACCACCATCACCTACACCACCGATGGCAGTGACCCCACCGAGAGCAGCACAGCGCTCACCGTCGATGGGAACGAGGCTACCGTGATCGTCAACGAGGCCATGACCATCAAGGCCGTTGCCATGGACGTCGATGCAAACATCAGCGAGGTTGCCGAGGCAGCTTACACCATCAAGAGCACGCCCGTGGGAGACTATGTCTTCTACGAGTCGTTCAACAAGACCGACGGCACCGGCGGTAACGATGGAGATTGGAGCGGCACCATCGCCACTTCCACCATCGTTTATGACAACGAGGGTTGGACAGTCGAAAATGCAGGTGGCGCAAGCAAGTGCATCAAGCTCGGCACCGGCAGCAAGGCCGGTAGCGCCGAGACGCCCGCCATCGCGCTCACCAGCGGCAACACTTACACCTTGACCTTCAAGGCCGCCGGCTGGAATACCTCCAGCGAGAAGACTACCATCAACCTGAGTGCTACCGGCGCCACATTGAGCGAGGAAAGCATCACCCTCGTCAAGGGCGCATGGACCGAGTACTCCGTGGTTCTCACCGCCACAGCTGCCAGCGCCAACATCAAGTGGCAAGCCCCCAACGCTTCCAGCAACCGCTTCTTCCTCGATGAGGTCCTCCTCGTCGAAGGCGGTACGATGCCCGTCGTGAAACCCGCTGCACCCACCTTCAATCCCGCCGCCGGCGAGGTCGAAAAGGGCACCGTGGTCACCATCACCGGCGCCGAAGGCACCACCATCACCTACACCACCGACAACAGCGACCCGACTGAGAGCAACACCGCGCTCACCGTCGATGGCAACGTCGCTACCGTCACCGTCAACGAGGCCATGACCATCAAGGCCGTCGCTATGGACGCTGACGCAAACTTCAGCGATGTGGCCGAGGCAGCTTATACCCTTGCTGCTGTCACTGTTGCTCCCCCAACGTTTGATCCCGCCGCCGGTAAGGTCGTGGCAGGGACTGTCGTCACCATCACTGGTGCCGAGGGTACCACCATCACCTACACGACCGACGAGACCGATCCTACTGAGAGCAACACAGCCCTCACCGTCGATGGCAATGTCGCCACCGTCACCGTCAACGAGGCCATGACCATCAAGGCCGTCGCCATGGACGCTGACGCAAACGTCAGTGAGGTCGCCGAGGCCGCTTACACCATCAGGACCGTGCCCACCGACTGCATCTTCTACGAGTCGTTCGACGACACCGACGGAACTGGCGGTAACGACGGCCAGTGGAGCGGCACCATCGCCACCAACGAAATTGTCTATGACAACAGCGGTTGGACCGTCGAAAATGCAGGTGGCGCAAACAAGTGCATCAAGCTCGGTACCACCAGCAAGGCAGGTAGCGCCGAGACGCCCGCCATCGCACTCACCAGTGGACAGACCTACACGCTGACCTTCAAGGCTGCAGCCTGGAATACCTCCAGCGAGAAGACCACCATCAACATGAGCGCTACCGGCGCCACACTGGGCGAGGAGAGTATCACTCTCGTCAAGGGTGAATGGACCGAGTTCTCCGTGGTCCTCACCGCCACCGATGCCAGCGCCAACATCAAGTGGCAAGCTCCCACCGCCGCCAACAACCGCTTCTTCCTCGATGAGGTCAAGCTCGTCGAGGGCGGTACGATGCCCGTTGTGAAACCCGCTGCGCCCACATTCGATCCCGCCGCCGGCGAGGTCACCAAGGGCACCGTGGTCACCATTAGCAGTGCCGAGGGTACTACCATCACCTACACAACC
>JAGCUP010000179.1 GCA_017962765.1 Muribaculaceae bacterium | reverse complement strand
CCAAACAAACCTCTGGCCTGTTTACACGGATCGCAGCTAAAGTCGCAGCTTTCACCATGTTGCAATATTTCAATTTTATTAATCATAAACCAATAGGGCAAGTCAAATATGCGCTATTTTAATTCAACCAACAGGTAATAACTAGATAGTCTTTTTCTGACAGAACAAAATTATAGCTCCCCAAAATGGTGTTTTTGTGCTCATTTTTGGGCAGCTTTTATTTTATACCTCCCCAAAATCGCATTTTTAAACCCATTTTTGGGGCGATATAATTCAGATAGATTTACAGAGTAAAACAACAAAAACTTCTTTAAAAATCAGCGAAAATGAAGATTTTTTGTTGAATTTCGCTGAGTTTTAAAAGTTCTTACGGCATAACCCCAATATCATCCCACCACATTTTCGTATATGTGTGCCGTTGCCTTGGTGGGCGGCAGCACTAATCCGCAGCCGGGCGAAATCAGCCTGGCCCACAACGGCGTGCTCTTCCTTGATGAGCTACCTGAATTTAATCGTAGCGTTTTGGAGGTGATGCGGCAGCCGCTCGAGGACCGACACATCAGCATCAGCCGCGCGAAATACGCCATCGACTACCCCGCCAGCTTCATGCTTGTGGCGTACCCCATCAGAGGGCAACATCACCGTCCGCTCCCACCACATCATGGAAGCCATCTCCTACCGCAACCTCGACCGCACCACCTACTTCGGCATGTAGGGGTGAAGTGGGGTTATTTTTCTTCTACTGATTCGCGGTATTGACGTGGTGACATGCCCATGGTTTTAGAGAAAAGGCGTGAGAAGTAGAGGCTGTCTTCGAAACCCACCTTGAAACATATTTGGTTGATTTTCAAATTTGTGTTTCGCAGCATTTCGCAAGCACGCTCCCCTGCTTAGCTATGTTACTTCTTTAGCCATTCTAAGATGTCTGTCACGAATCCTTGTGGCGGCCACAAGTCGGCTAAAATGTAACGTATTCGAGTTAAGCCTGTTGCTGCAGTCACCTCATCGCTGAATACCACTTCAGCATAGTAACCCGTGAATGTTCCCTGCGGTTTGTTGAACGTTATAGTGCCCTGATATTGTCCGTCGGCACCGGTCAGTCGACAGGAAATGGTCCCATCGGCTTCAGTCTTAAGTCCCTTATGGGAACTTCCGTCCGACAGAAGCTTGTAGAATTCTATCAAAGCATCATCCTCGGTTTGGATGGGACGGTTCAGCACTTCCGTGTTTTCACCCAGATAAACGCCATAGACAAAATCGCCCTCAGGGGAAATACGTTGTTTCAAATAGGCCAAATCGTCGGCCTCGTTTTCTGCAGGCTCATCGCCGCCACAGGCCGTCAGTGACGCCATTGCCACAACACTGCAAACACACAAAGTGATAGTCCATCGGCAAGCGGCAGTAATAAATGTAAATACCTTCTTCATAATAATTATTTTTCAATTTTCATAAGTATTTCACCAGCAATATCGGCAAGCCTCCCACAAGTAGCATCATCGCCAGCATAAGCACGAATGTGAGCACGGTGCGCCAGATGGTTGGCCACAGCCGCAGCTCGTAGAGTTGCGAATAGTCATAACACAGCAGTGGTATGCCGATAACAAAAGGCACGGCGAATGGAGGTATGTTGTAGTAGGCCTCGCTGCCTGTTATGAGTACCCAAAGCGCGCCCACTATCTGCATCTGGCTTGATATGTAGAGTTGCGAAAAAAACACTTCTATAAACGACATGCGCCTCAAGAACACCAGCCATGACGCGACAATATAGAATATTCCAGCCGCTATTGTTGAGTATGCAGGATTTTGATGCAACCAGAGAAGCGCGGCATCAATCCTCTCGAAAAGACTTATAGCCCATTCTGTGGTCCCATATCGCCGGAAGACATCACCATAAATGAATGCCCCTTCGGCCGACGGTTCTATACCACGAATGGAAGAGACTGCCGCAAAGATCAGCGTCGTGATTAAAAGCATCTTGAACGGAGGGAAGTAGAGAGGCCGATGACCATGCAGACAGTCGCGAATCATGTACCCTGGTCGCCAAAACAGCTCATGAATGGTACGCAGCATCGGCCGCGAACCGAAGCCCCAGATATCAAGGAAGCCTTGCACCACGTTTTTGAAAGTCATGCTTTGATAGGCGGCACGTAGGCCACATTGGGGACAAAAATGTCCGACAAAGGCCGTTCCGCAATTGGCACACGTATGCTGTTCATCAGTTTTAACCGTGTGCATAGTGGTCTTTCGCTGGCGCCTGCCCAACATTATCAACCACAGCCTTATCTTATGTACGAAACTCCTTTTTTTATTCATGTACCCGTTGGCGGAACTAAAAAGTGAATTAAACGATGTTTAAAAAGTTGCGCCCATGGCTGATTTACAGCAATTTAGCAGCAACAAAGACATCAACTTCATACCACCATAAGCAAATTACGACAAAAATCTTGATGTATGCAAGAGATTTTCAAAAAAATCTTGTCAATGCAATGCCCCTGGAGGATCACGCCACACAGATGACCTCCGTCCGCTCCCACCACATCATGGAAGCCATCGGCTACCGCAACTTCGCCGGCAGCAATTACTTCGGCATGTAAGGTGAAATAGGTTCACCCGCTTGGGTGATTGATTACTCGCTGGGTGTTTTCTTGGATTTTTTTCGGGAAATTAGGCTGAGAGCCCAGCCGACTCCTAACAGCAGTAAGCTATAGGCCGTGAAGATGCCTGCTCTAATATATCGGTTGCTGCCGGGAAGAGATTGATTGGGGTCTATTTGGCTGGAATCGATATCAAAAAGCAGAAACAACACAACGTCCATCGACAAAACAATAAACCCAAAGACAAAGAACACTCGCCAAAGTGTTCCCCAAATCCCGTAGCCGAACAATTGCTTGTAGGTAATGACGTAATAGCAGAAAAGTATCGCCCAGCTAACCAAAAAGTAAACCATGTAGTTGATTAACAAGAGCGGCAGCAACAAGATGAACGATATGACCAAATTAACCACGCACAAGAATACCTGGATAAAAAAGCCTTGGGGCAAGGTATGGCGGGGATGAACGGGAGCATAGCGGAACAATACCAATGTGGGCAAAATGCCCAGAAGCGCCATGCCAAAGTAAGTCCAAGCAAAATGGGTCTTATTCCAGCTGTCAAATCCCTCATAGCTACTGGTATTTCCACCATAAATATCAAATGAGGAACCAAACAATAGAGGCATCAGATAATACACCAAAAGCACAACAATCACCGCAACGAAAAACAGCATCTTCACCGGCGGGAAACTCACCTGGCGCTTGCCGCTGATATAATCGCTAATCAGATAACCGGGGCGCAATAGCAGGTGCCAAATCGTTCGGGGCATGGAACGTGACCCCAAACCCCAAATGTCCATGAAACTCTGCCTGACGCTGCGCCAGTCGATAAGACCTTCGCCCGCCTTTTGTGAGCAATAAGGGCAGTAATTGCCTGTGAAGTCATGTCCACAGTTTTGGCAATGTTGCACATCATCGCTGGTAAACTCATAGCTGTTAGGCGATAGTTGCCAGCGCTTGAAACGCTCATAGCGCTCCTTAATTTTTCCTTTTGCCATAGAATTTCCCTTTGTTATCATTCTCTTAAAAGGTTTTTTGTAAAAGTTTTGCGCGATGTAACTTGCTGTCACTCGTCAATATTTTGTTGACGGGCCTGCTTGAATTTTTCCTTCATAGTGGGGTTGCCGCGGGTGAGTTTTTTTATGGTGAGGGCGTCGGCCTTGTCGTTGGCGAGGCGCAAGTTGTTTTCTGAACCAAGCAGGTGGGTCTTAATCTTATTAAGGTGGTCGATTGACTTGTCAATCTCATCGATGGCTTTCTTGAAACGCTCGCTGGCGAGGCGGTAGTTGTTGCCGAATTTCTCCTTGAAGTCGTTGAGCTGCTCCTCGAAGTGGGTCACATCCACGTTCTGACTGCGCGCCAAAGCTAACTCACGCTGGAGGGAGATGCTTTTCTTGGAGGCTTGGACGAGGAGTGTGATGAGGGGAATAAAGAACTGGGGCCTGATGACGTACATCTTGGGGTAGCGGTGGCTCATGTCGACAATTCCGGTGTTATAGAGCTCACTTTCAGGCTCAAGAAGCGAGACGAGCACGGCATATTCGCATTTTTTGGCCTTGCGGTCCTCATCGAGCTTCTTGAGAAAGTCTTCGTTGCGGTGCTTGTAAACGGTCTCGTCCATCTCGTTTTTCATTTCGAACATGATGGAGACATATTCCTGACCGTCCTCAAAGTCGCGGAAAATGAAGTCTCCCTTGCTGCCACCCGAGGCGTCGTTGTCCTTCTCAAAATAGGCGGTGGGCATGATAGGCCTGATGAGCGAGTTGAACTGCGTGCTGCAATGGATTTCGAGGGTCTCTCCCACCATCTTGGTCGAGAGACGCGTCTTCATGTCCTTGTAGTAATCTACCATTTCCTGTTTTTGGCGCAGCTGCAGCTCATAGCTCTCCTTGATGTTTTGCTCCCGCAGGGTGGCTTCCTTCTGGTCGTTGGCAGCCCGGCTAACGAGCTCGGCGATTTTGCGCTCCCGCTCCTGCAACTCGTCTTTTGCCTTGTTCTGCTCCTGGAGCACGGCCATTTTGATGCGGTCGTCACCTTGCTCCAACTTGGCTTTAAGCTCTTTGATGAGCGCTTCTTTTTCGGACAGTCGCTTCTGCAGCTCGATTTGTTGGGCCTGCGAGTCGGTGACCATCTTCTGTTTGAGTACCTTAATGTCGTTGTCGCGCTGGGCCAACTCGGCGTCTTTCGCGTTGAGGCGCCGCTCGAAGTCGTTCTCAATCTTGAGTTTCTCGGCTTGTTGCTTGAGGGCCTGCTGGTTCTCGATTTCGGTGGCGCGGCGTTCCACTTCGGCGTGGAACTCGGCGTTTTTCACTTGTGAGGCAATGGCGGCGTAGTCGGCCTCGTCGACTGTAAACACGCTGCCACATTTGGGGCATTTGATTTCTTTCATGAGGTGTGAATTTAATCGGTTTATGGTAAGAAAAGGATAAGTTTTAAGAATTATTCAATGACGGGCTCGCGCTTCTTTTGCGAGAGCATGCGATAGGCGTTATTCATGTCGGTCTGCGTGATGGAAATCTCCCTGTTCACCTCTCGAGACGGGTCGTCGAGGGTGTGCGACATGAGCCACTCGTAGGTCTTGTCGAGATAAAAGATGCGGGCCAGCGCGCCGTGCGAGGCGCCGGCAAGCCAGTCATAGCGCAGGTGTTCGGTGGCACGTGCAGCCTGCAGGTAGCTCACTACAATCTTCGACTTCGCCACCGATACGGCGCGGTCGGCCGTACCGTGCATTATCCACAGGGGCAGCTTGCCCAGGCCGCTTTGGTCGCGCAACGTGCAACCGCCGCAAAGCGCCATGGCTGCCGCAATCTTATGGGGATAGGTGCCGGCAAAGTCCATCGTGCCATATCCGCCCAGGCTCATTCCCAACACATACACGCGCGTGCTGTCGATATTATAGTGGGCCTTGGTCCACTCTAGGATATCGTCAAGCTTTTTCGGCTTCCATGAGCCGCCAGGGTTTTGAGGTGCCACAATCACGGCGGGGATGTCAACGCCCTTGGTGATGGCGTCGAGCGGGCCGTACCGCTTCACACGGTTAAGGTCGTGGCCACACAGGCTGGCGCCGTGCAAGAAAATCACCAGGGGCTGACGCGGACCGTGCGGGTTGTAGCCCTGCGGGGTGCGCACCCAGAAGTTATATCCGTCAAAAAGTACGTTGCGCTTGGCGATGACCGTGCCTTCCTGCGCAAGTGCCGTCAGCGCAAACATGGCGGCGAAAAATATTACAGCGATTCGTTTCATCATAGTCTCAAAACATTAAAATTCATCCACACGAACACACGAGAACAATCGACAAAATAGGGGCGATATTGCTCGCCCCCAATCTTGTCGGTTGTAAAGGTTATTAGGGTAACCTCGTGGAGTGCCTTAGCCTTCGCTGATAGCCTCGTTGGGGCAGCTCTCAACGCAAGTGCCGCAGCTGATGCAAACGTCGGGGTCAATCACATAGATGTCGCCTTCGCTGATAGCGCCGGTGGGGCACACTGCCTGGCAGGTTCCACAAGCAACGCAGTCTTCTCCAATTACGTATGCCATAGTTCTCTTGAATTTAATTAAGGTGAATGAATTAGTTGTTTGTTGTTAATCGTGAATTTAATTTTTGACCCTGCAAATATAAAACATTTATTTCATTCCACCAAATAAAAAAGACAATGCAAGCACAAAAAAACGCTCAAGGTGTTCTGGCGTATTACGAAAGTGTTCTTTTTAAGAACATCTGCTTGAGCGTTGGCCAAAAAATTACTATCTTTGTGGCGCGAAACAAAAAAACTTGACTACAGCCCAGTTTTACTATATGAAAAAAATAGTTTGCTTATCGCTAGCCGCAATCGCAGCAATCGCAGCAACTGCACAAGTGACGCTCGACTCGTGCCGTCACATGGCGCTGCGCAACAACAAGGAAATCAAGCAGGCACAGCTCAAAATCGAGCAGGCCGGATACCAGCGCAAGGAGGCCCACGCCGCCTATCTGCCCAACTTCGACTTTCAGGGCACTTACATGTATAACCAAAAGAAACTCTCGCTCATCGAGAGCGACGCCCTGCTGCCGGTCAAAAACTTCAATCTGGCAGCCGGAGGATATGAGTTCGACATCGTCACCAACCCGATGACGGGCGAGCCTCTCGTGGTGGACGGCCAACCCGTGCCCAAGCAAGTGGCCCTACTCCCCAAGAGCGCGATGACTTACAATATCCATAATGTGATGGGGGCAGCAATCACGGTGACGCAACCCATCTACATGGGCGGCAAAATTAAGGCGATGAACGACATCACGCGCTATGCCGAGGAACTGGCACAATCGATGCACGACAGCAAGGCCGAGGACGTCGTCTATAACGTGGACGCAGCCTATTGGCAGGTGGTGTCGCTCAAGTCAAAGCAGCGTCTTGCCCAGGGCTATGTCAATCTCGTCGAGGCCCTTGACGAAGATGTGAAGCGCATGCTTGACCAGGGTGTGGCCACGCGTGCCAACCTGCTCTCGGTCGACGTGAAGCTCAACGAGGCCAATGTGGCGTTGACCAAGGTGAACAACGGGCTCACTCTGTCACGCATGTTGCTCGCCCAACTTTGCGGCCTTCCCGTTGACGCGCAGCTCATCCTCGCCGACGAAGACCAAGCCAAACTCGAGACTCAGCCGCGACCCGCCGAGTTTGACATGAACAATGTGTACGCCTTGCGACACGACATACATTCTCTTGAACTCGCCACGAAAATCTACGACCGCAAGGCCGACGTTGAGCGCGCTGCAATGCTGCCCACCGTGGCAGCCATCGGCGCCTACCATGCCACTAACCCCAACACTTACAACGGCTTCAAGAATAGCTTCGGGTTTGGGTTTACCATCGGCGCCATGGTCAAAATCCCGCTGTGGCACTGGGGCGGTCTGAGCAACAAGTACAAGGCGGCTCAGGTCGAGGCACGCATCAAGCGTCTTGAGCTTGACGAGGCCAAGGAGAAAATCGAGCTCCAAGTCAACCAGGCCCGCTTCCGCTACCAGGAGGCCAACAAGACGCTCGAGATGACGCGCACCAACCTCGCCAAGGCCGACGAGAACCTGCGCGTGGCCCAACTCGCCTTCAAGGAGGGCATGGCCACCACCGACGACGTGCTTGCGGCACAAACCGCTTGGCTTGAAGCCAGTAGCGAGAAAATCGACGCCGAAATCGACGTCCAGCTGTGCGACGTCTATCTCTCGAAGGTCACCGGCACCATGCGCTACTAGTCCGAAGACGGGCTTAAAATCCAACCATGAAACGGCTTTTGCGCAAAGCATTTAAATGGTTCTTAATTGTCTGCGCACTATGTGCCGTGGTGTGTTTGGTGTGCAACATCATCGTGTTGCAAGCGAGCAAAGACAAGCTCTATAATTGTGTGAACGATGTGCCACACCGTCACACGGCGCTGTTGCTGGGGACCAGCCCCATTAGCAGATGGGGAGGACCGAATCCCTATTACTACAACCGCATCGACACTATGGCGGCACTATACCATGCCGGCAAAGTTGACCGCATCATTGTGAGTGGCGACAACAGCACAAAGGATTATAACGAGCCTGAAATGATGCGCGCCGACCTGGTGCAGCGAGGGGTGCCCGACAGCGTAATCTATGCCGACTATGCCGGGCTCAAGACACTCGATTCGATGGTGCGGGCAAAAGAAATCTTCGGGCAGGACAGCATATTGGTGGTTTCGCAAAAGTTCCACAACGAGCGGGCACTTTACTACGCACAAGCCTATGGTATCGACGCCATCGGCATGAACGCCGGAAACTGGCGTGGTGACAGCCGGCGCTATATCATGATGGCCCGTGAAGCACTGGCACGCACCAAAGCCGTGTTCAACACCCTCATCGGCAAACGGCCAAAATATGGCGGTGAGACAATCGATATTGGATAGACCCTACAAGACAATGGCGCATGAGCAAAAAAATAGAGGGCGGAACAATCGTTCCGTCCTCATTGTGTGGGTGCTACCTGATTCGAACAGGTGACCTCATCCCTGTCAAGGATGCGCTCTAAACCAGCTGAGCTAAGCACCCTTTTTGCTCACTTTTCGCAAAAAGCACGGCAAAGGTACTACTTTTTTTTGAATCACCAAAATTTCGACCCATTTTCTTCCCAAAAAATTATTTCGCATCACAATAAGACAGAATTATAATTATCGTTAAAATAATCTTCATTATAATAATGGCGTCTATTTATCGGCTATAGGGACGACCAGTATCCACTTTTACCCTGAACCTCAAAAAATATCACAGAAAAAAACAGGGGAAAACAGGAAATCCTTTCAAAATACTTCGGAATGATGAAGATTTTGAAAATATCGGCAGAATTTTAGCATATTTTTGGAATTAATTACTAACTTTGTGATTTGGAATTTATATGAACCATTATATATCATTCACGAGATGAAAACATTACTGAAAATGCTCCTGCCACTCTTGGGTGGCTGCTGTGCCGTGGCCGCCATGGCGCAGCAAGTGACCGTGGTCGAACAGACACGGTTGACAAAGGGCGTTGGCGAGGCCTACTATCCGAAGCTCAGCCCCGACGCCACTAAGCTTCTTTTCACTGATGCTGATGCGCACGGTCTACAAATGCTTGACCTCACCACCAGTGAGGCGACCACGCTCAGCGACGAATCGGGCGCTGGTTTCGACGCACGTTGGGCCGATGACGGCCAAGTGTGTTTCGTTACCGCCAAGCGCGCCGACGACCGCTTGATTTACCGCACTCCCATGCGTTACGACCTGGCCAGCCATCGCGCCGAGGCTCTCCTTGAACCGCAACACGGCACCGTGCAACCCGTGGTGGGCGACAAGGGCGCCGCCTTTGTGGGCGCGCGCAAGAGCCAGGGCCGCGTGCGCGACACGGGCACGAGCGTCTATACACAAGGCTCGCAGTTGATGATTACGCGCAACGGCGTCACCACGGCCTACTCGCCCGTCGAATCCTACGCCGGATACCTCTGGGCATGCCTCTCACCCTCGGGCGATAAGGTGGCCTTTGTGGCTGCCGAGAGCGGCGTCTTCGTCACCGACCTCGAAGGACGCGTGCTCGCCTCGCTGGGCCACTATGAGATGCCCAGCTGGCTCGACAACGACTATCTCGTGGTGCAGAACGCCACCGACGATGGCCACCAGTTCACCTCGTCGCAAATCCTGCTCCTCAAGGCCGACGGCACCTTCAGCCATGCCCTCACGGCTCCCACGTCGATGACGATGCAACCCACAGCCGCCGCGGGCACCATAGTCTACACCACCATCGACGGTCACCTGACGATGATGAAAATCCAAATCACCCAATAACCGATAGGAGGACACGACGATGAAAAAAATATTTTTCGCACTGATTAGCGTGGCTGTCGCAATGGCAGCCCTCGCCGCAATGCCTCACGTATATATCAACCCCGGACACGGCGGACACGACTCCGACGACCGTAACGTGGTGGTCTATCCCTTCGCACAAGGTGACACCGCCGGCTTCTGGGAGTCGAACAGCAACCTCAAGAAAGGTTTTGCCCTCAATAATATGCTGAAAGCCAAGGGCTACACTACTTCAATGTCGCGCGTGCGCAATACCACGGACGACGACCTAAAGCTGTCGACCATCGTGGCGCTGTGTAACAATAGCGGAGCCGACATCTTCTACTCTATCCACAGCAACGCCACCGGCACCGAGAACCGCTGCAACTTCCCCTTGGGACTGTATCGTGGCTATACAGGGCAACCTGTGGTGACCGGCAGCGACCAGCTAGCCCGCACCCTGTGCACCATTCTCTACCAAAACAAGGCTACTTATTGGACCAGTAGCAGCTATTCGCTCTACGGCGACTGGTCTTTCTACCCCAGTTGGGGCACACAGGGCCTGGGTGTGTTGCGCGGCAACAACGCGGTGTCGATGCTCGACGAAGGCTCGTTCCATGACTATATCCCCGAAACTTACCGCCTGCTCAACGACAACTACTGCTGGCTCGAGGGATGGAACTTCTCGCGCGGTGCCGACAGCTACTTCGGACGCAGCGACGATACCTTCGGCTACGGTCCCATCGCCGGCCTGCTGCGCGACAGCCGAATTTTGCGCAATGTGTCCAACGAGTGCTTTGGCGACGACAAACGACTCTCGCTCAATAACGCGACGGTGCTCCTGCAAGACCTCGACGGCAACACACTCGACGAATGCAACACGGGCGGACTCTATAACGGCATCTACGTCTTCAAGATGGTGCCCGCCGGAACTTACCGCATCGTGGCGCGAGGCCCCGAGCACTACGAGCAGACAAAGGAGGTGACGCTGGGCAACAACCAAAGCGCCTACTGCAACTTCGACCTCATGCGTGTGCGTAACACGCCGCCCGAAGTGGTCTCTTACTCCCCCGTGTGGCACGAGGGCGACGCGCCCCTTAAATGCAGCACGCCTATCGTGTTCAACTTCAATTGGGACATGGACCCCGTGAGCACCCAGGCAGCCCTTGTCATCGACCCGCCCGTCGAGGGACATTTCACGTGGGAAGACAGCTACTACCGCATGATTTTCGAGCCCAACGATGCCTTTGAGGCCGACACCCGCTACTCCGTCACACTCAAAGCCAGCGCCGAGCACAACGGCGGCATGGCTCTTGGCGAGGACTTCACCTTCGAATTCCAGACCGAGGCCCGCAAATACATAGAGCCATACATCATCTTCCCGCAAGATAACGACCGCGTGCACTACAAGAACGCGCTCGTTGAGATTCGCGTCGATTCGATGCTCGTCACCGGCTACTACTACGATAAGATTCGTATCTTTAACGCAGCCGGCGAAGAAGTCACCATCAACAAGCGCTCAGTAAAACTCAACAAGCAGGGCGACGAATACGGCTACATCCGCATCCCCATCGCCAATTCCCTCACCGTGGGCGAGCAATACCGCCTCACCATCAGCAAAGAGCTCGTCGACACAGCCGGGCTGCGTCTGCCCCAGGAAATCGACTACAGCTTCACCGCCATCGATGTGTCTGAGGAAGTCGACGGTAAGGATGTTGTATCCGCACTTGACGCCAAGGATGACGTGACGGCCACAACCGACGAAGGAGCTACCGCCACCATCTCCACGGCCTCCGATTACCTGCTCGGCGCCAAGTCGTTACAACTGAAGTATGAAATTCCGGCCGGAGCACAAATCGAACTGGCCCTCAACTCGCAGTGGAACGAGCTCACGCGCAACGACGCACTCGTGGTGCCTGTCAATGGCGACGTCAGCCTTAACCACGTCACCGCCGTCCTGCGCGAGACCGACGGCACCGACGAGGTGGAATTTGACCTGGGCGTCATCGACTTCAACGGCTGGCGAGCCCTGCGCGCCGAACTCAATGCGCTGCCCGCAGGAAAGACCTACGAGCTGGCCGCACTCGTGCTCAAGCGCGATGAAGACAATAAGGTAGGACACACCGGAACCATCAAGTTCGACGACCCTGTCAAGGAAGCCTCCGCGACACCCGATGAACCCGGCGACGTCAACGGCGACGGCGTGGTGAGCGGTGCCGATGTAACCTCGCTCTACGGCGTGCTCCTCGATGACCTGACCGTATTGGGCAATCCCGATGTCAACCGCGACGGCAACGTGAGCGGCGCCGACGTCACCGCACTCTACAACATCCTGTTGGGCGATGGTGCCGACAACGCCGCTGTGAATGTGAACACGAAGCCCGTCAACGACTATGTCGTGGCCAGCGCCGACGGACCCATCTACGGCATGGAGCTCATCGACGCCAACGGCCGCACCGTGAAGCGCCACACCGGCAACTTCATCAACGTCGAGGATGTGCCCGCCGGTCACTACGCAGTGATTGTCTTCACCGATGGCTTCCCCGCCACCCGTCAAGTCACCGTGGTACACTAATCCCCCACCCTGCCCCGAATAACCGCTGCGGCGCGCCTTCACACGGTGCGCCGCAACTGTTATATTTCCCAAAACATCATGTTGTGGCCGTTTTTTTCTTCTTGGAAGCTGGTTTTTAGGGAAAAAGGCTTATCTTTGCGATTCAGAACAATCAAAATGCTTCATATTATGAAAAAGAGTATCTCACTTCTGCTTGTCTTGTTTTCTGGGGTGGTATGTTTTGCGCAATATTCCTTGCCGCAGGTACCAGTGGTGCCAGGCACGCCGATAGAAACCAGTATTCCGCAGGATTCCATCTTCATTGTTACGCACCAAGACCTCATGCTGGGCAATGCGGCCTTTGCTCATTGCTTCATCCCCTGCGACACCGACTGCGACGGCATCGTCACCCACGCCGAAGCTGCTGCGACGACCGAGCTGCGGCTGGGCTACGGTGGCCGCAAGAACATCATCGGCAGCTACGACTTTTTGAAGTATTTCCCCAATCTCGTGCACCTCGACGTGGGCAACACACCGCTTGAAGAAATCGACCTGAGCCGCAACCCAAAACTCGAGGATGTGGACCTGCGCTTAGCGATAAGGTGCAAGCGCATCAAGATAACCCAAGGATGCAACCCGCGCATCGTTTACCCCAACATGGAGGGCGACTTCACCGTAACAATCGTCCCCCAAACTCCCATAGAGCCAATCGAACAATGAATGAAAGAAACGGCGTCTTCACCCCTTGACGCCATAGAGCTATCAATTGAAAAACGTCCTTCGCCAATGAAGAGCGAGGGACGTTTGTGCAGTTGCTGCCGGAATTATGGTTATTGCAGCAGGATGTTGTAGAGGGCGGTCACGTCGGAGCCGCTCACCACACCGTCACCGTTCACGTCGGGATTACCGGTAACGGTAGGTGCGCCGGTGGGGTCGTCATTAAGCAGGATGTTGTAAAGGGCGGTCACGTCGGCGCCGCTGACGACACCGTCACCGTTCACGTCGCCCTGGATGCCCTGGGAGGCCTCGAGCGTGGTGACGAGCTTGAAGGCGCTCCACTTGCTCTCGTTGTCCTCGCCGACGGCCTTGACGTCAAACTTGTAAGTAGTCTCGGGCGTGAGGCCGGTGACGACACAGCTCGTTTCGGTGATGCCTTCAAATAAAAGGGTCTCGTTGCCCTCGGCGCGGCGGGGCGCATTGGCCGAGAGTTGCTCGGTGGCGTCACCATCGTAGATCCTGATGTAGGTGAGGATGGGACGTTGACGGGCCGATGCCGAGAAGGTCACAGCATCTTCCTCGCCAGCGTTAAGCACGACCAAACCATCGGCGACATCTTTAGCGACGGTCACGTTTTTGTTATCGCTGCCAGTGGCCACTTTCATGGTGATGTTGCCATCGGTTCCATAGGAGTAAGCTCCGTAAGCGACAGTCACTTTTCCTTCGCTTACTGCCAGCGTGGGCGAGGTGAGCGAGCCGGCTTTGCGAGACGAAGAGAGGCGCACGCCACCATTCTCAAAATAGATGGCCGTGCCGGTCCAGCCCTCGTTAGCGAAGCTGGCATCAAGGTTGTCGCTCTGGTCGTTGGTGTTGGTGGTGAAGCTGCTGAAGTTTTCTTCGAGCAACAACTCGGCCTCGTCGCCCTTGGGGGTGACACGCAGGGTGTAGCTCTGAGCCCCTTCGACTTCGCTCCACTCGGCCTTGAAGCTGGTGTCGGTGATGTCGGTCGCGTCGCTGAGCTCGGGCGGAGCCATCTGTCCCTTCATGAAGTCGAAGGTCACCAAGCCTGTAGCATCCTTGGTGATATTGGTGATGGGCTTGCCCATCTTGCCGCCCACATAGAGGGTTGCGGCGGGCGTGCTTGTGTCGGTAAGCTCGTTAATCAGCACGCTGGAACTCTTTTGATAGGGGAACAGGTCATTCTCCTGATCCTCAAGGTTGGCAAAGTAGGAGCCCTGGCTGTAATCCATCTTGAGCGAGTTATCGGCCGGAATGATGGTCATGCGGCGCGTGCTGGTGTTATTGACGGTATTGCCATCCCATGCCGAGGCGCTATAGTACACGTGGGTCACCTGCAGGCCGTTGTTGGGCAAATACGCATCCCAGCCCGTGAGCTGGCGGTTTTCAAGCACATAGTATTCGTTCGCATTATAGTCACTTTGCACCTTGATGCCCACGCCACCTTCAATGTTAGTGGCAAGCAGACTATAGTGCGTGCCGGGAACGGCCTCCTCGAGGTCGCGCCAGCCGTGGAAAGCTTTTTCGTAAGAGGTGTAGCCGCAAGGCGTGAAACCGTCGTTGCAGTAGCAGCCGCCGTCGAGGATACTCCACTGGCCCATGCCGAAGTGGTTGCTATAGTCGGTGGCATACCAGTCGGGCAAGCCCAGACAGTGGCTGAACTCGTGGCAGAAAGTGCCGATGCCGTCGATTTCGCCCTCGTGGCTCGAATAAGAGCCACCCACCTCGTTAAAGACGCCGAACTTGTCAATTTTCACGCCATCGAGAGTAAACGAGCCCGTACCATCACCATAAGTAACACCGTCGCTCAACTGCCACTGGCATGGCCAAATGGCGTTAGTATTGTCGTCATCGGCCGCACCCACGCCGGCATAGAGCACGACGACCACATCGACCTCACCGTCACCGTCGTTGTCGTAGCGCGTCCAGTCAACGCTGGTAGGCAGACCCTTGCAGGCCTCGATCACCATCTTACACACGCCCTTGTCGTCCCCGTTTTCATCGTTGCCGCCATAGGTGGAGCGGTTGTCATTAAGGAGCACGGGACCCAGAATGTCGAACTGGGCATCGTACATACCGCCCGATTGGTCGTAGAAGTACTGATGGCAACTCTCGCTACCCTGGCTGAACTGATTCTCAAAATAGGCCAAAAGCTGTGTCTCGTTGGTAATCGAGAATTTCACGTCCTTGTATTGCACAAGGATAATAGGCACGTGTGGACTGCCCTGGTCGGGGACCTGACTGGTGCGACGGGCAGCATTGGCTTTGGCGGCCTTAGCGCGGGCGCGGGGCGTTGCCTTAAACTTGGCGGCCTCGCTGTTGGCCTGCAGGAACGCCAGTTCCTCGCTGGTGCGGTTAGCGGCGTCGTGGGCCAAAACATTGGAAACGCCCGCCGAGGTACGATAGCACATATTGCCGTTGTCGTCACGCGACACGGCATAACCGTCGCGGGTGACCGTGGCGTGATGCCACTCGTCGCCCACTTTCTGCACGGTGACCGTCGAGCCATCGGGCTGCGTGTAGGTCTTGAAACCGGGCCTTGCCGGCACCGCCCACACACTCACGGCGACCGCCAGTGCGAAAAATGAAGTAAGAAATTTCTTCATGAAATTGATAGGTTTTTTTGTAAATAATGAATGATAAAAGGATTTTCGCGCAAATTTAGCCCAAAAAGCCGACACCACCAAATCCAATAGCCATTTTGACCACTTTTAACTACCAACGCGCCCATCTAAACAATCAGCATTTACACGTTTTGCCCCCAACGAACAAATCTCTGGACTCATCGCTCAGAAGCGGATGCCGAGTGTTGTCGAGAGGTCGAACAGATGTAATCCAAAGCGATATACACCAGTGTTGAAAAAATGGCTATCCACGTAGGCTTGGATTGTGGCGAAGTAGCGCCGGTGACTGTAGGTAAAAGCCGTACGCAACTTGCCATTGAGCACGAAATAATGGCCGGGCGGGTCACTGGTGGCCACGGCATGGGCCGACTTTACACCCGCGTCAAGCGTCAGAGTACAGTTATACACCCAATTCTTGCCCATGGCACAGTTAAAGCCATATCCGCCGCTCAGGCAATAGTCGGTGTAATTGAATAGCGTTTCGCTTTCCTCTGTCTCAAACATCTGCTTCTCCTCGTCTGTGGCAAGCGACGCATCGAATACAAAGCTCTGGTGCATCACCTTGAGGCCGGCCAACCACGAGCCCGCGCTGCGCAACTGGTACTTCGAGCAGGAATAGGCAGCCTGGTGGGCGTAGCGGCGATTGTTGAACAAGTAATAAGTGCGCAGTCCCCACGACTTGCGCTTCATGCCGTGAAAGTGCCTAATTGTGTGATCTATGCCCGTTTCATCGTCATGTGCGTGGAGTGTCATAGTTCCAGTGTTGGTCATCCGGTAATAGTCGCAGGTGAAGCGCGACGTGGCGAAGGAGATTTCCATTTTGCTACTTGTCTTTCGCGACCCGAAAATGCGGTCTACGTCGAACGAATAACCCAACGAAATCGACATGAGCGACACATAAAAGCCCACGCTGCTCGCCGCGCCGCTGTTAAAAGTGATGCTTTTACCTGGCTCAGGACGGCAGTGATACATATCGAGCCAGTTGTCGTTCTTAATCATGAAACGCACATACTCGCTTACGCCTCGCACGTAAGTCGTGTCGTAATTGTTGAACAAGCGAGTCTCCCACTGATAGACGTTATAAGCGAAACGCACTAGGCGTGGATAGCGGAACGTACTGTCGTTGAAGTCCACTTTGCCATGTTTGAGCGCTCGCCACCAGTAGCGGTCATCGCGCGTCGTGTCGTAAGGCTCGTTTATCTTCTCCATCACCTTGTCGCGAATATTGTAGAAAAAGCCTTTGATTCCACGGCGAGAAGTCAGCAACGACTTGTCGATTTCGGGCATCGTCACACCACTCGGCACGCTGTCGAGCGCCACCTCGACAAGCGGCAGCGCCGGGTGCGCCGTGATGCAATGGGCTGCCCTTGCCGGCATCGACAGGAGCACCCATAATAGCAATATGGCCCATTGCCATCTTTTCACGCGGCAAAATTACTGCAAACCGAGCGCAATACAAAAAAATGTTCGTTTTTATTTGTATTGCCAAGGTGCAGCGAAAATTCAAATTCTTTACCTTGTCAGGCTTATTAATCAGGATTTTTAATTAAATTTGCAGAACAATTATTACCAAATAAAACTAAACATTATGAAAGAGGAAATCATCGCACCTATGGAGGCAAGAGTGGCTGTTGAGGAAGCCTGGATATTGTATGTTTACGTGCTTCCATTCGTCGCAAGCGTTATCGCTGGTGCGGCTTTGTTTGTCGCTGTTAAAAGGACCTGTAAGATTATAAAGCGAATAAAAGCAAAAAAAGCATGACTTTTTGTTGAATATTTGGCTTAGGTGTGAGGCGGTAACAAAAAAATATTGTACCTTTGTGATTGCAAGTTAAACCGATATTTGTTGATTAACAAATTGAATACAAGGAAACGATGATACATTATGTGAAAAATCTGGAGGAAACTATCCGCCAGCATTGGAACCAAAAGGCGCTCTGCGACTACGAAGGCGACGCCTTCACCTATGGCGATTTGGCCATTAATGTGGAACAATTCAAACTCTTTTTTGAGGCTGCAGGAATCAACAAGGGCGACAAAATTGCCATTTGTGCGCGAAATTGCGCGCGCTGGGCATTGACCTTCTGGGGAATCAACGTCAATGGCCGAGTGACGGTGCCACTGCTGGCCGACTTCCATCCAAGCAACGTGTCAACGCTCACCAACCATTCCGACAGCGTGGTGCTCTTTGTCGACAAAGAGATTTGGGAAAAGATGGACCCCAAAGACACACCCGCCCTCAAAGCGGCCATCAACATCAAGGACGGCACGCTGCTATGGCAACAAGACAAGAAGGTTGCCGACGCCTGGGAGACGCGCCGCGAAGCATACGACAAGCTATATCCCCACGGCATGTTGCCGCAACACGTGACTTACGACACCGACAACCTGGACGACCTCGCCATCATCAACTACACGTCGGGCACCACAGGCAACCCTAAAGGCGTGATGCTCACCTACGGCGCAATGGCCGACACCGACGATTTCGCCAACTCCCATTTCCCGAACACTCCCGGCGAAACCATCGTCTCGATGTTACCCTTGGCCCACATGTACGGCTTGGCCATCGAGTTCATCCACCCCAACGTGGATGGTGTCACGGTATACTTCCTGGGAAAGATACCGTCGCCCACCACACTGCTCAAGGCGATGCAAAAGGTAAAGCCCTACATGGTGGTCACCGTGCCGCTCGTGATGGAGAAAATTTATGCCAACTCCATTGTGCCGGCACTTAAAAAGCGCAAAAAATTGCTTGCCATTCCGGGCATGAAAAAGGTGATATACCGGGCCATACGAAAAACCATCATGTCGGTCTTCGGCGGACAGGTGCGATGCTTCATCATGGGAGGCGCCGCGCTCAATCCCGAGGCCGAGCGATGCTTCAAAAAGATGAAGTTGCCCTACACCGTGGGATACGGAATGACCGAGGCCTGCCCCCTGCTGGGATATGAATGGTGGACGGAGTTTGTACCGGGTTCCTGCGGCAAGCCCATCCACGAGCTGCGCATCGACTCGGAAGACCCGCAAAACAAAGCTGGCGAAATTCAGGCGCGGGGACGCAACCTCACCATAGGCTATTACAAGAACCCCGAAGCCACCGCAGCGGCTTTCACCGACGACGGATGGTTCCGCACCGGCGACCTGGGCGTGATGGACGAAAATAACAACATCTTCATCCGCGGACGCATCAAGTCGATGATTCTCAGCTCCTCGGGGCAAAACGTATATCCCGAGGAAATTGAGGCCGTGCTGGCCAACTGCCAGTATGTGACCGAAAGCGTCGTCGTGGACCGTGGCGGAAAAATTGTGGCACTCGTTTACGCCGAGCTGCCCGAAGACATGGACAGCGACGCACGGGCTACTGTCCCCGAAGCCATCCGCGCCGCCGCCAACAACGACCTTCCCAATTACAGCAAAATCAACAAGGTGGAGCTCGTCGACACTCCCTTCGAGAAAACCCCGAAGATGAGCATCAAGCGCTTCCTCTACAAGTAAACACAAGTTTGAAACCTTTTTCTCACAACAATTTATCCCCGACGACATGAAAAAGACGAGAATACTCATGATGCTGGCAATGGCCTTGTTGGCGGGAACGCTCTCTCTGCGCGCCGAAATTCCCGAGGATTATTATGCCGAAATTTACGGCAAGAGCGGGCAAGCGCTCAAAAACGCCATCAGTGCGCTGTGCAAGCGGCACACCGTGGTTACCTACGGCAGCCTCTGGTACCATTTCCCGCACACCGACTGCCGCTTTGAAGACCCAAACCTGGTGTGGGACATGTACAGCAACAGAACGTATAAATTCCGCGGCAGCAGTGCAGTGAGCGGCATGAACCGCGAGCACTCACTACCCAAGAGTTGGTGGGGAGGAGACTACTCCATCATCTATGGTACTTCCTCTCAAAACTCCGATGCCTACACCGACCTCAACCACCTCTATCCCAGCGACGGAGAGGCCAACATGGCGAAAAGCAACTACCCGCTGGGCGAGGTGTCGAAAGCCAGCTTTAACAATGGCTCGTGCCTCGTGGGAACACCCGTAACAGGACAAGGTGGAGGCGCGGCCACCGTCTTTGAGCCTAACGACGAATACAAGGGCGACTTCGCACGCACCTACTTCTACATGGCCACCACCTACCAAGACTACACCTGGAAATACAAATACATGCTCAACAACTCGTCGTGGCTCACGCTCAATCAGTGGTCCATCAACCTGCTGCTCAAGTGGGCGCGGCAAGACCCCGTGAGCGACAAGGAGCTGGCGCGCAACGAGGCCGTGTACAAAATACAGAACAACCGCAACCCGTTCATCGACAATCCCGACCTGATGGAATATATCTGGGGCGACAAGGCCAACGAAGTGTTCAATGATCCCGACCCCGACCCCGACGACCCCGACAAGACGCCGCGCCTCATCACGCCCTCGCCGGGCACTTCCATCGAGTTTGGTGAGGTGGCACTGGGCCGCACGCTCACCGCGAAAGTCTATATCAAGGCAAAACACCTGACGCAGGACTTGAGCGTGACGGTATATAAAGATGATAGCAAGTCGTTCAAGGTTTCGGTAACCACTGTGCCGCGCTCCAGCGCCATGACCGCCGAGGGTTATCCACTGGAAATTAGCTATAGCCCCAAGATGATTGGCAACCACACCTGCCGTCTCCTCATCAGCGACGGAGGCCTCACCGGCAGTTTTGCCGCCGAAATTAATGCCTCGTGCCTGCCGGCACCCGCACTTATGCCCGTTGTGGCGCTCGACGCCGTAGTCGAAGGCAACAATTACACAGCGCGGTGGGAACCTGCAAACGTGAACGTGGACTTCTACATGGTCACACGCACCGTCTATGGCCCGGATAACGGCATCATCTCGAGCGATGAATTCAACACCGAGGAAACCACCTATACCTTCAACGACCTCGAGGCTGGACAGACCCACACCTACTTTGTGCAAAGCAGCAGACTGGGATATCTAAGCCCAACGTCGAACGTGATTACCGTCAATGCCACCAACGGCATCGACGACATCACCAGCGACAAGCCCGTGGCATTCCTCGCCATGGAGGGCGCTGTAGTGGTTAAGTGCAGCGAGCCCCTCAAGGATGTGCGCATTTACAACATCAACGGCCAGCTCGTGAAAGTACTGGGCACAGTGGAGAACGACGACATCATCGCGCTGCCCGGCGGCATATACATCTTTGTCACAAGCAGCAACTCACATCCAAGCAAACTAATTATCAAATAAATACAACACAACGACATGAAAAAATTACTTTTTACCATCCTAGTGCCCGCCATGGCGCTGCTTGCAGCATGCGGCAGTGATGACGAGCCAGTGAAACCCGTGAAATTTGAAATCGAGTCCCAAGAAATGGCGCTGCTCACACTTAACGCCACCACCGGCGACGTTAACCACTACTGCAAGGCACAATGCAGCCTCACGGTGGACGAAGCCGCCTCGACAGCCTCTGTCACTATTTCGGGAGCTGCTTTCGACCCACGCATGCCCCGTGGCGTAAACTTTATCGTGGGCAACGTGCGCGCGACAGCCATCACACACAACGGAGACGACTGCTCGTTCAAACTGAACGCTGCAAGTGCCACCATGCTCAACCCCACGACAGGCGAGCCATACGACGGCTACGAAATTACCAATGTCGCCGGGCACATCGACACTTCGCGCGGCATCTACAATGTCACGTTCACCGTGAACACGCGCGGCGCCGCCTATAAGGTGGTGGCCACAAGCACCACGTTGCGGACCGACGTGGGCAGCGACAGTTACGACACTACAGGCAAGCTCTACTACGAGTATAACCTGCTCGACGGTCTCAAGGCCGAAATCTATATCCACAACGTGCAGTTCAGCGTGGGTGGAGCCACGAGCCCCTTGCTACCCAAAATCCATATCCCCGACCTCACCGTCACCCCCACGGCCACCGGCTATAAGCTCACCGGCACCGGCATCATTCCCAACAATATTACCGCCGGAGGACCTGTGCCCATGGGCGAACGCTTTGTGGTGACAAACTTTGAGGCGAACCTCAACGTGGTCACTGGAGCCCACGACATTTACTTCAACTGCATGGGCGGCGAGCACTCGGGCAACGCCCAACTCGCCCTTTAGCGAATCTCAAACCACAAGCAGTTCACATCCGCCGCAAGAACATGGTGATTTCATTTCTCAAGGCGATACTTTCGCCTAAAACGAGCGTGCTGAGGCGCACGTGGCAGCAAAGAGGTGGCGGACCTGAAGCGGTGACTTTCGACCTTGTCGATGGAGACCAGCAATGCTATCCGCAGTTGCTGGTACCTAAACGCGGCACGCCCATCACGATGCCCCAGCCTGGAAAGAACTTCAAGCGGGGGCCTGGAGAAATGTGGCTCGCATTTTGGATTAAGATGCACAAGATAGCCGGATTCTATGATAATCTGGCACTGCCAGCAGGCAGACGACGTTACGAGCCCGACCTTGCTTACATCGACGAGCAACGCGGCATCTTCATCGACATCGAGATTGACGAGCCCTACACTATGGAACGACACATTCCCACGCACGTCATTGGGAAAGATGACCATCGCAACAGCCTCGTAACGGCCGCAGGATGGATTGTGCTGCGATTCAGCGAGCTACAGTGCATTGCCACGCCAGCAGCAGTGACCCGCGCTGTGATGGATGTGGTGCGTTCCATCGCCCCCGAGGTGAAGATGCCTCAGGCGTTGAAAGAGAGGAAGCCTATCACCACCGATCCACGTTGGGACTACGAAACCGCACGCCGATACGTCAAAAAAAACTACCGTAACATCTATCTGGAGAAACGCTTCCCACTATACAGCCTCTCCAATTTTTTCTTCAAGCGAAAGAAATAAGTAAACCAGCAAAATCCTAACAGTGAAGAATATATAGCGCACTACACCTCGTAGGTTTTGGCGTTGCGGCGGCGCTCCTCTTTTTCGCGCTCCTGCTGTTCTCGCTCGAGCTCTTTTTCCTGTCGCTCGGCGTCTTCTTTGCTTTGCACTTTTTGCTTGGTTTTTTCACGTTTGTTGGGCTGCTGCGTCTTGTTCTCGGCAAAACTCTTGATGATGTCCTCGGCGCTATCGCGGTTGCCCAGCAAATAGTTGATGGTGACCTCGACGATGAGGCGCGACTCTTTGTTTTTTGACACCAGGTCACAAATGATGGCGCGCGACCCGTCGGGCATGGTGCCGTCGAGGGCGTAAGTATTGAAGCCCTTGACTTTGATTTTGGCTTTCTTGGTATCGTACATATTATATCCACTTGCCTTTCGCTCCAAATTGGTGGTAAAGGTCTTCTTGTCGTCACTGTCCTGACGCTTGTAGAGGCGGATGGTCATCACCATGTCCTCCCACTGGATTTCGAAATAGGTGGGCGTGTTGCGTGTGACGAAGCCGTCGTCGGGCGTTTCAAACGTGAGGTCATACTGGCTCCAAGTGTAGATGCTGGCATGTGCCTGCTGTGGAGCCCACATCGCGAGCGCCATCACCAAGCCAAACAAGAAAAAGCGGATATTCATTTTTTCAGCAAACAAGTTTTCGTCAATGCATAATTAACACTTAACACTTGACACTTAACATTACAGCTCATTAAGCCACTGCTCCCACTCGCTGGCCGAGCCGTTGAAGATATTGAGGTCCACGTCGCCATCAACGCCCTCGACCTCGCCCCAGTAGCTGTATTGCTGGAAGCGGTGTGCAATGTGGGCAATGTCGTCGGGGTTCTTGAACGAGGAAATCCACAATTCCACATCGTCGAGGTGACCTTTGACATATTTCTTGTAGCCGTCGCCGTTGGTGTAGATGATGACGCGGTGGCCGCCAGAACGCAACTCGGCCACCATGGCGCGCAACCTGGCGCGTGTGGTGGCATCGTCCACGCGGTCGTTTTTCTCGTCCTCGATGTCGATGACCAATGGCAGGTCAAGCGTCACGCCCTTGGCGGTGGCCAAGAAGTGGCGCGCCTGTTCACGCCCATCATTACCCTTGCGAAAGAAATGATAGGCGCCCACCAGCAAACCGGCCTTGCTGGCCGAGCGGCAGTTGCGTTTGAAGTTCTCGTCGCGGTGCGACACACCCTCGCTGGCCTTGACGAAGACGAACTTTACATCGTGGGACGCCACCTGCTCGAAGTCGATGGTGCCGTTGTGGCGCGACACGTCGATGCCCGCAATGGGGAACCGCTTAGGGTCGATGCTCACACTCGGGTGGAAGATGTGGTGACGCTCCACATACACCAGCGCGCCCAAGGCCACGAGCAAAACAAGTCCAACCCCCACCAGCCACTTGCGGGTGGTGGTGGGGGACAAGGACTTACGTTTTTTCTTCGTGTGCCGCTTGCGCGCCATGCGAATAAAAGTTGTTGTTTAGAACAAGGGGAACGACTTGGGAGTGTTCACGTAGGTCTGCTCAAACTGTTCTTGCGTCTTAACGAAGGCCATAATACCTTGAACCAGTGAACAGACACCCACCAGCATACTGGGAATACCGCACAGCAGGAAGCCCAACAAGAAAGCAAGCAGGAACACAACGCCCGGCATAACCTTACCCACATAGAAATAGTGAACGCCAAAGCATCCAACGAGGATGGCTAACAGACCGAAGATACCACGGCTCTTTCCAGAGGGACCCGCATCGAAGGGGCTGCCCTGAGCGGCTGCCGGCTGGGCATACTGGGGAGCTGCCTGTGCCTGGGGAGCAGCAGGATTGTTAACGACTGCGCCGCAGTGGGGGCACTGCACTTGAGGAGTCTCAAAAGGAGTAGTGAACTGCTGGTTGCAGCTAGGACAATTAAGTGTTGGCATAACAATTAATGTTTTAAAAGTGAATAAAAAAGATGAATTATAAAAATTGATTTTTAGTTTTCAATATCGTCAGAAGAGCGGGAACGAGCTGGTCGAATAAACATACTTGCGGTCAAACTCCTCCTGGCTCATGGTGAGCATCATAATGCCCTGGATGAGTAATAGCACGCCCCAAATGCCACACGAAATGAACGTGAGCAACAGGCAGATTACGCCGGCGCCCGCCTTACCGCAATAGAAATAGTGGATACCCAAACCACCAAGCAACAGGCATAGGATACCCGCCACAATATGGTCTTTGCCACTGGGCGCGACATTACCTGATTGCTGCCCGTAGGCATACTGTGGCTGCTGATAAAATTGTTGCTGTTGGTAAGGCTGTTGATTGGGTTGCTGGTAACCCATGCCGGTGTTGACGATGTTACCACAGTGTGGGCACTGCACTTGCGGCGCGTTGACCATGGTGGTGAACATCTGGCGGCAGTAAGGACATTGCAAATTAGCCATAATATATCGTTTATTTATGTTTAGACTATTAAAATTGAATTTAGTTTATCGGCGACCTTTTTTGCGCTTCTCTTGCTCACGCATCATGGCCTGCTGCTTGCGCTGCATCTCTTCCATGCGTGCCATCCACCCGTTTTTCTTCTTGGGCTTCTTGGCGTTCTCGGCCATGGTGGCCCTCACCTTGTCCTCGCTCACGAAAAGACGGCAGGCGTAGGTCTGCGCGATGGTGATAAGCAACGACACGAAGTAGTAGTAGCTCAATCCGGCGGCATAGGTGTTGAAGAAGACGAGGAACATGATGGGCATCAGGTACATCATCCACTTCATACCGGGCATGCTACCCGACTGCTGCGACTGCATCGACAGGTAGGTGTAGCCTATGTTGGTGGCCGTCATGAGCAAGCAGAAGATGCTCAGGTGGTCGCCCAGCTGCGGGATGGAGAAGGGCAACGAGATGATGGCGTCGGGGGCACTCAGGTCGGGAGCCCACAGGAACGACTGCCCACGCAACTCAATGCTCGAGGGGAAGAACCAGAACATGGCGATGAGGATAGGCATCTGAAGCAGCATGGGGAGGCAACCGCCCATGGGATTGGCACCGGCCTGCTTATAAAGCTCCATCTGCTTTTGCTGCCGCTTGGTCATGTTCTCTTGTCCGGGATATTTCTCGTTGATAGCCTTGATGTCGGGCTGCAGCACGCGCATCTTGGCCTGTGATATATAGCTCTTGAAGGTGAGCGGGAACAAGACGAGTTTGAGCAGGATGGTGAGCACCAAGATGATGATGCCGTAGCTCCACCCGAAGTTGCCCAGCCAGTTGAACACGGGAATGATGATACCGGTATTAATCCAGCGGAACAGTGTCCAGCCCAGCGACACAAGGCGCGTGAGCTTCAAGTCCTCGTTGGGCGAATAACGGTCGTAGTCACGCAACACCTTGTATTTGTTGGGACCCAGGAAAATGTGGAACGAAGCGGGATGTGAAGCACTGGCGTCGTAGGCCACCGAGGTCAAAACGGTCAGGTCTTTGATATAGGTGTCGTAGCCCGGCTGGTCCTCCTCGTAGGCGCGGCTCTCGAGCTGTGAGGGTCCTGAGAAACCATTGTCAGCAATGAGCACGGTCGAGAAGAACTGGCTCTTGGCCGAGAACCACTTGAGGTTACCTTCCACTTTCTCGTTCTTGTTGCCGTTCTCGCTCAGGTTGTCCACCTCGCCATCGTTGCCTTTCTCTTTCCAGTAGAGGGCGCTGTTGCGTTCCTCAAATTTCTTTCCGGCCTCTTGTCGACGCAACTTTTGCGCCCATTCCACTCTCAACTCGCGCGTGGAGGGCGGCAATAGCTGGTCCATATTCTTTTGCTCGATATCGACCTTGAGCATATAAGAGTCCTTGTCAAGGGCATAGCGGATAGCCCACTCGGCGCCTCCGTTGCCATGCACCCTCATCACCACTGCGGTGTCGCCCTCTTGCTCGCCGTCGAAGTATAATTTGTTGGTGTTGATGACATCGTTCTTGCCCATGAGGATGAAGTTGAGCGAGTTGTTGTCCTTGGCAATGAGATCGACGGGCACCGCATTGCCTTTCTTATAATCCTCTTGCGTGTGGTAAGCGGTATAGGCCTTGAGACGCGCACCCACGATTTCGGCACCCTTCGACGAGATGGTGACCTCAAGCGAATCGTTTTTGATGGTGAACTGTTTCTCGGCACCAGAGAGGTGCGATGCAAAATCCTTGTTTTGCCCATCGTGTTTGCTGGCGCGTTCCAGCACCTGGATGGCCGCGTTCTGCATGGCGGCGTCGCCAAGGCCGGCTTTCACCTGGTCGAGGGTCACTTCCTTGTCGCCCATGGTGATGGTACCTTCGGCGTGTCCGTCCACATTTTTCAAGTTCACCTCGTCGGTGACGATGTCATTAATCTTGACGAGCGAGTCGAGCTTGGCCACGACGTCGGCCGACAACGAGTCGGCAGGTGTGGCGGCCTGTTCTTTGTTGGCCACCTGCTCCTTTTTCTGAGCCTCTTGCTGGGCCTTGATTTCCTCTTCACTGGGTTGCTGCAGGTACATGAAACCGAAAACTACGGCAACCATGAGCAACATCCCTATGACAGTGTTTTTGTCCATTTCTTCTTATTACGTTCGGTGTTTAGTGCTGAATGTGATTGTTTAGGGGAGAGATGGGTGATTATTGTTCATTCTTGAGCGGGCCCTTGTTGGCAATGGCTGCCGCCATGAAGTCCATGAATAGCGGGTGCGGGTTGAGCACCGTGCTGCTGTACTCGGGGTGGTACTGCGTGCCTATGTACCACTTCTTGTCGGGGATTTCCACCACCTCGACGAGGTGCGACGCCGGGTTCTCGCCCACGCAACGCATGCCGGCCTCCTCGAAGGCCTCGCGGAAAAGGTTGTTGAACTCGAAACGGTGGCGGTGACGCTCCTCGATATCGAGCGTCCCGTAGGCATGAGCCACGCGCGACCCCTCGGTGAGGTGGCAGGCATAAGCGCCTAAACGCATCGTGCCACCCATGGCGGTGATGCTCTTTTGCTCTTCCATGAGGTCGATGACGTTGTGGGGCGTCGAGGGGTCCATCTCGGTGCTGTTAGCCAACTCGAGGCCCAAGACATTGCGGGCGAACTCGATGACCATGCACTGCATGCCGAAGCAAATGCCGAAAGTGGGCATATCGTGCTCACGGCACCAGCGTGCAGCCACAAATTTGCCCTCGGTGCCACGCTGCCCAAAACCCGGTGCGATGACCACACCGTCCATTCCGCTAAGCAATTGGCTCACGTTGTTGTCGTTGAGACGCTCGCTACTTACGTAGTGGATTTTCACCTTGTGATCGTGATAGGCAGCCGCCTGTAACATACTCTCGTCGATGCTCTTATAAGCGTCCTGCAACTCGACATATTTTCCCACGAGCCCTATGTTGACCACCTCGGTGGCATTGCGCAACTTGTTCAGGAACAGGTTCCACTTCGACAGGTCGGGCTCGCCCGTGAAAGGCGTAGCCGTCTTCTCGAGGATGATTTGGTCCAGGTGCTGGCGATGCATCATCAGAGGCACCTCATAAATCGAAGGCACGTCGACACTCTGCGTGACGGCATTGACGCTCACGTTGCAGAACTGTGCCACCTTGCGGCACATAGCCTCGGAGAGCTCGCGCTCGGTGCGCAACACGAGCACGTCGGGTTGGATACCCACTTGCTGCAATTGCTTGACCGAGTGCTGCGTGGGCTTCGTCTTGAGCTCGCCCGCCGCCTTGATGTAAGGCACGTAGGTGAGGTGAACGACCACGCAACGGTTTCCCAACTCCCATTTAAGCTGGCGCACGGCCTCGAGGAAAGGCAGCGACTCGATGTCGCCCACGGTGCCGCCAATCTCAGTGATGACGAAATCGTAATCTCCGGTCTCGCCCAGATGCTTGACGTTGAGCTTAATCTCGTCGGTGATGTGCGGCACGATTTGCACCGTCTTGCCCAGATAGTCACCACGACGCTCCTTGTCGATGACGCTCTGGTAGATGCGACCGGTGGTCACATTGTTGGCGCGCGTCGTCTGCACATTAGTGAAACGCTCGTAGTGACCAAGGTCCAAGTCGGCCTCGTGTCCATCAACGGTGACGTAGCACTCGCCGTGCTCGTAGGGATTGAGCGTGCCCGGGTCGATGTTGATGTAGGGGTCGAACTTCTGCAGGGTCACATTAAAGCCACGCGACAACAACAGGCGCGCCACACTGGCCGAGATGATGCCTTTTCCCAATGAGGACACCACACCTCCTGTCACGAAAATATATCTTGTTTCCACGTGAATAATCGCTGTCGTTATACAATCAAACTACAAAGATAAGCATTTTTCGCGAAATAACGCCACTTTGCACCTTATTATTTAAAAAAACACCTCCGCGCTGGAGCCAGCGGGAGGTGATGAGAGGTTATGCCGAGCGATTACACGTCAGCCGCAGTGGAAGTAGCGGTCGACGAGGCGCTGGATTTCCTTGTGGTTGTCCTGGATGTCGCGACGCAGGGTGCGGTCGTTGAAACTACGCAGGTTCTTGATGATGCCATCAATCATCGCGGGGCTGAACACGCCGCGCTCCTCGAACACGGCACGGTATTTTTCGAGGCAGTCGGCACTGGCGGCGCAACTGTCGGGCAGGGTGTCGAGTTGCGCGAGCCGGTCCTCGTTGGCCTTCTCGTGTATATTGACGTTGACATAGGTCTTCTCGGCCACTTCGAGGGCGTTCTCCATCTCGAAGCCGTGGCGGCAAGCCACGCAGAGGCCAGCGATGAGCTGGTAGAGGTCGGCCGAGCCGTCGGGCGAACGCATCTCCACAGTCTGCTTGATGGTGGTATCGTAGTCGGCCTGATGCTCGAGCGGGTTAGCGAGCTCGCACATATCTACGCCCGAGGTCCATCCCAGGGGCACACGCACGAGCACCGATCGGTTGCGGTCGCCCCAGCACACATTGGTGGGCGCCTCCTGGTGGGGCACCAGGCGGAAATAAGCCATGGGGTTCTTGTTGCCGAAAGCGGTGATGGCGGGAGCCACGTCCATCATGCCGGCAATCATGCGACGGGCGTCGTCGGTGAGACGGCCGTCCTTAATCATCATGTTACGGCCGTCTTTCATCATGCGCATGTGGATGTGCAGACCACTACCAGCCTTGCCCACAGTAATCTTCGGGGCGAAGGTGACGTTGAGGCCCTCTTCGTAAGCCAAGTTACGGATTACCCATTTTGCGACCATGAGCTGGTCGGCGGCTTGCTCGGCGGGCACAGGTAAGAACTCGATTTCGTTCTGCTCATAGATTTTGCCGTCCTGCACAAAGTTACCCACCTCGCTGTGGCCATATTTGATTTGTCCGCCGGTTTGCGCGATATATTTCATGCACAGGGTGCGGAAGTTGTTGGCCTTGGCATAAGGTGCACTCTCGTGGTAGCCGCGCTGGTCGATGGCTGGGAACATATCATCGTTCTCGAAAATTACGTAGTACTCCAGCTCGCCCATGGCATGGAACTCCATGCCAGTGACTTCGCGGAACGCCGTGCACGCCTTGCGTAGCGTCTGTTCGGGCGAACTTGCCAGCGGGTTGCCGTCCTTGTCGAAATACTGGCACAACAGGCAAAGCGTAGGAATCTCGGCGAAGGGATCAACGAATGCCGTGCAGTATCGCGGCAACACGTAGAGGTCGCTGCTGCCGGCCTCGATGAACGAGAACAGGCTGGAGCCGTCGACACGCTCTCCACAGGTGAGAAGCGTCTCCAAGTAGTCCAGGTCGTTAATCACGAAATTGAGCGTTTTGAGCTTGCCGTCGCCGCCGGGATACATGAAGTTGATAATCTTGATGTCGGTTTCGATTACGAAACGGATGATGTCAGCACGCGTGAACTCGCTTGCCGGCTTTTGAAGGAACGCCACAACGGGGTTGGCGTTCAACATGAGTTTCTTGTCTTCCATTGGGATGGTGAGAATAGTTTTTGGTTTGAGGTTATGTTAATTGTGCGCAAATGTAAGCAAATTTATGCCAACAGGCAAATTTTAAGCCGAAAATCGTCGAGACACGCCAATGATACACGCATTTGAAATTAACGGCGCCCCAATGGACGCCGCTAATGATAAGGTTTCCTCAAAAATGCATGGGGGCTTAAGCGTTCACCTGAACGGTGAGACCCTCGGCCTCGATGCGGCGCGCGATGCGCTGCAACTCGTCGGCCGGCACACGCTCCAACGAGGTCTCGGGCGTGGGACGGTCAATGGTATAGACCTGAATTAGAGTCGGCTCAAGGCGCAGATAAGCGTTGATAAGGGCATCGACCTCGGCATCGGTGGTGTTGTCAATGATTCGGCCTTCGTGGGTGCCGCGCACAAACATCGTCTGAATGATGCACTTGCCGCGGTAGGCGTCAAGGTCCATGAGCAAGCCCTCGGGGATGACGTTGGGCGACACCGGACGGTTCAGTGCCAGCATAGTGGCGGCCACGGCGCTGTCGAACTTGAGCACATTGTTGTCGACCATCTTCAGGGCCTTGCGCACATTGGGCTTGGCAGCCATCGTGGCATTCGATAACACGGTGACCTTCGCCTGCGGGAAGTAACGGTTGCGCAAACGCACCACGTCGCCCACGATGTCCTTAAAGTCGGGGTGCAGCGTGGGTTCCCCATTGCCCGAAAAAGTGATGGAATCGAGTTTCTCGCCTGCGGCGCTCAGTTCTTCAAGGCGTCGTTTGAGCTGCTGCTTGACAGCGTTGCGCGTGGCCACGCCGCTGGTGCCCACACCCTGAGCGTTGTATCCGGCTTCGCAGTATAGGCAGTCGAACGAACAAAGTTTACCATCGTTAGGCATCAAGTTAATGCCCAGCGAGTTGCCAAGTCGTCGGCTCTTCAGTGGGCCGAAGATAGTGCTGTGGAAGAGAACAGTTTGCATAGCCAGGGCAAAAGTTATTTCACCACAGCAGCGATAGCGTCGGCGATTTGCTGCATACGCGCAGCCTCCAGCTTGAGGTGCGGCTTAAAGAAGTTCATGTCGCGTTCGCTGTTGATAGGCAGCAGGTGGATGTGGGCGTGAGGTACCTCCATGCCCATCACGGCCACGCCCACACGCTGGCACGGCATCACCTCCTTAATGGCGGCGGCCACCTTATGGGCAAAAGCCCACAGTCCGGCGTAGTCGTTTTGCTCAAGGTCAAAGATGTAATCGACCTCCTTCTTGGGAATCACGAGGGTGTGACCCTCCACCACGGGGTTGATGTCGAGGAATGCGTAGTAGTTCTCGTCCTCGGCCACTTTATAGCTGGGAATCTCACCAGCAGCGATTTTACTGAAAATAGTCATAGTGCGAATGGAGTTAATGGGTTGTCAAATGGCAATTTCCACAATCTCGAACTGCATGGCACCAGCCGGCACTGTCACCTCGACCACGTCGCCTACCTTGTGGCCCATGAGACCCTTGGCGATAGGCGTGGAAATAGAAATTTTGCCCTCGCGCATATTGGCTTCGGTGTCGCCCACGATGGTGTAAGTCATAACGGCGCCGTTCTTGAGGTTCTTGATGGTGACCTTGTTCATGAGCTGCACCTCGTCGGTGTTAATCTTGCTCGCATCAATGATGCGCGCGCCGGCGATAAGGTTCTTGAGTTCGGCAATCTTAGCCTCGAGCAGGCCCTGGCGCTCGCGCGCCGCGTCATACTCGGCGTTCTCGCTCAAGTCACCTTTCTCGCGCGCCTCGACGATGGCCCTTACCACGTCGGGACGCTCCACATTCTCGAGATGGGCCAGTTCGGCCATCTTCTTGTTGTAACCCTCTTGGGTCATGTAACGTATTGCCATAGAAATATTTAATTAGTTATTTTTATCATTAAAAAACTGAAGAACCACAGCAACTGCGCCGGGATTCCTCGATAGTCTTCATTATGTAATCAGCACTGCAAAGGTAGTGATTATTTTTCACTTACACAACTTTTGAACCAAAAAACCGCTTTCGCCCTGTTCCATAACGACGAAAACAGATGTAATAATCCTACATCATAACATTCTTCGGTTCTATTCTAGAATTCAGTGCTTATTTGTTGCCCTTACCTGAGCGTGTCAATCAGGGCTACGGCCTGCGCAGCGATGCCCTCGCCACGGCCGGTGAAGCCAAGACGCTCGGTGGTTGTGGCCTTGATTGAGATTTGGCCCTCGTCACAGCCCATGGCTTGCGCGAGTGCTGCCACCATGGCGGGCACGTGCGGGTTGATTTTGGGTTGCTCGGCCATGATGGTGAGGTCGCAGTTCACCAAGCGGTAGCCCTTCTCGCGCAACAGCGCCACTACGTGGGTCAGCAGCACGCGGCTATCGATGCCCTTATAGCGTGGGTCGGTGTCAGGGAAATGGTAGCCAATGTCACGCAGCGCGGCGGCGCCCAGCAGGGCATCGCACAGGGCGTGGATAGCAACATCGGCATCGCTGTGTCCCAGCAACCCCAAGTGGTAGTCGATTTTCACACCGCCCAACCACAACTCGCGGTCGGGCACGAGGCGGTGCACGTCAAATCCGAGGCCTACGCGCATCGCTTTTACCTGTTAAAGAGGCCCTTGATGCCATCCATGTCAAACGACAGGGTGAACCTCAGCGTCTGGTCCAGTGGGCTATTCTGCGCCGTGGCAATCATGTAGGAAGCATCGAGGCGCAGCACGCTCAGCGAGAAGCCGGCACCCAGACCAAAATACTGGCGGTTGCCCTTGTACTTGTTCTCGTGGAAGTAGCCCGCACGCAGGAAGAACTGCTGGTTGTAGTTGTACTCGGCACCCACCGACAGCATAATCTCGCGCAACTCCTCTTTGAAGCCGCCCGGAGCATCGTGGAACGACTTGAAGATGCCCGAAATCGACGACTGGTCCTTCCAGGCCTGCAAAGCCTGCTCATACTCCTCGTTGTTGCCGTCGAAGTCGCTCAAGCGCGGCTTGAGGGGCACCATCAATTTGTTGGCCTCGGCACTGAGCGTGAGGTTGTGGTAGTCGGCAAGCGGGAAAGTGAAGCTCGTACCCAACTTGAGGTTGGCGGGAAGGAATGCCGGCTCGTTGCCGTTGTCGTAGCTCACCTTTGAGCCGATATTGCTCAAGTTGAAACCAAGCGCCCACTGGCACTCGTTGCGGCCCACCATGGGATAGGTGACGAAGTAGCCACTGATGTCGGCGGCAAAGGCGCTCGCGCCTTTCACGTCACCAGCGCCATCGGCATAGCTGCTGTAGCCCAAGTCGCTATAGATATAGCGCAGGGCCACGCCCATCGAGAACTTCTCACTCAACTTGCGCGAGTAGCCCACGTCGAAGGCCATCTCAAACGGGTTGATACTCGACAGCGTGGCGCCCGAGCCGTCGGTCGTCTGCACCTCGCCCAGCGAGAAGTAGCGCATCGAGGCACTCACCGCCTGGTTGTCTTGGCTACCGATTTTCCAATAACCCGACAAGTCGGCCAGGAAAATGTCGTTGACTAACTTGCGCAACCACGGCGTGTAGGACAGCGACACGCCCGCGCGGCTATAGGCGAAGGCATATTTCGACGGGTTCCAATATTGTGAGTTCACGTCGGGGTCGGTGGCCGCGCCCTGGTCGCCCATCGAGGCGCCGCGCGCGTCGGGGGTGATGCTGAGCGATGTCACACCCGTGGTGACGGGGTTGAACTCGGCGTTCTTGAGGTCACTGTCATCGGCCCATGCCACCACGCCCGAGGCGAGCAGCACGACGGCCACTAATGATATACGTTTGAGATAGTTCATATATTTTCTTGTGTCGGTTAACACATTTAATAACTCAAATCACGGCTTTTTATTGTATCTTGCCTCATTTTAGGTTGCGAGAATTGAAACAATTTGCTAAATTTGCACACTATTTGAAATTTTTAACCCTCTAAACAATAAAATCGTTATGAAAAAAACAAACCTTTTACTAGTGATGCTCGTGGCTCTCTTCGCCACCGCCCTCACCTCATGCGACGCGCTCAACAGGGAAAAACAACTCATCGGCACTTGGGAAACCAGTTACACCGATGACAGCTACCCTGCCACCTCGTCCTACACCTTCAACAACGACAACACCTTTGAAGAAGTGGTTGAGATTCAATTCCCTGAAGGAACGCTCAAACTGGTGTCGCCGGGTACCTTCAAGGTTAAAAACGGAGTAGTTGAATTCATGTATGACCTGGACGAATGTAAAGCTTATGCCGATGGCGAGTTTGACGAGTCATTGACCGAAAGCCTGGTTAACGACAATCGCAAGGAAAACGACAAAACGAATGAATTCCGCAAAGAAAACAACGTATACGGCTTCAAGATTGTAAAAGTCGATCAAAAAACTCTCGTGCTGAGCACCAGCGACCAGGACGAGCTCACTTACACCAAGCAGTAATCGCGACGATAGCACAATGTTGAACCTCACAGTTGACCCACGAATCACGGCGGCGTGCCCGAAGCCCAAAATAGGGCTGGTGCGCGCCACCGTGGTCAATGCGCCTACCTGCGACGAGCTGTGGGCCGAGCTCGAGCGGGCGGCGGCCGATGTGGCGCGCGACTATGAGCTGCTGGCCATCAACCAGCGACCAGCCATCGCCGCCACGCGACGCCTCTACAAGTCGCTGGGCAAGGACCCGGGACGCTACCGTGTGGCCAGCGAGGCACTCTGCCGCCGCATCGTGCGCGGCCTGGGGCTGTACCGGCTCACGACGCTCATCGACGTGGTCAATTTGGTGTCAATCGTCAGCGGATATCCCATCAGCGGTCTCGATGCCGACAAAATCGTAGGCGACACCCTCCACTTGGGCGTGGGCCACGAGGGAGAAATCTACAACGGTATAGGACGCGGCCCGCTCAACATTGCCGGAATGCCCGTCTATCGCGACGCCATCGGAGGCATTGCCACGCCCACCAGCGACGAGGAACGCACCAAGTTCACCGAGGCTACCACGCACGTCCAAATCAACATCAACGCCTTCGGCAAAGAGATGCCCCTCGAAGAGGCCGTCACGTGGACTGTGTCGCTGCTCGAGCGTTATGCCCAAGCCACCGAGGTAGAAACCGCAATAGTCAACACCTTTTAGCCCCAACCAATTAGCTCGCTAATTTGTTTACTAATTAAAGAATGAAAGTATTACCCATCATCGAAGACAACATCAACGGCCGACACCTCGACGAGGTGGTCGAGACCCTGCGCGACGGCGGCATCGTCATCTACCCCACCGACACAATGTACGCCATCGGTTGCGACGCACTCAACAACCAGGCCATCGAGCGTATCTGCGCCCTCAAGGCTATGAAGAGCGCCAAGACCAACCTCTCTATCGTATGCGCCTCAATAGCCGACGTAAGCGACTACGCCAAGTTCGACAACCGCCAGTTCAAGATGCTCAAAAACCACCTGCCAGGGCCTTTCACCTTCCTGCTTCCTGCACTCAGCAAGTTACCCAAGGCCTTTAAGGGACGACGCACAGTGGGCATACGCATCCCCGACAACAAAATCGCCGTCGCCATCGTCGAGCAACTGGGACACCCCATCCTCTCGACCAGCGTCGAGGGCAGTGACGAGGACTACCGCTGCGAGCCCGAACTCATCGCCGAGACCTACGCCGAAAACGTGGATATCGTTATCGACAGTGGACGCGGCCACCTCGTCCCCTCGACAGTGGTTGACTGCACGAGTGGAGCCCCCGAGGTGGTGCGCCAGGGCGCCGGCATCTTCGAAGAATAACCTTTTTCATCCCAATAAAAAACAATCCACAATGAAAAAATCTTTCCTTGCCCTCTTAGCAGCGACATCACTCCTGCTAATGGGCTGTACACAAAACATTAAACATCAGACCTCCGACACGGAGGACGAAGAAGAAGAGGTTGCGCTCACACCCGATGAACAAGCGACCAGAGACATCGTCGGAACTTGGAGTTACTCCTACGAAGACAACGATGGCACGCCAACCAACAACACTTACGACTTCAACGAGGATGGAACGCTCGTCGAGACCGTCACGGCCACCTACCCGGGCGGCACACTGAAAATGGTGTCGAACGGCAAGTGGAAAGTGCGTGACAACATCAGTGAGTTCCTCTACGAACTTGACGACTGCAAGGCTTACCTTGACGGGGT
>JAGCUP010000178.1 GCA_017962765.1 Muribaculaceae bacterium | reverse complement strand
GGACGAATCTTCGAGCCACCGAACTCGAGGCCCTTGCCCGTCATCGTGCCGGTGCACTGGTGCGAGAGTTTCTTGAACATGCCGTACATGTAGCCCACTTCGCGGCCACCCACGCCGATGTCGCCGGCGGGAACGTCCTGGTCGGGACCAATGTTGCGCCACAGCTCAAGCATGAAGGCCTGGCAGAAACGCATGATTTCAGCATCGCTCTTGCCGCGCGGGCTGAAGTCGCTACCGCCCTTGCCACCGCCCATGGGGAGCGTGGTGAGCGCGTTCTTGAACATCTGCTCGAAGCCCAAGAATTTGAGAATCGACAGGTTCACGCTGGCGTGGAAACGGATACCGCCCTTGTACGGGCCAATAGCGTTGTTGAACTGCACGCGGTAACCCTGGTTGACCTGCACCTCGCCGCTATCGTCAATCCAAGTGACGCGGAACGTGTAGATGCGGTCGGGCTCTACCATGCGCTCGATGATTTTAGCATCCTCAAACTCGGGATGTTTGTTGTACTCGTCCTGCACGCTGAGCAAGACTTCACGAACTGCTTGCAAGTACTCCTTTTCGCCGGGGTGCTTGGCCTCAAGATTAGCTAAAATTTTTTCAACATTCATGATGTGAAATTGTAAAATAGTTTTTAAAAAGGGTTGTTTTTAAGTAGTGAAGGTTTGTTTTGCGCAAAAGTACACCATTTTTTCATTTGCCACAACTTTTTTCGACAAAATCTTTCATCAATTACCAAAAATATTTCTCAGGGCTGTTAACGATGAATTTAAGGGCAAGAGTCACTAACTGCCACTTTTAAATGTGATAGATATGTATTAAACGAATTTATTATTGTTTTGTTTACAAATATCTATAATTCATAAGGGCCACGAAATTTGCTTCTACGGCTCCCAAGACCATGGCTCATTTCAATTATTTTTGCTAAATTTGCAGGTCGAAACAAAAAACTGATACTTGACAAGCAATGAAATTTAGCGATATTATTGGGAATGAGCGCGCTGTAGCGCAGGTAAGGAGCATGATTGATAACGAGCGACTGCCGCACGCATTGCTGTTGCATGGGCAGCCTGGTGTGCCCAAGTTGGCGCTGGCGCGCGCTGCGGCACAGTATCTCGACTGCCGCAACCGTCACGACGGCGACAGTTGCGGCGAGTGCCCCTCGTGCCTGCAGCACCAGAGCCTGAACCACGCCGACACTTATTTCTCCTACCCCATCGTGAAAAAAGGCGAAACGCCGGTGAGCGAGGACTTCAGTGCCGAGTGGAAGGAATTTCTTGAGGCGTGCCCACTCGTCGAAGACTACGAGTTGTGGCTCTCGCTACTGGGCAACACCAATGCGCAACCCATGCTCTACAAGGCCGAAAGTGACAACATCGTGCGCAAGATGACGATGAGCGCCTACTCGTCGCGTTACAAGGTGCTCATCTTATGGCTGCCCGAGAAGATGAACCAGGAATGTGCCAACAAACTGCTGAAAATCATCGAGGAGCCCAACGACGACAGCAAGTTCATCCTCGTGAGTGATAACTCACAGGCTATCCTGCCCACCATTTTCTCGCGACTGCAACGTGTGGAAATGCATAAACCGACGCTTGAAGACATTGCCCGCTACCTTGTCAATAAATACGGCATTGACCACCAGGACGCCATCGCACTCGCGGCACCCGCCGACGGCAACGTACTGCAGGCCGAGCGCAATATGCAGCTCGACAGCGAGACCAAAGAGTTCCACAGCTATTTCGTGGCACTCATGCGACAGGCCTATAGCCGCGACTTGCCCGCCCTCAAGGCATGGAGCGATGACATCGCCGATTTCAAGCGCGAGAAGTCGCGCCGCTTCTTGGCTTATTGCGCGCGCATGGTGCGCGAGAATTACATCTATAATCTGCACGAGCCGCAACTCAACTACCTCACCCGCGAGGAGGCCCAATTCAGCTCACGTTTCGCCCCCTTTATTAACGAGCAGAACGTGGAAAAGATGCTCACAGTGTTCAACGACGCCTCAACCGACATTGCCGGCAACGCCAACGCTAAAATCGTGCTCTTCGACACCGCTATCAAAATCACCATCCTTATCAAGAAATGAATCCCACCACCACCCATCGCCCTTTTCTACAGCAAATTGCCCAACACTACGCCGACTCTGGCGACCTGTGCGACCACTGCTTCGTGTTCCCCACGCGCCGCGCATGTACTTTCTTCAAGACCTATCTCAAGCACTCCCAACAGCCTAAGGTGGCCACCGTGAGCGACTTCCTCATCGACCAAATCACACACCTCAAGCCTGCAGGCTCGGTAGAAGCCCTTTTTATCCTCTACCGGTGCTACGTGGAGCTCACGAGTGGCGACGGTGATGAGTTTGACCGTTTCGTTCACTGGGGCAACGTGGTGCTCAGCGACTTCAACGATGTGGACATGGCGCTCGTTGCGCCCAAAGATATTTTCTCCAATATCAAGAGTTGGCGCGAGATATCCACCGACCATCTCAGCGATGAAGTGAAAGAGAAAATCAAGGCCTTCTTCAACGTTGATTTCAACAATAAAAATAAAGAAGATTCCTCTTTTTGGGAACACCTCAAACCTGCTGACGAGCAAAGCATAAATGGCAACGAAGTGATGCAACGCCATGCCGCACTATGGCAAATCCTGGCACCACTCTACGACAGCTTTACCGAACGTCTCGCCCGGCAAGGAAAGGCCTATCCCGGCATGGTCTATCGCAAAGCCGTCGACCGTATCGGCGAGATGGGGCCCGACGACTTCCCCAGCCGCCACTACGTGTTCGCCGGCTTCAATATGCTCAGCCGCAGCGAACACAAGATTTTCTCTCTCATGCAGAATAAGGGCATTGCCAGCTTCTTTTGGGACGATGCCTCTCCGGCCCTCGCCATCGACGAGAACATCGGGGCGAAGTGGATCAAACAACTGGTGCGCGATTTCCCATCTCCCCCCTCCTTCACCCTCGACCCCATCAAGGATTATCCCGAGGTGCACGTGCTGGGCGTGCCCTCCAACGTGGGGCAGGCCAAATGCGCCTTCGACATCATCAACGAACTCATCGACAGCAAAGATATCGCCTCGAACGAAGAAGGTGAAGCCACCGATGCCATTAATACTGCTATCGTTCTCCCTGACGAGGGCCTCGTGGCACCACTCTTGGGCTCGGTGAGCCCCCGCGTGAAACGCCTCAACATCACTATGGGCTACCCGATGCGCGGCAGCGACATCGTATCGCTCATGCGCGTGGTGGCACGCACCCACCGCCATGCCCGCGCCAGGGTGGCACCCGATGGCACCAAGCAGTGGGTATTCTTCCGCGACGACGTGCGCGACGTACTCTCCCACCCCATCATTAAGGCTTACTATGGACGCGAAGCACTGCGCCTGGAGGACGCACTCAACGCGTCGAACGCCTTCAGCGTCGACGAGAATATCTTCGCCTATTCTCAGCTCAAGTCCCTTTTCACGACCCTCAGACAAAGCGATAGTGTAGACGCGGCCATCGATTACCTCAAGAGCCAGATGGCCTTTGTTGACCAACTGCTGACGGCCATGCTATCGCTGCCACCGCGCGAAGGCGAGGACAAGCCCTCCCTCAGCGTGCAGGCCGCGTTCCTCACCCATTACCGACATGTGGTGGAACAAATCGCGCAATCGTTCAAAGAATATGGCCTCAACGTGACCGAGGACACCTTCTTCTACCTCATCGACCGACTCGTGAGTGGCATCACGCTGCCTTTCGAGGGCGACCCGCTGCAGGGCCTCCAGGTGATGGGACTGCTCGAAACGCGATGCCTCGACTTCGAGAACATGATTGTGCTTAGCGTGAACGAACGCACCCTTCCGCGCCGTTTCCGTCCCAAGTCGATGGTGAGCGAATTTAATCGCATTCTCTATGGCATGGCTACCATCGAGCACCAAGATGCCAATTGGGCCTATTATTTCTATCACTTGCTGGCGCGTGCCAATAAGGTGTACCTCCTCTACGACGCACGCAACGACACACTCTCGGGCGGTGAGCCCTCACGCTATGTGGCCCAACTCGAAAAGGTGCACAAGGTGCCGCTCCACAAGACGATATTCAACACCGAATTGCCTGCCATCAAAAAACTCGAAATCGCCGTTCCCAAGAACGACCGCATCATGGCCCGCCTGCGGCATTTCCTTGCCGACGAAAAAGAGACTCCACGCAACCTCTCGGCGAGCGCCCTCAACGACTATGTGACGTGTCCCCTCAAGTTCTATCTCAAACGCATCGAGGGCCTCAGCGATGAGAACGAAAAGGGAGACTTCATGGATTCGACCACTTTCGGTTCCATCGTACACAACACGCTGCAGCAACTATACTATCCCGATGTAAATGGCGAGCGCCGCGAGGGAAAATACAATGTGAACGCCGAAGACATACGCCGTTTCAAGCCAGAAGAATTGAGACCGACGGTGATGCGCAATATCTGCAAGGAGTACTTATCTCGCGACGACGACGGCACACCGCTCAAGGGCGAGGCAGCCATCGTCATGGAAACCATCGTGCTCTACGTCGAGAAAGTACTCAACTACGACCTCGCCACACTGGGCGATGCACCGGGCGCCTTTTTCGAGGTGTGGGAGTGTGAACGCGAACGCAAAACACCGCTCACCCTGGGCAGCCACACCATCAACTTCAAGTTCTATGCCGACCGCATCGACCGCATCAACGGTGAGGGTCCGCTGCGCCTCATCGACTACAAGACGGGTAACGACGTCACCACGTTCAAAAAAATGGACGATTTGTTTGTTGAGAAATCAGGTACAAAGCGCCGCAAGGCCATCCTGCAGCTCCTGCTTTATGCCAATGCCTACGTCAAGGTGAACGAGGACGGCTACGACGATGCCATCATGCCCATGATTTACTCCCTGCGCAAGATGGGCGAAACGGGCGTACTTATTGGCAGAACCCAGCTCGACGACTACCGCGACATCAACACCGAGTTCCTCACCGCAATGGGAAAAACCATCGACGACCTCTTCAACCCTAAAGTCCCCTTCACCCAGCTCATGGTGAAAGATGTCGACCGGTCACCCTGCAGCTACTGCCATTTCGCCGCCATCTGCCACAGGTAATACAGTTTATAGTTTATAGATAATAGATTACAGTTGAGCATCTCTTCGCTCAATGCTCATAGCTCAATGCTCACAACTCAATGCTCACAGTTCAATGCTCAAGCTCACAGCTCAATGCTCACAGCTCAATGCTCACAGCTCAATGCTCACAGCTCATAGCTCACAGCTCATAGCTCAATGCTCACAGCTCAATGCTCACAGCTCAATGCTCACAGCTCATTAATTTTGGTGAAAAAATGTTTTTGTTTGAAAAATTTTATTTACCTTTGCAGGGTTTTTGTGAATTATGGGTGTACTCATATCAATAATAATAGGTTGTGTCACCATCGGCATCATGCTCTCGGCCCCCATGGGCCCCATTGGCATATTGTGCGTGCAGCGCACGATTAACAATGGGCGCCAGTCGGGACTCTACACGGGCGTAGGCGCCGCCATCAGCGACATTTTCTACTGTCTGTTAGCGGGCTTCGGTCTGTCGATGATTGATTTCATCAATGGTTACCAGACCGAGCTGCAAATCATTGGCAGCATAATTCTGATTGTTTACGCCCTTTACATGATGATACACATTCCCTCGAGCAGTGAGCGCATCGACGAGCCCATCAAGAAGAAAGGCAAGAAGGGCAAAAAACGCAAGATGGAGCAGAAAGTCGAGGAACTGAAGCGTAACAAGAATAAGATTACCCAGGATATTCTCACCGGCTTCCTGTTTACGCTCTCCAACCCGCTCATCGTGCTGCTCATCCTCCCGCTATTTGCCGCACAGGGATTCCCTGCCGAGTGTAAATACTTCTACCACTATATTTTGGGTTATGTGTTCATTGTGGTGGGCGCCTTGATATGGTGGTGGGGCATCACCTATATTGTAGATAAGGTGCGCGCGCGCATCAACATGGGCAGCATGATGCTCATCAACCGCATTATGGGCGGCCTTATCCTGGTCATCGCCATTTATGGCCTAATTAACGGCCTCGAAACGAAATTCAACTTTTCTCTTTTCTAATGGGCGACATGCCCGTGTGAATATGCAGCGTGGCACTCTGTCGCGCCGTGTGACTTTGCGTAGGCTTCCATTCGCCTTTCCCTAACTGCTGGGGCACGAGGGTCACCGCTTTCTTTCCGAGCGCGTTGTTGATGTGGTCAACAGCGGCCATCAGTTTGCGCGTTTTCGAGGCATGTTGCTCGGCAAACACGTCGAGCTGTACATGGCCGGCATCGACGATGTCGCTCACCATCACGCCCGCCTTACGGTAATAAAATCCCTCTCGGAAGATACTGTGGAACGCCTGCAGCGCCGCCGACACTATTTCGGGCGTCCCCGATGTGGGCGTTTCAAGGCGCACCTGGCAAGAGTTGGAATAGAACGGCAGGTCCTCTCGGAAGTGGTCGCCGCGCACATACACCGTGACCAAGCGCGCCAGCGAGTGCTCGTCGCGCAGCTGCTTGGCGCAGTGAGCGGCGAAATTGAGCACGGCGTCGGCTATCTCGCGTTGCGACTTAATCACGTGGCCGAAAGTGCGCGAGTTCATTATCGACTTGTGGGCTATGTCAACGGGGTTAATGCTCACGCTATCGATACCGCGCAGCTCGGCCTGTGTCCTCACCATGGTAATGGAGAACAGCGACCGCAACAGCGATGTGGGGAATTGCACCAGTTGCCAGGCGTTGAACACGCCGCGCTGACGCAACGCCTTGGTAAGTTTGCGCCCCACACCCCACACGTCATCAATTGAAGTATTGCTTAAACTTTCCTCTATATCATTTTGTCGCACAAGCCCTTTCACGCGTTCCCTATTCATCGGGTCTTTCTTTGCCTTTTCTGCCGCGAGCTTGGCAAGGGTGCGCGTGGGCGCGAAGCCGATACTCACCGGGATGCCCACATAACGATAGATTTTTTCAACCAGACGAACCAGCCGAGCACGCAGTTTTTCCTCGTCTTCATCGGGCAATTTGAAAAAGGCCTCATCGACTGAATACACCTCAATCTTTTCAAACTCGCTGCCCAGTATCATCATCACTCGCTGCGACATGTCGCGATATACGATGTGGCGTGCCGACAGTTGCACCACGCCGCGAGGGTCGGTGTGGTCCTTGATTTGGAACGCCGGGCAACCCATGGGGATGCCGAGCGCCTTGGCCTCGTTGCTGCGCGCAATCACGCAGCCGTCGTTGCCCGAGAGCACCACCACGGCACGCCCGTTGAGCGACGGGTTGAACACCCGCTCGCACGACACAAAAAAGTTATTACAATCGGCCAAAGCGTACATACCTACAATTTCTTGTGACAAAGATAATACTAATAAACGACACCTCCTCACAAGCAGCACCACTTTTTTCGACTCGGCTACGCTGTTCCAATGAACAGTCGCTTTTTAGCGGGCAATTATTAATCCGCGACCATCTGTTCCTTTCGTGGAGTTACACGTCTTTTCTTAATGTGCGATTACACGTTATTTTGTGCAAATAATACAAAATTTCAGTACATTAAAAGCAAATTTCAATAAAAAAAGAACATTTCGTAAAAATCACTTCTTAACGGAATTTGAATTCGCAGGAAAATTGCCACCTTTTTTTGATTGGTGAGAAATTTTTGCTAAATTTGCAGCAATCTTAAAACACTGCGGCTGCAACCGCTATCTGCACCTAAAAAAACGACTATTAATTGATTCTAAATATATGAAAACCAAACTTTTCAACTCAGTATTGATGGTGGTGGCCTTGCTGACCGCCCTGCCCGCCAACGCCTACGACTTCATGGACAACGGTTTGTGCTACAAAATCAACCAAGATGGCGTCTCGGTTTCAGTTACCTATGAGACAAACTATTCCACCCCTCCGACTTACTCTAACCTTAGTGGTAACATATCTATCCCCGACAAAGTGACCTATAATGGTGCCTCCTATCCTGTCACTGAAATTGACTTTTATTCATTTCGCGGTTGCACCGACGTGACGGGGGTTTCTATTCCCAGCTCTATCACGGACATACGTGGATATGCGTTTATGGGCTGCACTGGCCTAACGGATGTGACTATCCCGGACAACGTCACTTTCATAGGCGGATTTCTATTCTCGGGGTGCACTAATTTGAAGAATGTAACACTACCCAACAAAATCACACGCATTTGCAGTAACACATTCAATGGTTGCACCAATCTGACGAGTGTCGTTATACCGGAATCGGTCACCCTTATTGAAGAATGGGCTTTTGCTAATTGCAGCTGCTTGACAAGCATCATCATTCCCAGTTCAGTTACCGCCATTGCCAAGAGTACCTTTACCAACTGCACCAGTTTGACTGGCGTCACCACTCCCGACCTTGCGAAGTGGTGCGGTATCTATTTCGGTGACAAGTCAGCAAATCCACTTTATAACGCCCACCACCTTTATTGTAATGGCGCCGAAGTCCAAGACTTGGACATTCCCGAAGGGACCACACGCATTAACGCTTTTGCGTTTGCAGGTGGCACCAACCTGACGACTTTGACCATCCCCACTTCGGTGACCGCTGTTGGCCAACAATCGTTCCTTGGCTGTAAGAGCCTGAACAAAATTTATTGCAAACGCCCAAGGCCTGTTAGCGCAAGCAGTGACGCTTTTGAGGGTGTTGACACAGAAACTTGCGTCCTCTATGTCCCTAAAGAGAGTGAGCAAATGTGGTGGGTGGCCGATGTGTGGAAAGAATTCGTCTATATTGAAGCCTGGGGTAATGGAAACGACCCAAATCCCACTTTGCGCGGTGATGTGAACGGCGACGGCATCGTCAATGGCGCCGACGTGACCGCACTATACGAAATCTTGCTCGAGCAGTAAAACTGCGAAGTTCCAAAAACTCAGCATGAAGGCGGCCTCAGGGTCGCCTCGATTGCTTGTTTACTCGTTTACTCGTTAACTTGTTTACTTGTCAATTTGTTTACTCCGCAATTATTCACTACCTTTGCAGCCCAAACACATTTAGAGGACAAAATGATTAAATTTTACAACGATATAGAAAACGAGGCCGAAGGGGGCACACAGGTGGTTCCCATCTTCGCCGAGATACACACCGAAGCGCCCTACAATGGGCAACTGCAGACGGCCAACCTCGACGGCATGCCAGTGATGGCCCTGCGCGACATGGTCATGTTTCCGGGGTCCACGCTGCCCATCGCGGTGACACGCCCGCAGTCGCTGGCGCTCATCAAGGACGTACAGCGCAACAACCGTCCTATCGCCGTAGTGTGCCAGCGCGACAGCAGTATCGATGAGCCTGGGTTCAACGACTTGTATTCGGTAGGCGTGGTCGCCAACCTCATCAAGGTGCTCCACCTGCCCGACAAGTCAACCAACGTCATCCTGCAAGGCCGCTCGCTGGTGCGCCTCGAGGAACTCACGCAGACCGAACCCTTCCTCAAAGGCCGCTGCACGCTCATTGAGGAGACCAACCCCGAGCGTGACGACCGCGAATTTGAGGCCGTTATCAGTTCGATGCGCGAGGTGACCATGAAGATGCTCAACAGCATGGGCCAAGGCACGCGCGAGTTGATGTTTGCCATCAAGAACATCGACGATCCCGTTTATCTCATCCACTTCCTCGCCACCAACATTCCACTCACGTCGCAGCAAAAGCAGACCTTGCTCGAGCAAACCGACGTGAAGCGGCGCGCCTTCATGCTGTATCACATGCTCAAGCAAGAAGCACAATTCGTCGAGCTCAAAGCCGACATCAACGAGCGCACCCGCGAGGAAATGACGCAACAACAGCGCGAACACTTCCTGCAACAGCAGCTCAAGACCATCCAGGAAGAATTGGGCGCCGATGACGACATCCCCATGCTGGAAGAGCGCGCCCGCAACATGAAGTGGAGCGAGGCTGCCGCCGCCCACTTCGACAAGGAGCTGCGCAAACTTGAGCGGCTGCACCCACAGTCGCCTGACTACTCCACGCAATACAGCTACCTCGACACACTGCTGAACCTGCCGTGGGACAAACAATCGCGCGACAGCTTCAACCTCAAGAAGGTGGAAGCCAAGCTCAACCGCGACCACTACGGACTCGACGACGTGAAAGACCGAATCCTCGAACACCTCTCGGTGCTCAAACTGCGTGGCGACCTCAAAGCGCCCATCCTTTGTCTCTACGGCCCTCCGGGCGTGGGCAAGACATCGTTAGGACGCTCGGTGGCCGAGGCCCTCAACCGCAACTACGAGCGCATCTCGCTCGGCGGCCTGCACGACGAGGCCGAAATCCGTGGCCACCGCCGCACCTACATCGGTGCGCTCCCTGGCCGCATCATGCAAGCTATGGCCAAGTGCGGCACATCGAATCCCGTCATCGTGCTCGACGAAATCGACAAGGTGGGCCAAGACTTCAAGGGCGACCCTGCCAGTGCGCTGCTCGAGGTGCTCGACCCGGAACAGAATAGCCATTTCCACGACAACTACATCGACGTGGACTATGACCTGTCGAAAGTGCTGTTCATCGCTACCGCCAACTCGTTGGCCACTATCTCCAAGCCGTTGCTCGACCGCATGGAGGTGATAGAAATCAACAGCTACATCGCCGAAGAAAAACTCGAAATAGCTCGACGCCACCTTGTCCCCAAACAGTTGGCAGAAAACGGATTTGAGCCACGCGAGGTGAAATTCAGCAAGGAGGCCCTCGAAGCCATCATCCAGAATTTCACACGCGAGAGCGGTGTGCGTGAGCTGGAGAAGAAAATCGCCAAGGTGCTGCGCAAAATCGCGCGTAAGAAGGCGAGCGGCGACCCCTTCCCCACCACCGTCGAGGCTTCGGCCCTCAAGGACTATTTGGGTGTGGAATACCCCAAGGAACAGTACGAGGGCAATGACCTGGCAGGCGTCGTCACCGGCTTGGCTTGGACCGAGGTGGGCGGCGAAATCCTGTTTATCGAATCGGTGCTATCACGTGGCAAGGGCGAGAAACTGTCGCTCACCGGCAACCTGGGCGACATCATGAAGGAAAGCGCCGTCATCGCGCTACAATACCTCAAGTCGCACAGCCAGCTCTTCGATATCGACCCTGACCTCTTCGACAAATATAACGTGCACATCCATGTGCCCGACGGAGCCATTCCCAAGGACGGCCCCTCGGCAGGCGTGACGATGGTCACCTCGCTCGTGTCGTCGTTCACTCAACGGCGCGTGCGCGACCACCTCGCCATGACGGGCGAAATCACACTGCGCGGCAAGGTGACGCCCGTGGGCGGCATCAAGGAGAAAATTCTGGCAGCGAAACGCGCCGGCATCACCGACATCGTGTTGTGCGAACAAAACAAGAAGGACGTGGAACAAATCAAGGACATCTACCTGAAAGGACTTACGTTCCACTATGTCAACACCATCAAGGAGGTAGTCGATTTTGCTCTCCTCGAGGAACGTGTGCCCAACGCCTTGACACTGTAACGATACTACCCTATCGCGACGTGACCAACCGCATTTCGCAACGGGCACAATCACACTCGATGCGCATCTTTACGTCGCCGCTGCGCAACAATAGCGTGGCGGGCAAGCGGCGTGCTTTTGGGTCGCGCAGGCAAGCGCCAAGCTGCCGTCGCAGGCAATAGCGCGTGCGCATCACTGTAGTGCCCTCCTCAACAGGCTCGGTGCGACATTCAAGAGCCGGCTCGATGTCGGTGACACCATGGTCGAGATAAAGTTGTCGTGCAAGTGCATTGGCCACGTTATCCACGTTGGTAAGCGTGGTCTTTGGACACTGAGCTTCGCGGTCTTCAGGAAGGCGCATCGGCACCTTACGGGTGAAGGCGTGGGTGCGGTCGAGCAATTCCACCGTTTCGCGCCGCAACCGCGTCAACAACGAGGCTGGCACAAACACATCGTCGAGCACCGTGGTCTCGCGCAATGAGTAAACGGTGTCGCCCAACTTCGCAAGCACCTCGCGCTGCTTAGTTCCTTGAGGCTGGCGGGCCTCCCCCACTCCTTGAGCCTCCACGGCATGTGTCACGCGGCATCCGCGCTCGTCGCTGAGGGTAAGCACCAAGTCATCACTCGTTCTGCGCAGTTCGGCATCCACCGTCAGCATGCGGCATGCCACGGCGCTGGTGAGCGCGTCGTTGAAAGCCTTGTCGCGGGTGCGATAGACCATCGTGCCAGGGGCAATCTTCACCTTGTCGAGCGTGGTCACACGTCGTCCGTTCACCGTGTTGGCACGAAAACCCGTGAATGTGCCGTCGGCACCAAAGAAGCTGAATCCATCACCATTGGCCATCGCCATCGGCGTCGCAATAGTGATATTTCGGCCCTTGACAGCCGAGACGCGTCCCATAGGCTCGCCCATCGACTTGGGTGTATCGAGGCAGGCCATGTCGTTTTCACGCGGGGCGCGATGTCCATCGAGAAAATAAGTAGTGAACGAGCGGTTGAAACTCTTTGCCGGATTAGGCTCAAAGCCCGGCACACTGCGGCCCGTAGAGGCTCTCTCCAGCGTGTCGTCGCCAGCGATGATCTCGTCAAGGCGTTGACGATAGTGCGCCACGATATTTTTCACATAGTATTCGTCCTTGAGGCGACCCTCAATCTTGAACGAGGACACGCCCGCTTCAATCATCGCGGCGAGCGACGAGGTAGCGTTGAAGTCGCGCAACGAAAGCAAGTGCTTGCCGCTGACCAACACGCGGCCGTCGCCATCGACGAGGTCGTATGGCAGGCGGCACAGCTGGGCACACTCGCCGCGGTTAGCACTGCGACCGCGGTAAGCATGGCTCGCCTGGCAACAGCCACTGTAGCTCACGCACAACGCGCCATGTACGAAAGCCTCGATGGGAACCTCCACCTCGCGTGCTATGGCTGCAATTTCCTCGAGCGACAACTCGCGCGCCAGCACCAATTGGGAAAATCCCAGCGAAGCGAGGAAACGCGCCTTCTCGGGTGTGCGAATGTCGCACTGCGTGCTGGCATGGAGCGCGATGGGCGGTATGTCGAGGCGCAACAGCGCCATGTCCTGGACTATGAGGGCATCGACACCCACGGCGTAGAGCTCCTTGACCAGCCGCTCCACCTCCTTGAGTTCGTGGTCAAAGAGGATGGTGTTCACGGTGGCATAGATGCGCGCATCATAGCGATGAGCATGGTCGCACAATCGCCCGATGTCGGCCACCGAATTACCAGCCTGGGCGCGCGCACCAAAGCGAGACGCTCCAATATACACGGCATCGGCGCCACAGTCGATAGCAGCCATTCCAACCGAGGCCATGCGTGCCGGTGCCAGCAACTCTATTTTCCTCGTAACTCGTTTCATGCCGCAAATGTATCCAAAATTAGTGAATTTCGCCAAAAAACGGCCGCTCTTCTTGCTGAATTAACGCAAATCAAGTAATTTTGCACGCTTATGGGACGAATCATGGCAATTGACTACGGAAAAAAGCGGTGCGGCGTGGCCGTCACCGACACACTCCGTATTGCCGCCAACGGCCTCGCCACCGTACCCTCGGGCACCCTCGTCGACTTCATTAAGGATTATGTGTCGCGCGAACCGGTCGATTTGTTGGTGGTGGGATGCCCTACGCAACTCAACGGCCAACCCAGCGAAAGCATGCGCTATATTACGCCCTTCCTCAACCGTCTGGCAAAGGTGTTGCCCGACCTCAAAGTGGAAACCTACGACGAGCGATTCACCTCTACACTAGCCCACCGCGCCATGATTGACGGCGGCATGAAAAAAAGCGACCGACGCGACAAGTCGCGTGTCGACAGCATTGCCGCCACTATCATTCTCACCGACTATCTGCAAAGCATCTATAACACCCCATCACAAGTATGATACTGCCTATTTATCTCTACGGACAACCCGTAATCAGGGCTATCGCCCAACCCGTCGAAAAAGACCACGAAGGCCTTGCCGAACTCATCGAGAACATGAAAGAAACCATGTATGCCAGCGACGGCATCGGCATCGCCGCACCACAGGTGGGCGAGAGCCTGCGACTTATCTACATCGACGTTAACGTCCTTGCCGACAAATTCCCCGAGCTCAAAGACAAGCGTCTCGTGCTCATCAACCCCAAGATTGAAATCGACGAGGAAAGCAAGGCTTTCACTCGCGAAGAGGGATGCTTGAGCCTGCCCGGCATCCATGAAAACGTGACGCGACACAGCCGCCTCACCATCGACTATTTCGACGAGAATTGGGAACCGCACCACGAGGTCATCGAGGGCTACCTGGCACGTGTGATTCAACACGAGTATGACCACCTTGACGGGCACGTGTTCATCGACCACATCTCGCCCATCCGCAAGCAACTGATACGGAAAAAACTTAACCAGATTGTTGAGGGAAAGGTGAGTTGCGACTACCGCTTCAAAGCCTACGGCGTCCACAAAAAGAAAAGATAACGGGGGTATAAAAAGAAAGTGAAGAATGTCTCACGACAGCCTTCACCATTACTTTAAATCTAATACCATGAAAAACACACGGTGCAAAGTTAAAAATGTTTGTCAATGTGACAAACTTTTTTCAACGAATAGGCTCATTTTAACCACAAACGCCCATTTTTAGCCGAAAAAACTTTTTCACTCTCCCCCAAAATGGCACTTTTCACCTCTCCCCAAAAGTAATAGTTTTTCGACCCCAAAAAGAGGAATTTTATTGCTGTCCTTCTTCCGGGCGATTGAGGATTTCAATTTGCTGCTTCACCGATTCCTCGTGAATGGCCACCATTACCGAGCGTACGAACTCCTCGCCGAGACCCATCGCGGCAGCTTGGCTCACGCGCGAGCTGAGGACATCGTCGTAGCGCGTATTCTGCACCACCTGCATACTGTGCTCTTTCTTGTAGCGACCTATGTCGCGGCACACCGTCATGCGCTTGGCGAGCACTTCAAGCAGCTCGTTGTCGCAACGGTCGACTTGTTCGCGCAACAGGTCAAGACTCTCGGTCGAGTAGTGCGTGTCGCGCACCACGAGGGCTTGCAAAATGCTGTTGAGCGCTTCGGGTGTCACTTGCTGCTCCTTGTCGCTCAAAGCATGGTCGGGGTCGCAGTGCGCTTCCACGATAAGACCATCGAAACCCATGTCAAGGGCTTGTTGTGAAATCGATGCTACGAGTTCGCGGCGGCCACCCATGTGTGACGGGTCGCACAGGATGGGCAGCGAGGGCACACGGCGATGCAGCTCAAGTGGAATATGCCACTGCGGCACATTGCGATACACATGCTCACCATAGGCGCTGAACCCGCGATGGATGGCTCCGAGGCGACGCACGCCGGCATTATAGATACGCTGTAAGGCACCCATCCACAATTCCAAGTCAGGATTGACAGGATTCTTGACGAAGACGGTAGCATCGTCCCTTCCCTCGAGGGCATCGGCGATTTCCTGAATGGCGAAGGGATTAGCACTGGTGCGCGCACCTATCCACAGGATATCGATACCTGCATCAAGCGCCGCCATCACGTGTTCGCGCGTGGCAACCTCTGTCGCCACCAGCATCCCGGTCTTCTCTTTGACAGTGTTGAGCCACTGCAGGGCGCATTGCCCTACCCCTTCGAAGCCACCGGGCCGAGTGCGCGGTTTCCACACCCCGGCGCGAAATATTTTCACGCCCGCCTGCGCCAAGGCGCGAGCCGTGTCGAGCACTTGTCGCTCGCTCTCAGCACTGCATGGCCCAGCAATAACCATGGGCCGCGCAATCTCCACGCCCTCAAAGGTAATGGGAACAATACCGCTCAATAATTCTTTTTCCATATAATTGCAGTAGTCGAGTAAACAAATAGAAGAGCCAATTCACACACATTCTGGCTTCAAAAGGATGCGCCTGTGCAGTTGCCCTTGCCCAAAGACGAGTGGATGTAAAAAGCCCGCCTTCGGCTCGAGGACGGGATAAATTTCGTGATCCGGCTGGGATTCGAACCCAGGGCCCACAGCTTAGAAGGCTGTTGCTCTATCCAGCTGAGCTACCGGACCAGGCGTCGTGTCGCTAACGGCGTGCAAAATTAGTGCTTTTTTGCGACTTGGCCAAATATTTTTTCATAACGTCGCCTTTTCGATGCCTTTGCTTCGCTTTTTTGTTTCTACGGAGTTTGAAGTGTAAAGGAGTTTTTACAAAGCGAACCACGAAATGCTCACGACCCGAAGGGCAAGCACTGCGTGGTTCGCATTTAAGTTTTCCTAATTGAATCAGTTCCTCATTCCTGATTCCTAATTGAGCAGCAGGTTGTAGAGGGCGGTCAGGTCGGCGCCGCTCACGATGCCGTCGCCGTTCACGTCGGCGTTGCCGCTGGGTGTGGCTCCGTCGAGCAGCACGTTGTAGAGCGCCGTCACGTCGGCGCCGCTCACGATGCCGTCACCATTTACATCGCCCGGCCTACCATAGGGCATGATGTGCTCAAAATCTTTCCACTGGTCGGCTTCTTTATATAAATCGACAGTGCCTGCTGGCACATACAGCTTGCAATTTGATTTATCAACTTGGTTAAACACACTATTCCCCAATTGCACATTGAGAGGGTTTTGAATTAGGCTATAAATCACCGTCAAGCCGCTGCAACCGGAGAACGCACTATTGCCAATGATGATGACGGAGCTCGGGATGTCAACGCTCGTCAGGCCGCTGCAATACTGGAACGCACCGTTGGCAATTCCTTTCGTTCCTTCTTTAATAGTTACAGTAGTTCCCGCAGGCATCGTTCCTTTATATTTATATGCCACAAGCCCAGCATAAACCAATCCTTCGGGCTGATTTTTATACCAAGCCGTGCCATCGAACGCATATTTGCCGATGGAGGTGACTGAACCCGGGATGGTCACGCTCGTCAGGCCGGTGCAACCCTGGAAGGTCCTGTCGCCGATGGAGGTGACGGAGCCCGGGATGGTCACGCTCGTCAGTCCGGTGCAAGCCTGGAACGCCTCGTTGCCGATTGAGGTGATGGAGTTGGGGATGGTCAAGCTCGTCAAACCGCTGCAACTCTCGAACGCATAGTCGGGGATGGTGGTGACGGAGTTCGGGATGGTCACGCTCGTCAAGCCGGTGCAATTGTAGAACGCCATGCGGCCGATTGCTGTGACGGAGTTGGGGATGGTCACGCTCGTCAAGCCGGTGCAATTGTAGAACGCCATGCTGCCGATTTCTGTG